>NZ_JBHIRC010000002.1:62796-344314 GCF_042196985.1 Bartonella sp. AA97HXZ | reverse complement strand
TCGATCATTCTTATAATTTTGATTGCAAACCTTTTATCGGCTTGTGCATTAGCACCAAAGCTAAAACAGCCCAATGACAGGAACCGCGTGCCTATTAATAAAACAATCCCTGCCGAAATCAAGCGAGGAGACAGATGAAAACAAAACAAGCAAAACCAGTGAAAGCCGAACAACTTAGAAGTTATTATGAAGAAAGCCGTGGCTTAGAACGTGATCTTATCAATGAATTTATAAGGTCGCGCAGAACGGCATGGCGTGTTGCGAGTACTGTGGGTCTTTTTGGCTTATTCGGTATGATATGTGGAGTTGTTGGATTTTCTCAACCAGCTCCAACTCCCTTAGTATTGCGCGTTGATAATACGACGGGTGCAGTTGATGTTATCTCAATCATGCGTGAACACGAAGAAAGCTATGGTGAAGTTGTAGATAGATATTGGCTAAACCAATATGTACTTAACCGCGAAACTTACGACTACGATACTATTCAACTGAACTATGACACAACAGCACTTTTAAGTGCGGCATCTGTTCAACAAGAATATTATAAAATCTATGATGGAGAAAATGCACGGGACAAAGTGCTTTCCAACAAAGCACGTATTACAGTTAAAGTACGATCAATCCAGCCTAATGGACTCGGTCAAGCAACTGTACGTTTTACGACTCAGCAACTTGACAGCAACGGTGCTGCTACTGGACCAAAACAGCACCAAATTGCAACAATTGGTTACACCTATGTTGGTGCACCCATGAAATCATCTGATCGATTGCTTAACCCCCTTGGTTTTCAAGTAACAAGTTACCGTTCTGACCCAGAAATACTGTTGAATGATTAAGGAATTGATTGTTATGAAAAAACTTGCGTTCGTTGTTCTATTGTCTTCGTTTTCTTCTCTTTATACGGTACCTGTGCAGGCGCTCAAAAGTCCATCAAATTCACAATATGATCACCGCATTCGCTATATAACATATAACGAAGCCGATGTGGTTCAAATTGAAACAGTTCTTGGTGTGGCAACACATATTATTCTTGAAGAAGGTGAACAGTACATAACTCATGCCTTTGGTGATTCTGAAGCCTATGCCTTTGCTCATAAAGGGCGGCATATTTTTATTAAACCAAAAGCAGAACTTGCCAATACCAATCTCATCGTTGTAACCGACAAACGGAGTTATAAATTCCGACTACAATTTCGGAATGACCGTGCGGGATCAACATATGAATTGGCTTTCCATTATCCCGATTCAAACGATGAAAAGTCAGAAGAAAACAATCGACGCCTTGCGATTGAACGTGGTTTTCACCAAAGCGTCAACGGCTATAATCTCAGTTATACCATGAGTGGTCACCAAGATATTGCTCCGATAAATGCTTGGGACAATGGGCGTATTACTTACTTTAAATTTCCCGCTAACATGGATATGCCATCGATTTATGTCGTAGATGCTGAAGGTAATGAAAGCTTAATACCACGCACCGTTATCGGCAGTTCTAATGATATTATCGCCGTTCATAAGGTCAATCCTAAATGGCTTATACGGCTTGGTAAACGCGCTCTAGCTGTTTTTAATGAAGCCTATGACCCCAATGGCGTACCAAACACAACAGGGACAGTATCTTCGGTGGTTTATCGTATCAATAAAGGAGGAAAATGATGTTTGACAATAAGGAAGGAGAGGGAAAAGGTACAAAACTGGACAACGTCGAACAAAAACATATTGAAGGTACCTATGGAGGGTCCGAACTAGGTTCTGAACGTCGTCCAACAATTCCAGGTACCCGTGCATTGTTAATGGTAGGACTTATTGTCATAGTAGCGATACCGATTGCCTTGACTTGGAAAGCTTTTAAAATGCGTAATACCGTGGAGGTTGAGGAAGAAAAACCACAACAAATAGTACAGCAAATTATACCAAACTATGTCCCTCGGATTATAGAAGAGCCAAAGATTGTAGAAGAAGCAGAAAAATCAACACAAACAGAAGATTCAAACTTGGATATTCCACCGGCCTTGAGTAAGCTTCTTCAAACAGCCATTCCTCCACATATGCTCCAAGATTCTGAAGAATTAGCACGCAAACGTATGCTCAGTTCTAGCCTTAACAACGGTGGTAGCGAAGGATCTACAGATACAAATAATAAAGCATCGAATAATGATAGAGGTAATGGCGTATTATTTGATAACCTTCAGCCTGTGCGTTTAGGTCAATCACATGCGATGCAACTTCGTAACCGTGACTTTTTGATTACACAAGGAACGCAAATAGATTGTACATTAGAAACAAAAATCATTACATCACAACCCGGAATGACGACGTGTCATTTAACACGCGATATTTATTCCACGAGTGGACGTGTTGTTTTGCTTGACCGTGGTTCTAAAGTCGTTGGTTTTTACCAAAGTGGCATACAACAAGGACAAACGCGCGTGTTTGTGCAATGGTTACGCATTGAAACGCCTTCTGGTGTTGTTGTCAATCTTGACTCACCAGGCACAGGTCCTCTGGGTGAAGCGGGTATTGGTGGCTGGGTTGACAGACATTTTTGGGAACGATTTGGTAGTGCAATTATGGTAAGCATTATCGGTGATTTAGGAGAATGGGTAAGAGGAAAAGTTGGTAAAAGCAGCAAAGAAAATAAAGATAACTCACAAAATAAAGGAGCTCAGAATGCTGAATCTATAGCAATCGATGTTCTTCAAAATTCCATCAATATCACACCAACACTTTACAAAAACCAAGGCGAACGAGTAAATATTTTTGTTGCTCGTGATCTGGATTTCAGCGATGTCTACAGTCTCGTCACACGTTAACCCGATACAAAAAGATCAAGCAGTTTTTCAGCTTCTGCAACCGCTTGATTGTTTTTTAGAAGATCCCACGATCACTGAATTATCGATTTGCCGCCCCTGTGAAGTATGGACGAAAAGCTTTAAGGGTTGGCAAGTACATAGCGTACCAGAGTTAACAACCACTTTTTTGCAAACGCTTATTACAGCTATTATCGTTTATAACGGTATGGCTCCCAGAAGTATTAATTATGTGCTCTTGCCTGGTGGACAACGTGGTACAATTATACAAACACCAGCTGTTGTTGATGGTGCTCTTTCCTTTGTAATTCGTAAACATTCTCTCATAGTTAAAACGTTAGAAGAACTCAAAGAAGAAGGGGCATTTGACGATTTTTCTGATGTAAGTTTTAATAAGCCTTCAGCAAAAGAAGCCAATAACTTGTTATCGAGGCAAGACTTCACACGGTTGGAACCATTTGAAGTTCAACTCTTACAAAGTAAACGTGAGGGAAAAATTCTTGAATTTTTGGAAGAATGCGTCCTTCACAAACGCAACATTATTATTGCAGGCAAAACAGGATCTGGTAAAACAACATTTGCTCGCTCTTTAATTGAAAAGGTCCCTGTAGAGGAGCGTATTATCACAATTGAAGATGTTCATGAGCTTTTTCTACCCAATCATCCCAATCATGTACATATGATTTATGGTAACAATGTAGGTCGTGTTTCAGCTGAAGAATGCCTAGATGCGTGTATGCGTCAGTCGCCTGACAGAATTTTTCTCGCTGAATTGCGAGGCAATGAAGCATGGGAATATCTCAATTCGCTCAACACTGGTCATCCCGGATCGATTACAACAACGCATGCTAACAGCGCTTTGCAGACATTTGAGCGATGTGCCACCTTGATTAAAAGATCAGAAATTGGCCGGCAACTCGAGTTAGAAATGATAAAAATCGTTCTCTATACAACAGTTGACGTAGTGTTGTTCTTTAAAGATAGAAAACTCTCTGAAGTCTTTTACGACCCGATTTTTGCTAAATCAAAAATCGCTTAAGGGGAGCTTCCTCTCTCGGTAATATGAAGCAAACAAAAATAGCCGTAACTAATTGTTACGGCTATTTATTTAACTTTTCCTATTCTCTTTGCTTCTCCGATGGATTTTCTACACTCTTCATGAAGAAAAAAGTTAATAGACAACAACTCTACGAGAAAACCAAATTATACATAAGGCTCTCTTTATTCTCTTGCCTTTGATCATTCTTTCCATTTACCTTTTGAAAAGTATCTTTGATGCAAAAAAGAAAAAATAGCTGCAAAATAAATATTTAAACAAAAGAAAAGAATAAATTTTGATTCGCCTATCAATGAAAGCTTCGTAAAATAGGTACTTTCGATCATCACAAATAATTATCGTCATCAAGACCAAAACTTATCGTTTAAAAATTCTAAGCGCTATTTTCAAGTGATTAATAAATATGTTTTTTAACCAAACAATCTCCAAATACGGAAAACCTCATACGAAATAAATTATCATTTCGATTTAGCATCCATAAACTACATTCTATTTGGTAATAAAAAGTATAGTGGTATATAGACGTCTTCTTCGGACGAAGAAAGATTCTTAACCTCCAATTGTTCGTAAACAACCAAATTTCTCTTAAGCAAGCTTTGCTAACCATATCACGTGGCTTATGTCCCTCTCCTAAAGACGATATCCATAGATTCCATAAGGTAAGCTCTACTCTGAATATTCCTGCTCTCTTCTCTGCACCACAAAAAGCAAAAATTCCTAAAAGAACAGACCTACAATCACTCTTCTTAAGCCACGTCACATTGACTTATAAAGAGTGTTCATTATTTTGCGTGTTGGATAAGAGATCTTAGTACCGTAGGATTCTCTCATTTCAAAGCTGTTTATTAACCAAAACCATGTCTCTTGCACATTATAAGTAAATAAAGCCGTATAGAATGAAACTGTACAAAAAAGCACTAAAAATGCCTTTTATAAACCATCCAAAATGCCAAAAATTGTCACAACATTGGGAGTTTGCAAAGTGTCTAATGGCGCCCAACTTGCTCTTTTATGAAGTGTAAAAATGGAGATGCTCTATAAATTTTATATTATTCATCGAGGCTTTACCATTATACCATCCACGAGCTCTTTAGTGAAATAAGCTTAGGCACCTTAAAGAAAGGTTTCTTAAAAACAAGCTTGCAAATTGACAAGCAAAGTGTATTTGGCTCGGGGCGTTCTGTTTTACATAAGGGTTTTGATCTTATTAAAGAACGAGAGAAACAAAAGCGTGAAGCAATGCGTAATCTCTATTATTTAAAAGACATTACTCTAGATGCTTTTGAAAGTCGTAAAGCAGAATTAAAAAATGATGCTAAAAATGGAAACTGGTTTGCACCTTTACAGCTTCATATTCTCCTCAAATTAGGCGGCTGTATAGCAACTTTCAAAGATTACGCCAACAGAGATACATAATACTCTTAACTCCCATTTGATAAGTAAAAGCTGCAACAGCAAAAGCTCTTTTAGAAAAACAACGCCATAAAGTCATTAATAAACCGGCAATGAATTGGAGAAATGTTCCAGATTTTTATCAAACACTCTGCAAAGCAACAATAATGATACAACTGGCTTTGCGTCTGCTTATTCTTACAGGTGTTCGTACCCATCTCTTGCATCAATTCGTGAAGATCAGATTGAAGAGGATATATGGACAACTCTTGGCTCGAGAATACGAACGGTCTGCGTGATACTACAGGAGATTTCGCATGTCACTATGATCACAAATATTAAAAATTTTAAAACAAGCACGCTTGTTTTTTCGCAATGATTTCTGTTTTCTGTAACCGGTCGTAGTCCTTATTAAGGTGAATTTCCTATCACAATATATAAGAGAGGTTAGGTTAAAAACCTGTCCACGTAGATTTCGCTCTAGTTTACGTAATTGGCTAACAGACTCCACCTATTACACCTCAAAGGACGAAGCCTCTTAACACGCCACTGATCTGCAAACAATCCGCCCCCTCACCTAGCAGATTTCACCTTCTAACCACTCTAATTACCACATCCTAAATAAGATAGTGTTTTACAGCACAACAGAATAAATACCAAAACAATGGCTGATTATACCGTTAATACTTGGACACCTCTCTTTCATGTTAAGAAATATCTTTATGCTAAAAAATAAAATAAAAAACACTTTTACCGCTTAAATAACTTTCTTCAGCATATATACAAGAAAAAATGAAATCCCCTAACATTATAAATAAGACCTAAACCTAGAAATCTCTATTTTTTATAGATAAAAACATATAAAATAAAAACCTACGAAACTCATAAAAATACAACATGTTTTCTTTGATGATTGAATTCATTCAACTCAAACGAACCTATAAACATCCCTATTCCACATTCGCAACATGTGTTCTTAGAATTCTCACTAGTGTTTTCTAAATTTTTAGAAAAAACTATAAATTTGATATTTTTTAAAAACGTCTTATTTGCTCTTTAGTGAATTTAAATCTATGATGTTACAATATTTTTAAATTACTACCCCCTTAACTATATATCTATCTCTACAATAGAGAGGGATTTTACGTTCTCCATTTTTTAAGAACTATAAATTTTGCTTTTTAATGCGATTAACAATCCAATCTTTAAAACAAAAAATATGACCTTTATATATATAATGATATTATCAAAAATTCCTAATCCTTGAATATTAGCAATGTTTTCGATATTACAATAAATGTGTCGTAAAATGACGAATTGTCATAATGATCACTCCTTTGTATTTCATTTAGATAATTTACATGCGTTATAATATTTGTATCAGCATTTATTTTTTGTGCTCTATTTATACAGAGTAATCATTTTTTATAAAAAATGATTACTTGAATCTGCATCAAATTATAAATTATGATGCGAATTTAATAAAAATAAAAACACATGGCATATTGATTTTATTGTTTTTACATAGAACGCTATTTAAAGTATAGTTTACTCGAAAGACTAATGCCTTTTAAAGGCAATAATAACTATACTAACCGCCTCATAGAAGCCAATAAATTTTTAGATATTAAGCCTCAAAGAGGCACAAAAACACGCACAATTTTCTATTTTTCTTTTTACTGTTCGTTAATCGGTCAATTTTCAAAGATAATATTCAACTATGAGTTTTCTGCTCAGCCATTGCAAGGATTGCTTCTACAAGGATTGCTTAAATTTTTAGGGATTACTTCACTTTTAGAATGATTATAGCTACTGCGCCCCCATAAGCAGCCGATCTTCTTTTAGAGATTTAATTGCTAAAAGGAGATACAATTTTCCACCTTGCGCTTTATTTTGATCAATCAGTAAATTTTCAGAGGCGGCGTTCAACCATGAGTTTTTTAATTTCAGCAATTGCTTTCGCTGGATTTAATCCCTTTGGACAAGTTTGCGCACAATTCATAATCGTATGGCAACGATAAAGGCGGAAAGGATCTTCTAAATTATCAAGACGTTCACCACACATCTCATCACGTGAATCCGCAATCCAGCGATAAGCTTGAAGCAAAACAGCGGGCCCCAAATAACGATCACCGTTCCACCAATAACTTGGACATGAAGTCTGACAACACGCACACAAAATACATTCATAAAGGCCATCGATTTTTTGGCGATCGGAGTGACTTTGTAACCATTCTTTTGCAGGTTCAGGAGAAACTGTTTGCAACCAAGGCTCAATGACTCGGTGTTGTGCATAAAAACGCTTTAAATCAGGAACCAAATCTTTAACAACCGGCATGGAAGGCAACGGATAGACCTTAATGGGATGTTTTACATCATCCATCCCTTTGGTACAAGCTAATGTATTGGTTCCATCAATATTCATCGCACATGAACCACAGATGCCTTCACGGCATGATCGACGAAGTGTCAAAGTTGGATCAATATGGTTTTTAATAAACAAAAGCCCATCAAGAATCATAGGACCACAAGCAGAACGATCCACATAATAAGTATCTAAATGAGGATTTTCCTCATCATCAGGCGACCAACGATACACGTGAAATTCCGTCAGCTTTGTAGCGCCTTCAGGTTTAGGCCAAACCTTTCCCGGTTTTACTTGAGAATTTTTGGGAAGCTTAATTTGTACCATATTTTATTCTCCCCTTAATAAACCCGTTTTTTAGGTGCAATGCGCTTTAAATCGATCCCACCATCAGCTTCAGATGTTAACGGGTCCACATGGACAGGTCGATATGATAATGTCACCTTACCCTCTTTTGACAAATGTGAAATCGTATGTTTACGCCAGTTTTTATCATCACGCTCTGGATAATCTTCACGAGCGTGAGCACCACGGCTTTCTGAACGTGCTTCGGCAGAATGAACAGTCATGATTGCATTCGCCATAAGATTTTCAAGCTCTAATGTTTCAACCAAATCAGAATTCCATATCAGAGAACGATCTGTGACTTTGAGATCCGACAATTCCCCCCAGATTTTATTCATCCGTTGACATCCCTGTTTCAAAGAATCTTCTGTACGGAAGACTGCTGCGTCTTCTTGCATCGTGCGTTGCATTTTTTCACGCAATACAGCTGTTGGTATTGCCCCTTGTGCAAAACGTAAACGATCAAAACGCGCTATAATTTCGTCAACAGCTTCTTCATTGATGGGTGGAATTTCTGCATTCCGATCAATAACTTCACCCGCGCGAATGGCAGCAGCACGACCAAACACCACAAGATCAATTAATGAATTTGACCCCAAGCGGTTAGCACCATGAACAGAAGCACATCCTGCTTCTCCTACCGCCATCAGCCCTGGTTGAATACGATCAGGCGAATCAGCCGTTGGATTGAGAACTTCCCCGTAGTAATTGGTAGGAATCCCACCCATATTATAATGAACCGTTGGCAAGATGGGGATAGGCTCTTTTGTTACATCCACCCCTGCAAATATCCGTGCTGATTCTGAAATCCCTGGTAACCGCTCATGCAAGATTGCAGGATCAATATGATTGAGAACCAAATGAATATGGTCCTTCTTAGGTCCAACGCCACGTCCTTCACGAATTTCAAGTGTGATACAACGTGAAACCAAATCACGTGAAGCCAAATCCTTAAAGGAAGGTGCATAGCGCTCCATAAAGCGTTCACCTTCAGAATTGATTAAATAGCCTCCTTCACCACGAGCTCCTTCTGTAATTAAGCAGCCAGAACCGTAAATCCCTGTCGGATGGAATTGCACAAACTCCATATCCTGAAGTGGCAATCCAGCACGTGCGATCATTCCACCACCATCACCCGTACAGGTATGCGCCGATGTCGCAGAAAAATAAGCGCGTCCATAACCACCGGTTGCAAGAACAACCATTTTGGCAGAAAAACGATGTATTGTACCATCATCGAGATTCCATGCCACAACCCCCGTACAAACCCCATCCGTCATGATGAGATCGAGTGCAAAATATTCAATAAAAAATTGCGCATTATGCTTTAAGCTTTGTCCATAAAGCGTATGCAAAATGGCATGGCCTGTACGGTCAGCTGCTGCGCAAGTACGCTGAACAGGTGGACCTTCACCAAATTGTGTCGTATGTCCACCAAAAGGACGCTGATAAATTTTGCCTTCTTGCGTTCGCGAAAAAGGAACGCCATAATGTTCTAATTCATACACAGCAGCAGGAGCATTACGCACCAAATATTCCATTGCATCGGTATCGCCCAACCAATCAGAACCTTTCACGGTATCATATAAATGCCACTGCCAATTGTCAGGTCCCATATTTGAAAGCGATGCAGCAATTCCCCCTTGTGCTGCAACCGTATGTGAGCGCGTTGGAAAAACCTTCGTAATACAAGCTGTCTTTAATCCTTGTTCTGCCATACCCAGTGTCGCACGTAATCCTGCACCACCTGCCCCAACAACAACAACATCAAATTTATGATCCACAGTGCGATAAGGGGCGTTACCTGCTTTAGCACCCAGAGATGATCCTGTACCCGCCATACTTGTTTAACCCCCTAATGCAATTTTCAAAAGAGAAAAAATAATGATACCACCTATGAGAAAACAAAATAAAATATTTAACGTCAAAAAGAATATCCGAAAACCTTCACGTGGAATATAATCTTCAATCACCACCTGCATACCAAGTTTCATATGATAAAGGACCGAAAAAGTCATCAACCCCATCAAAATAGCAACAATAGGATGTGCAAGTCTTGCACGCACAATACTATAATCCTTGCCCACAAGCGAAAGAATAAGAACAATAAAAAATATCAAAAGTGGTAGATTGATAAACCCCGTCAAACGTTCTAGCCAAAAATGCTCTGTTCCTTCATGAGCACTGCCACGCCCCCGTACTTTTCCAAGTTCCGTTCGAAAATCTTTTTTCATGTCTCTTTTCACCCCCAGCTAAACAACGGTATATCCAATAATCCAAATCGCAAAAGTAACAATAAGAGAAATAAACACTGTCGCCCAAGCAGTGACTGTTGCCTTTTCTTTTGCCAAAAGGCAAGGCTTCAGATCCCAAACAATGTGGCGAACACCACCAACCATGTGATGAACCCCTGCCAAAGTATAAAGAAACAAAATACACAATCCAAACCAAGAACTATAAATTTCGTAAACTGTTTTAAATGTCTCCTCGCCACACGCAATAGCAATTAACCAAACAGCAAGAAAAACCGTTCCAACATAAAGCGCCATACCCGTAATTCGGTGTGCAATGGACATGGCCATAGTAATTGTCCAACGATAAATACTTATATGAGGGGAACGAGGGCGCTCTTTTATCCTAGTTGTCTCTATCATAAAATATCCTGACCTGGTTTATCATAAAATATCCTGACCTGGTTTTTGCAACCGCAATGAACGAGAAAGTCGCGCAAAACGACTAAACATACTCTCTCGTTTTTACTTGTTTGGCATCTCAAGATACCGATATTACAGGTCGGTTGTCTCAAATAACGGATTAAAGGTCACGCATAAAAAACCGATTACTCCCTGGATATGATCCGCAAAACTCGCCTTAATCTAATACACTTTTATCTTCACGTCAAAGGTCTAAAATCGTTTCCAAATATAAACAGACATTTTTTCAGATTAAACTTATCCTTTTGAGTATTCACGATATATGCAATAGTCTCTTAAACTGCACCCATAATTAAGAATAAAAAGAGGAAAAATTGATAGATTGAACATTTTTATGTCCACTCCAAGCCTTTTAAAAGGCAAAACGAATCAAGAAAGACACAAATAAGCGGCATAAAAGCCGCTTTTGCATAAAGTTTAGCCGATATAATCTTTACTCAGAAACTTGCTTTTCAACATCTGTGCTGACAGATGCTGCTTCTACTTTCTCAACAACCTTTTCAGCTTTTTTCCGATAATCTCTCTTTTCAGCGATACGTGCAGCTTTACCTCTCAAGCCACGTAGATAATAGAGTTTTGCACGGCGCACTTTACCACGGCGCACCAGCTCAACACCTTCAATCAAAGGAGAATAAACAGGAAATACCCTCTCCACCCCTTCACCATAAGAAATCTTGCGTACTGTAAAGGTCTCATTCAACCCACCGCCTGAACGCGCAATACAGACACCTTCATAAGCCTGAACACGCGTCCGTGTACCTTCTGTCACACGCACCATAACACGGACTGTATCTCCTGGCTGAAATGCTGGAAATTGGCGCTTTTCTTCAATTTTTGCACATTGTTCAGCTTCAAGCTGTGCGATAATATTCATTTCTTTTATCCTTCATGTTCTTTATCGAACAGTCAGAGCGCTCAACTCTTACCAAAAAAGCCTTTATTAAGAATAAGGAGCTCTTTAGGCTATGTCTTACACAGGAGCGAATACACCATTCCTTCATTTTAATTTTGGAACTACAGAAAACCTTTTATAAAAAACTCTCTAAAAAGAGAGCCATGCAATACACCACCTTATCATATGAATCAAGTTTTCTGATGATTTTTATTATAACGTGCATAAAGATCAGGGCGACGTTGACGTGTTAACAATTCGGCTTGGCTTTGACGCCAATCTGCGATCGCTTTGTGATGACCTGAGAGCAATACAGGCGGAATACCCCGCCCTTCGAAAAGAGAAGGGCGGGTATATTGCGGATGTTCCAGCAAGTCATTTTCAAAACTTTCACACCTTGCAGAAGCTGCATTCCCCATCACTCCAGGCAGAAGACGTATAATAGCATCTAAGATAACCAATGCAGCTGTTTCACCCCCTGAAAGAATATAATCACCAATAGAAACTTCTTCTAATTCTCGTGCTTCTATGACTCGCTCATCAACCCCTTCAAAACGTCCACAAACTAACGTTACACCCGTATCACGAGCCAAGCTATGCGCGTAAGCTTGGTCAAAAGGGCGTCCACGTGGACTCATCAACAATCTTGGCGAATCCTGTGGACAGCAATCAAGAGCAGCCGCCAATACATCCGCCCGCATTACCATACCAGCTCCCCCACCAGCAGGTTTATCATCAACGCTATGGTGTTTGTCTAAAGCAAAATCCCTAATCTGTACCGTCTCCAGTGACCAAATTCCACGCTCTAAAGCTTGCCCTGCTAAAGAATACCCTAAAAAACCAGGAAACATTTCAGGATAAAGGGTTAAAACGCGCGCCTGAAATTTCATTTTATTTCTTATCCTTATTTTCTTAAACAGACTCTTAATAGCAAAAATAGCACAAACAAGACTTTTAACGCTATAGCGTTAATCTGAGTCTTCTTGATCTGCGCCATATTCAATACGATCCTTCTAAATACTTGCACTAAAAAAGACTCTAAAAATTCAGGACTATTTCGAGATAAAGTGCTTACAATATCTGCTCAAAAGAGCATTTTTAATATTTTCACACATTCCACTTTTTATTGACGAAATTCATCTGTTGTTTTTTACCTTCATCTTTATTTTTAGATTCAAGCTATTTCCTTTTTATCATTGTCTCCCCCATCAATTAAACCAGCGGCCATGGGATCAACAACAAGAAAACCAGAATCCATACAAATTTCTGGTACCGCCGCCTTACTAAAGGGAATAAGAACTCTTTTACCTGTATTCAAACGTATTTCAAGCAAATCACCAGCCCCGAAATTAAAAAAACCACACACTTCACCTAAGATTTTCCCCCCACAATCTTGGACACACAAGCCTATTAAATCGACTTGATAAAACTCATCCTCCATCAAATCATCAATTAATTGATCACGCGTCACATAAAGGCGAATACCTTTTAAAGACTCAGCCGCATTACGATTTTCTACCCCTTTAAAACGTACAATCGCCTTATTTTTTTGTATGCGAAGAGTTACAATTTCATAAGAACGCCCCATATCATCATAAAGAGTGCTGTAAAACTTGAAACGCTGTGGCTCAGCACTTAGAATTTTAACAAAAACATCTCCCTTTATACCATGAGGCATACCAATAATGGCAAGATAGACTTTATTTTTAAGCTTTTCTTTATTATACTTCATGCAAAAATATTATCTCTCAAAAATGAACCCTTCAATCTTATAGTTTTCTATTCAATCTTGTTGCCATATGAGACAATCTTCTAAAAGACCTTTCTTGGTAACAAAAACAAATTAATAAAGGAGAAAGTCTTATGGCAAATATTATGCTATTTTACAAAGATATCACACCAATCAACAAAATTTCCCATAAAAATCTAAAATTTGCTCCTCCAAGTGATATGTCTTTTGCCAAGGATACTCATTGGGTTCCTTTAGCAAGTACTGAATATTTTCAAGCAGCGCTAGACTATCCTATTTTATTTATGTGCGCTGAAGATGAACAAAAAAAACGGCACTACACATCCGCAGCTCTTGTCGGTCTTTCTAATGACGAAAATGACTATATCGCTTCTGATAAAAGTTGGAAAAACAATACTTATGTTCCAGCTTTTGTCCGTCGCTATCCTTTTGTTTTGGCACAAATTAGCAATGAAAAAGAACTTTCTGTCTGCTTTGATCAACAGTCCGGTATGTTTAATGAAGTTGCAGGAACAGAACTTTTTAATTCCGATGGCTCTATTTCTCCTTTTATGGAAGAACGTATTCGCTTTCTTGAAAGTTTTAAAATCGCTATGGAGAAAACCTCTGAGTTTATTGATGCTCTTGTAGAAATGGATCTCCTAAGCCAAAAATCCATCAATGTGAAAAACGATAAAGGTCTCTCAGCGCAATTGGAACATTTTTGGGTTGTTGATGAAGAAAAATTGAATAAATTATCAGCAAGCCAACTTGCCAAACTTCATAAAAATGGCTTTTTAGGATTAATTTTTGCGCATTTGATGTCAACACACAATCTTGTGAAAATACTCTCTCTCAAAGGTGAAAAGCAACTTATCAATCGTGAAGAGCAACCCCAAAACAAGAATGGTCATTCTAACGATGAAAAATCTAAAAAGAAAGAAACTCTCAACTAGATAATGCCCATCAAAAACGACAAGAGAAAAGATGAAAACATTCCTCTCATTCCAGCAGACCATGCAATTTTAAACGCAAGGAAAAATTGGTTAGAGTGTCTTACCCAAACACGTCGTATGTCAGCACAAACAGTGCAAGCCTATGAACGTGATACGCGGCAATTTTTGTCTTTTCTCTGTCAACACTTAAGCCATACACCAACTCTTACAGATCTTGCTCATTTACGCGTTAGTGACTTGCGTGCTTATCTTGCTTATCGGCGAACAAATAATGTAAGTGCTCGTTCTTTAAGCCGCGGAGTAGCAGGCATCCGTTCTTTTTTCAAATACTTATCACGTGAAGGAATCGTCAATGTTCCCGCAGCTCAACTTATCCGAAGCCCCAAACACCCCAAATTGCTCCCAAAACCTTTAGCGATAAAATCAGCACTTCACATAGTCAAACAAGAAAATCAACTGGAAAATGAACCTTGGATTACCGCGCGTAATGCTGCTGTCCTCATGCTTCTTTATGGCTGTGGAATGCGAATATCAGAAGCCTTAAGCCTCACACCAGAACAATTTTCTGATCCTGAAAAAACAAGTTTATTTATAACAGGAAAAGGCGGCAAAACACGCCTTGTTCCTCTCATCAAAATTGTTTACGAAGCTGTACAAAATTATCTCAAATGTTGCCCATATCCTTTATTGGATAACCAACCCATATTTCGTGGGGCGCGAGGCGGTCCCCTACAGCCCGCCATTATTCAGAAAACTGTACGCAACTTACGAACAAGCCTTGGTTTACCAGAAACTGCAACGCCTCATACACTGCGCCATTCTTTTGCCACCCATCTTTTATCACGGGGGGGAGATTTGCGCACGATTCAAGAACTTCTTGGGCACGCTAGTCTTTCCACCACACAAATCTATACCCACGTCGATACAGACCATTTGTTAAAAATCTATCAAAAGGCCCATCCCCGTTCCTAAAAACGTCTCATCAAAAAATTAGAGTGTTTCAACCTCAAGTGCCAAAGCATGAACACAAGTAGCTAACTCTTCTTGTAAAACTTTATAAATCGCTCGATGTATTTCTACGCGTGTCATATTAGAAAAAGAAGAAGATAAAATTTTCACTCGAAAATGTGTTTCTCCTTTACCATCAAAAGCATGTTCATTATGAGGATGCCCCTCATGAAGATGACTTTCGTTAATCACTTCAAGCTTTTGCGGATGAAAAGCATCCTGAAGCTTTCTCTGAATTATTGTTTCTATAAACATTTTTCATTCCTCAAACAAAATGAACGTGCAAAAATAACCTTTTTCATAATAGAATAAGTGTGAAAACAAATTTTTCAAAAGTCAATTCTTGTAAAATTAATCAATTTTGCATAAACCAATAATATGACAATAACATCTAAATTATTCGATTCAATTCGCATAAGCTCAAATAAAAAACAAAAAGCTGAGCCAGAAGCACAACAGTGTCAGTGGGAAGGTTGTGAAAAAACAGGGTCCCATAAAGCACCAGCAGGTCGAAATCACGAAGGACAATATTTATATTTTTGTATTGAACACGTACGCGCCTACAATAAAAATTTTAATTACTTCTCTGGTCTTAGCAATAAAGATATCGCAAAATTTCAAAAGGATGCTCTCACAGGACATCGTCCGACATGGCCTACAGATCTGAGCAATGGTACATCGAAAAAAACAGCCGCGAATTATGCAAAGATTCGCTCTGGAACAGCTGCCTATCAAAATCGCATGCGCGATCCCTTCACGCTTTTTACTGGGCAGCATTCAAACAATAAGTTCTCACGAAAATTAAAGCCCTTAGAAGCAAAAGCTTTTGATACACTGGGACTACAGGCAAACGCTTCAGCAGAAGACATCAAAATGAAATATAAAGAGTTGGTAAAAAAGCACCATCCTGATTCCAATGGTGGTAATCGTGCTTCAGAAGAGCGCTTTCGTGATGTTTTACATGCTTACAATTTGCTAAAAAAGTCTGGTTTGTGCTGAAAACATGCGCTTATATGAGTCTATTTTCATTTAGACCATCATTATTTGCGCAAAATGTTACTTTTTTTGCAAAACATTATAGAATACGTAAAAAAATCTTTCTTCAATATCTAAGGCTCTCATTATAGAGCATTGCATAAATACTTTAACTCTTGTATCGTTTCTAATGAATAAATAGCGTCCTCTCCCTTCCAGAAACATAATGACAAATCTTACCGTTGAAAATTTGCCCGATATTACACTTTGTGCTCGCGATCTATTTCATATTGAAACAGATCTGAAAGTCCCTGCTTTTAGCACAAAAAGTCCCCATGTTCCTGATATCGATCCTGATTATCTTTTTGATCAGCAAACAACTTTAGCGATTCTCGCAGGTTTTACCTTTAACCGCCGTGTAATGGTTTCTGGCTATCACGGTACAGGGAAATCAACGCATATTGAACAAGTTGCTGCACGTCTTAACTGGCCTTGTCTTCGCATTAATCTCGATAGTCATGTAAGTCGTATCGATCTTGTAGGAAAAGATGCTATCGTTTTAAAAGATGGCTTACAAATCACTGAATTTAAAGAGGGCATTTTGCCATGGGCTTATCAAAATAATATTGCTCTTGTTTTCGACGAATATGATGCGGGGCGTCCCGATGTTATGTTTGTCATCCAACGCGTTCTTGAAACCTCTGGAAAACTAAGCTTACTTGATCAAAGCCGTGTCATCTCTCCACACCCAGCATTTCGTCTTTTTGCAACAGCAAACACCATTGGTCTTGGTGATACAACCGGTCTCTATCATGGTACCCAACAGATCAATCAAGCTCAAATGGACCGCTGGTCTATTGTTACGATACTCAATTATTTACCCCATGATAAAGAGGTTAATATCATTTGTTCAAAGGTCAAATCTTTTCAAACGGCTGAGGGAAAAAAGACAATTTCACAAATGGTTCATGTTGCTGATATGGTACGCCAATCTTTTATCAATGGAGATCTTTCAACTGTCATGAGTCCACGTACCGTCATTACTTGGGCAGAAAATACAACAATTTTTCAAGATGTCGGCTTTGCCTTCCGATTAACCTTTCTCAATAAATGTGATGAACTCGAACGTGCCACTGTTGCAGAATTTTATCAACGCGCCTTTGGACAAGAGCTTCCCGAATCACTCATTCATGGTGTTTCGCCTTAAGGAATCTATCACTCATGGCTACCGATATTGGCGACAACAAAAATCCGGCAAAAGACTCTTCAAACAACACTCTTAATACTGAAGCTTTTAAAAAAGCACTTTCCACCTGTATGCGTGCAATTGCAGGCACAAACAACCTTGAAGTTTCCTTTAGTCATAACCGACCATCTTTAAGCGAAAGTTGTGCGCGTTTACCAGAATTACCTCAATACGCAACGAATAAAGACATCACCATTACCCGCGGATTAGGTGATTCCATGGCTCTGCGCAAAGCATGGCATGACAACCGCATTCACATGCAATTTGCTCCACTAGAATCAGAAGCGCGTGCTATCTTTGAAGTCCTCGAACAAACACGTGTTGAATCAATTGGTACTTTAGCCATGGAGGGACTTGCAAAAAATCTTGATGTCATGCTCGCCGATAAATACAAAAGAGCCCATTATCATAAAATTAGCAACCAAAGTGAAGCCCCCATCCAAGAAGCGATTGCACTTTTATTGCGTGAAAAAATAACAAAGCGCGCAGCTCCAAGAGAAGCGGGTTCTGTCTTAGAATTGTGGCGTAAAGAACTCGAACAAAAAGCAGCATCACAACTCAATGAACTCCCACAACATATTTACAACCAAAAGGCTTTTGCACAGATTGTTCGCCAAATGCTTGTTACACTCAAAATGACAGTGCAACAAGCTGAAGCTTCTAACAGTGAAAACAATAAAAAATTAAAAAATGCGTGTGAACCTCAAGACCAAGCAGAAGAAGAGAGTAAAAACAAAAAACACGCTCAAAGTGAAGAACAAACCAGCACTGAACAAGAAAGTGATGTGCAAGATGATGGAAAAACACAAGCGACACAATCAAACAACAATGATCAAGCTGACGGCGAACAAAAAAATGGACCTTGGCAAGAAAAGCCGAGCAAACCCAAACACCTTTTTTCTGATTCGGAACAAATGGAAAGACTTGGCAATTATAAAATCTTCACCCGTCAATTTGATGAAATTTTGGAAGCAACAGATTTTTGTTCTGAAAACGAGTTAGATCACTTACGCCGTTATCTTGATAAGCAAATCAATCATCTCCAAAACATCGTTGGACGTTTAGCAAACCGTCTCCAGCGCCGCTTGATGGCGCAACAAAATCGCAACTGGAACTTTGACCTTGAAGAAGGATATCTTGATACAACACGGCTTCCACGTCTAATTATTGACCCCATGCAACCCCTTTCTTTTAAAATGGAAAGCAACACCCAATTTCGGGACACAGTTGTTTCACTCCTCATTGATAATTCTGGCTCAATGCGCGGACGCCCCATTAGCGTTGCTGCAAGTTGTGCTGATATTTTGGCACAAACTCTTGAGCGTTGTGGTGTCAAAGTTGAAATTTTAGGTTTTACCACCAAAACTTGGAAAGGGGGAAAATCGCGCGAACAATGGCTTACCCAAAACAAACTCCATAATCCTGGACGCCTCAATGATTTATGCCATATCATCTATAAAAGTGCTGATACCCCATGGCGTCGCGCACGACGCAATTTAGGTTTGATGATGCAAGAAGGATTATTAAAAGAAAATATCGACGGAGAAGCTTTGATTTGGGCTCATCAACGCCTTTTATCACGGCGTGAACAACGTCGCATCCTCATGGTCATTTCTGATGGTGCTCCTGTTGACGATTCGACACTATCGGTCAACTCCAGCAATTATTTAGAAAAACACTTACGCGCAGTGATTCAAGAAATCCAAACACACTCCCCTATCGAACTCATTGCCATTGGAATTGGTCATGACGTCACACGTTATTATCAACGTGCTGTAACAATTATGAATGCTGAAGAACTCGCCGACGCCATAACAAAACAATTAGAAATACTTTTTAGTGATAAAAGAACTCATATTCATAAGAAATAAACCTGCCTTGAATCAGCAACGATTACATTTTAAAAAATTATCTCTATCATTAAACCATCGGAATTTGATGACTAACAACCTGAGAAGATAATCCCACAAATTGAATATCGAACTTTAAGGAAGCTTCTACTTTACTGGATGCATTATGAATCCTAAAAGAAATGCTCCAACCATCTTCAAAAATTATAATGAGTTTGTTTTTACTTTCTGGTTTTAGTGCAACGGATAAAATTTTGCTTGGAATTTTCCATTTACGACCATATCCTAGAGTGCCATTCAAATTAAAAGACTGAATAATAACCCGTTTTTGTTTAGATCTTGTATCTATCATAATCTTATAAAAATCATAAGAACCTATAACATACTGAAACAATAGCTTCACAAATTTATCTTGATAATCTAAACAAAGCCTTTGAAGTTCTTTAGAAAAAGCTTCTAGGATTGGAAGATAAACTCTGCTGTCTTTATCCTCTATATCTCTAAAGAACATCTTCTTATCTCTAAGCTCTGCTAAATAATCAAAAATAGGCCTAACCTCATTGAAATAAACGCTGCTACAAGAATAACCTGTCCATTCTTTACCAAAATCTATTTTACTGGAAAGGCGAGGATGTTTGATAGCGCTATGATTATGTTTTGCAGAAATACCAATAGGATTTTCAGGAACTTTTAAAATAATATCACGGACATCTCCTTTGATCCCAACAAAATCTTCCTGAAGAACAATAGTTTTCGTGTTTCTAATATTTTTATCATGTAACTGTAAAAAAACGGCTGCTTCAATAGAAGCAAGATTTAAAAGCCTTTTTTCAGTATCATTAAATAAATTATAAAAAGACTCCGCTATTTGAAAAGACGAATTAAACTCTATAGAAGCCTTTGTTGCTTTTTTAAAACCCATAGCCAAAGCATATTCAAAGGCTTTTCCATTTTCTACCTGATTCATGCAATTTCCTAAAGATCCTTACTCAAAATTACGAGTTCATTTGATTTTTTATTGTTTCCCATACCGTAAGTCCATTCAGGATTAAGTATTGTATGTCCTTTATAAAGTTCTCTAACTTCCACACAATCATTATAAGATAAAACCCATCCTTGACGCTTTCTCAAAAGTTCAGCAAGAGCTTGATGATCAAAAGAATTATGTTTATCGCCTTTGTGACCGTAAAGTTTTTGATTAATAAGGTACGGAGGATCACAATAAAGAAAATCGTTAGAGTGTTTAGGAATACTTTCTGTAAAATCTCTGTGTTCCACTATGAAGTTTTCAATCTTAAAATCTTTAAGCCGTTCAATAGAACGATAATTGAATCGGGGATGTCCTGGAGACATACCACCAGAAAGTGTCGTTCCGGAAAAAGAAGAACGATTAAGAACAAAAAAAACGGCAGCAATCTCTAATTGATTTTTAATATTCCCAAAAGTTTTTTGGAGATTATAAAACATTACGGGAGTCATATCTTCATATTCTCTCACTTTTTCTGCAAGAGCTGAAGCATCTTTCAAAAGCATCTGCCAAAAAATAACAAGCGGCTTAAAAGCATCATAAGCATAAACCCTTGTTCCTCTTTTTGCTAAGGTTAATTCAATTGAACCGCCTCCCACAAAAGGAGAACATAAAGTTTTCTGTTTCCTTATATAGTTATTAATAATCATAGGAACAGCACGACTTTTCCCTCCCGGATAACGAAGAGGTGATTTTACAATAGGCAACTCCCTAGTCTCTCTCTGTTTTTTCAAGGAAGTTAATACAAAATTATCAAATAAAGCCTCTGTATGATCTGTTTGATTTATCATTTTATTCATACTATCAGCTCCAAGTATCGCATTTCTAACCTACAATTATCTAAAATAAACACTCGAAGCGTTTGCCAAATTCTACAGAGATCGCATTATAACAAATTGTAAATTCATTAACATATCTGCACAAACATTTGTTACTAAAATAATGATAAATATCAGTATAACCAAATTTTAAAACTGTCAAAAAAGACTTGATACCATTGGTATTTATTTTTCTATTTATATACTACCCAAATGTATATCGAAATGTTTTTTCCTTTATAAGAACCAAGTTTCTTATAGCTCAAATAATCATAAGTAAGACATCACAACTCTTAACAAAACATTTTTGATCCTTTATAAGAGCTTTATTATCTGTTTTTAATGCTGATAAGATGCTCTTATCCCATACTGAATCAGTCAAAACCATTTCCTTACACATCGTAAGCATAGATGATGTATGGATAAATACAACTTGAGAAAAGAATCAAAATACCTCTTATAAATCCGCTTAAATTCTGCCCTTATAGGACATAACTCCCCTCCCCTCTTCATTTAGCAAAACAAAAGAACAAAGACCATTATTTGTTACAAACAAAAGAAGAATCATCCTTTGAAGGACTTTGATAAAGAGGAAGCTTTACAATATTAAGAATTGTTCCATAAGGAATCAACATAAACAGGCTCATAATAATTTTTACCGAAAAATCACCAAAAGTAAGCGATAGCCAAACTGGCATGCCTATCCCTCCCAAAACAGTACTCTCCACCAGTGAACTATCTGCATACCCTGTTATCTTATCAAAAACAGCAAACGAGCTAGAAAAAGCAAGAGCAAAAAACAGCACTGTATCCAAAGCTGAACCAACCAACGCTGCTGCTAAAGGTGCTTTCCACCATGTTTTACGTCGCAAAGGAGTAAAAACCACAATATCAAGGAGTTGCCCAAATAAAAATGCAAAACTAGAAGCAAGTGCAAGCCGTGGTGTCGCCAATATCCAAGAAACAAAGACACCCGTAAAAAAACCAGCATAAACCACACGCCGCGCAGCAAATGGACCATAAAAACGATTGGTCAAATCATTGATTAGAAAAGCAAATGGATAGGTAAAAGCCCCATAAGTCAACAGCGCATTCAAATCAAACCAATAGACAGGATATTGAACTAAAATATTAGAAGCCGTGACAGCAAGGCACATTGCAAAAATAGAAAAAACAACATACCTTTTCTTTTGCTGTTCTAATAAAAGACCGCTTGAAGACATTTTTTTTAACCTGGGATATGGAACCAATAAAATGAAACGATCAACCTGCAAAAAACTTAACTTCTAGAAAAGAAAACCGAAATCAAAGCGTTAATAAACCAAAAAGAATGGCGGCGTTGATAAACCAAAAAGGATGGCGCTAACAATTATGCTGCCTGTTCAGCCTTTTGCTCACCTTCTTGCTCAGCTTTTTTCTTAATGATTTGGCGTTTTAGCAAACGCGCACGTTGCGACAACTCTTTATCGTCTGCTTTAATCAAAAAACCATCAAGACCACCGCGGTGCTCAACAGAACGCAATGCATTTGCTGAAATACGCAAGCGATAACTTTGCTGTAACACCTCTGAAATCAATGTCACATTGCAAAGATTTGGTAAAAAACGACGCCGAGTCTTATTATTCGCATGGCTAACATTATTACCATACAGAACCGTCTTCCCTGTCAATTCACATGCACGAGACATAAACTTCACCCTTAAACTCTAAGAAACTTTCAAATCCCCATACCCAAAGGACACAATGAACGCAAAACACGCGCAATGCAACCTTGAACGGGCATCATTGGGAAGTTTCTTTCTAATAGGGGGTCGACAACAAAAGGTCAAGTCTTTTATAAAACCTTTTTCATCTCTTGTTGGCTCATTTTTCATCTTTTTCCTCAATAAGGCGTGCAAATTCTGCCAAAAAGCGTACAAAATGTTTCTTTTAATATATACCATGTTAGAATAAAAGCCTATTGTCCCGAAAGGAAGCACAAATCATGAGCAAAAAAGACCCCCCCATGACAAAGCTTCAGGGAAATTCTTGCCGTTTTTCTTCTTTTTTATTTGGAACTTTATGTATTTGTTTTTTTCTTCTCTTCAGTGCATTAGGTATATGGCAAGTACAACGGTTAAACTGGAAAACAAATCTTATCACCAGTACCAATCAGCGCATTCATTTGCCCCCCATAAAAGCCCCTCCAAAAAATCAATGGTCAGATGTTACTTTTGAAAAATATGAATATCAACCTGTTATTATCACAGGAAAATTTTTAACAGATAAAAATATTTTAGTCACTGCTGCCGCTCAAAATACTACAGGCTATTGGGTTTTGACTCCCTTACAAACTGCTGATAATACACTGATCTTTATCAACCGTGGCTTTATCCCCATGGATGAACGTAACAATTTTCAAAACACAGAGCAATCGCATACAAATGCCTTATCTCAGCAAAATTCTACCACAGACACAGAACAAACAACGATTATAGGTTTATTACGCATGAGTGAAAAAAATGGATTTTTCCCGCGTAAAAATAATCCTGACAAAAATTTATGGTATACGCGCGATCTCCCCGCCATGGCACAAAAACTTGGTTTGTCCACTGTTGCCCCTTATTTCATTGATGCCAGAAAAACATCTCCACAAGCAAAACTTCCCGTCGTTGGTCTTACGATTATCCATTTTCGAAATAATCATCTCGTTTATGCAATCACGTGGTTTATTTTAGCTGCTGGTGTGTTAGGAGGTTTTCTTTTTCTGCTACGGCAAAAAAACTAAAAAAATACCTCTTCCATCTCAAGTAACAAAAATTTTTAGAATCTTGAAAACTGATAAAGAGAATAAAATCTACCAACTTGCGCCTTTGTTAAATTAAAGATCATAGGCATACAATGAACTTTATACCATCCACAAAAGATTTACGCGACACTCTTAAAAAAACATCATAAAATAGGGTTGATTCATTAAAAAAGATGTAATGCCCTAAAATGTGAAGAAATGCATTATCTTCACTCTTAAAAAGAATTGTCATAAACGCTTTTGAAAAACATAAAGTCAAATTTAAAAATAATAGGAAAGATGAGCACTCATTTTTGCCTTTATAATTTTATATCCTTGCTTCATTAGATTGGTTCCCATTTCAGAGATTACTCCAATTCATATACGCAATACTTTCGCCTTCATCTAGTATAAAGGCTAATATAGCAGAGAACATACGGATGCATTTTTTGTTTCAAAACTGCTATGAAGATGAGATATTGAGTTATAAGCAACAAAAAACATTTAATGTCTCAATGAGACTTTTATACCTATCACCACACCTCAAATGAGAGGTTTTTACAGGATAATAGAAAAAGGTGAATCATCCTATATTCTAAAAAGACAGTTTATCCTTTCAGTGTATTTTGCTAAAGGCTTATGCTATAAATGTATAAGCTTGTTTTACTAGAATTTTAACTCTTTCATTTTTAAGGCTGCTGTTATGGGTGTTGTTGCCAAAAATTTTCCCATACCTGATCTTCATCGGGTTCGTCGTGTTCTCTTTTCTGTGTCTGATAAAACGGGTGTGGTTGCTTTTGCACAAGCTCTTAACGCTACTTACAATGTTGAATTAATTTCAACAGGAGGAACAGCAAAAACCCTCATAGCGACTGGTTTACCCGTAAAAGATGTTGCTGAAGTTACTGGATTTCCTGAGATAATGGATGGGCGTGTAAAAACACTCCATCCTTTGATTCATGGTGCTTTGTTGGGGGTAAGAGAAGATCCTAGCCATAGGGAAGCTATGGAAAAGAACAGCATTTATGGAATTGATCTTTTGGTGGTGAATCTTTACCCTTTTGAAGAGACGATCCTTTCTGGAGCTGATGGACAAACGATTCTTGAAAATATTGATATCGGTGGACCGGCGATGATTCGCGCCGCGGCAAAAAATTATGCTTATACCGGTGTTGTAACAGCGATAAAAGATTATGATTCGATTCTAGCTGAATTAAAGCAGCATAATGGATGTTTAAGCTTATCTATGCGTCATCAGCTAGCAATGCGCGCTTATGCACACACCGCTGCTTATGATACGGCAATAGCATCGTGGTTTGCAAGGGATTTAGAAATTGAAACTCCATCGTGGCAGAGTTTTTCTGGTCATCTTGAAAGTGTTATGCGCTATGGAGAAAATCCACATCAACAGGCAGCATTTTATCGCAATAATGAAAAACGTTTTGGTATTGCAACAGCAAAACTTTTACAAGGCAAAGCGCTTTCTTATAACAATCTGAATGATACAGATGCAGCCTTTGAACTTGTGGCAGAATTTGATCCGCAAAAAACCGCTGCTGTCGCTCTTATTAAACATGCCAATCCTTGTGGTGTTGCGGAAGGAGAAAATTTGAAAGAAGCTTATTTGAAAGCTCTTATGTGTGATAATGTATCGGCATTTGGTGGAATTGTTGCTTTAAATCAAACCCTTGATGAGGAATGTGCTGAAGAGATTGTTAAAATTTTTACAGAAGTGATTATTGCTCCTGATGCCACAATGGCGGCACGTGAAATTATTGCCAAGAAAAAAAATCTTCGTTTGCTCATTACAGGTGGAGTTCCTGATCCACGCTGTGGAGGACTTCTTGCGAAAACACTTGCAGGAGGCATTTTAGTGCAATCACGTGATAACGTGGTAGTCGATGATCTTAAATTGCAAGTAGTGACAAAGCGGGCCCCAACTCAAGATGAAATGCGTGATCTTCAATTTGCTTTTCGTGTAGCAAAGCACGTTAAATCAAATGCTATTGTGTACGCGAAAAATAGTGCAACAGTTGGAATTGGAGCTGGACAAATGAGCCGCATCGATTCAGCCAAAATTGCTGCAAGTAAAGCAGCAGAAAGTGCGCAAAGAGCAGGCTTAACAGAAACTCTCACAAAAGGATCTGTTGTTGCATCAGATGCATTTTTTCCTTTTGCAGATGGTTTATTAGCAGCAGCTGAAGCAGGGGCAACAGCAGTTATTCAACCAGGAGGCTCCATGCGTGATGAAGAAGTTATCGCCGCTGCTGATGCACAGGGGTTAGCGATGGTTTTTACAGGAACACGTCACTTCCGCCATTAATAATTTTGCTGCTTTTCTTTTCGTATGAGACAAATGTTTCAAGGAATTTTTCATAATTATCGTATGACTATTGATAAATGTTGAAATGGAAGCAGTTATTCAATCCAAAGAAGCTACACGTGAAAAAGTTTATCACCGCAGAAAATGCACATAATTTAGCCATTGGTTAGGGATAAGATGTTCTTGTTGATGTTTTTAATGGTTACCCTTTCGCATGAGAAAAATGTTAAAGGGACATTATCTTGTATTAGATGCATACCTGCTATGATATTATAACACAACTCTTTTTAGTAATATACTCTATTCTTAAACTAAAGAGTGTAATGAAAAGTTTGAGTAGGGGATATGAATATTCTACGTTTTTATAGTAATTGGCGCCGTTATCGTCGAACCGTTAATGCGTTAAGTCGTCTTTCAACATATGAACTCAGCGATCTTGGAATTTGTCGAGGTGATATTGATTCAATTGCACGACGTTATTCGCGTAAATCTTTATGAAAGTTGTTTGAAATATTTGAGAGAATGCTTTGCTATGAAAAAGCATGCATTTTGTGGTTTGTTATTATAACTTCATTTTTAGTATAATAACAAAGAGCAGAAGAGTTGTTTTTCTCGACCATTGTAATGTATTGTTTCTCAAATTTTCAGTGCTTCTGTAATGTACAACATTTGATTTATAATGATAATTTAGCGTTATTCATATTAAATTAGAACCCCGAACACCGTAAGATTCTTCCATTTCAAATCTATGTATGTTGAATCAACCAAAACCATTCGCCTGCACGTTACAAGCGGGGGAGCTGTATGGATAAAAGCTATTAAGAAAAAGCTAAAAATGCCTCTTATGAACCATCTCTAGTGCCAAGAACTGTTACAAACATTGGCACTGATCAATAGTGTGATAGTGCCGAACTGCTCCTTCATAAGCATAAAGATGGGGGGCTTAATGGATTTACCGTTATACCCATCACGGGCATCGTCGCAAAATAGCTTGGAAGCGTTAAGGAATTTTTCTTTAAAATAAGTTCGTGAATATACAATACAATAGCGCTCTGTTTTTCGTGAAGAACGTAATCCTATTAATGCAACTCTCTCAGAGAGAAATATTGATCCCAACAGCACACTTAAAAATTTATCGAAGATAAGAACGACTTAATTTTCTCTCTATATCTTTAAAGGATCAAAATCCTTAACTAGTACTCATCTGTCAACAATGGTCTTTCAAAAACCTTTTTTTCTGAAGCCAATTCCTTTAGCATCACCTCATGAGATTCTATGAGCAAACCTTGCCTAAAAACATCCAACCCATACTCCCAAAAAATGCTTCGTGTATAAAATTGATATGATCTTCAAATTTTGAGAATATTACCACAATAAACAATAATGTTTTGCGACACGCAAAATAAAACGCAATAT
This sequence comes from Bartonella sp. AA97HXZ, assembly GCF_042196985.1. Classification (NCBI taxonomy): domain Bacteria; kingdom Pseudomonadati; phylum Pseudomonadota; class Alphaproteobacteria; order Hyphomicrobiales; family Bartonellaceae; genus Bartonella; species Bartonella sp. AA97HXZ. Next base: position 316,625 of record NZ_JBHIRC010000002.1, on the reverse strand, counting down.
ACTATGGGTTGGAACAATGTTCTAATTTTTTATCAAACGCTTTACGGATAAAACGCCAACGAACTTTTTCCTGAAATGCAGGACGAAAATATAAAACAATCTGTTGTGTCCGTTGTGGACCTGTTAATTCTGCAAAATCAATCGAATCTTCAAGACAAATATCTGCGTCAGGCGATATAAAATACCATATTTGTTCACTCTTCACGTTCTCGTTCTTTACGGCTAAACACACACGTTTGCCATCATAGTTAACTTCAACTTGTGGATGAAGATGAAACCGAACAGCAACATGATTTTGTTCATTTTGCACACTCTTGTGTCTCTTTCCCCCTTTATTTGGCATAAAAAAGCGATCAAAACCTTCAATCGTATCTCCATTTGTCGCCAAAATAAGACCACGCTCATGAATAAGATTAAAGGGTCGCATATAACCATTATGACTCGCAATAAAACCCGTCTTCTCTGAATCCTCTATACGGCACACTTGAACGTCTGTTGGTCCATCAAACAAAAATGGCGCGCCATTTTTGTTTTTATGATAAAAAGCACCCACTGAACAATCATTAAGCGTAGCTGTTGAATGTGCTGCAGTAACACGCCCTAAATGTCGATACTCTTCCCGCCCATCAGGATTAACACCGGCATTGATAATAAAACGGTGCCCTTGTGAAGACATTTCAAAAGACAAACACCCCGAACAAGCCTGCTGTGCTACAGAGCGGGGTGGAAACTTTCCTGTATCTGCAAGCACTGTTGTTTGATTGGCTTTTAAGCGCTGAAATCCTGAATAACGGGCATAACTAAAAGGATGTCCTCCTGTTTCATCAAGCTCCAAAAGTGATGATAATCGTTCCGATACAAGGGGACCAACCCCATTAAAATGGGCCAACGTTTGATCCTCATGGATAAAGAATCGTAAAGCTGGCAACATACGCTCAACAGAATCAATCAAAATACGGGGTGCTGTTTCATTGCTACGCATAAAAAGATGCCGTAACGACAATAAATCCGATAACAAATTCAGCAAAATAACAGGACTACGGGAAATATGCCCACCATCAACTAAGATTTGACGGGAAAGCTCCTCTATAAGTGTGGTTTGTACCTTTTTTTTCACTGCCGCAGAAACAGGCAAAGCAAGAGATGCGAATGTCAAAGCTACTGCTGCTTGTAAACGTTGATCATTGTGCTCCATACTACAAATTGTTACGCGCAAATAACGAAATTGCAAACCAAGTGCACGCAAAAAGCGTTTTTCAAACCGCTCACTTGCCCCTTCTAACAACATTTTCGAATGACAAATCCATGAAATCAAGCGCCGCGCCACAACAGGACTACTCCAAGCAAGCCCTTTTACCTTCTTGCCAGCATGGTCAAACCAGTCTTCTAAAAGAGAGCGTGCATGTGCAGAAGCTAAATCACTTCCTGCTGCCTCCATATGGCGCAACCAATGAAAATCATGTAGAGCCGCTTCCCATTCTAGCGTTGGTGGAACCAATGAAAACGGCGAAACAGCACCAGAATGAACAATGTGACCAGCAAAAGCAAAACGACCATGATAAAATTCATGCGCCATCATCGGATCAGCTACATGCAAATCCATGGGATGCGCTAAAATTTTATGAGGACGAAACCCTGAAAATCGCCAACGAAACAATGGTCCAACCCATAAACGCCGCATAACATTCTGTATCGTATCGATACAGGCTGCCACTTTTACCTGAGGAGCTTTTACCGCAACCGCCAAAATTTCATCTCCATTTATGCTGAATCAAATACAATTTCGACCATTTTTGTAAATGAAGCGTTAATTAAGCAATTTTTCGTAAGCGCGCAGCAAAAAAACCATCCATTCCTAAAAATACGGTTTTCTCAGCATCAAAATTTTTATGACAAAAATCCGCAGGCGTTGTCCGTAACATCCCCCCACAAAGCAAATGTTCCAGTGCTCCCATTTCCTCTGGATAAATAGGGTCTAAAACAATGTCATTGCGTGTCGATAAAATTTTCTCAATAAGATCTTCACCTTCTTCTCTTGCCAATGAACAATTGGAAAAAACAATCCGTCCCCCCTCCTTTACCAAAGAAATTGCTGCGACAAGCAAATCATATTGCAACGCCGCTAACTTGACGATATCTTCCCTCGATTTCGTCCATAAAATATCTGGATGACGACGGATTGTTCCTGTAGAAGAACAAGGAGCATCAAGAAGAACCGCATCAAAAAGCTGTGTGGGATAGAAATTTCTCACATCGCCCTGCCAAATGTGAACTAAAAAATGAAGCCGTTCCATATTTTCTTTTAAACGCTTTATACGGTTAGCAGAAAGCTCAATTGCTGTCACTTCTGCCCCTTGCAAAGCCAATTGTGCTGTTTTTCCTCCAGGGCTCGCACAAAGATCAGCAACGCGTTTACCCTCAATACTCCCAAGTAAACAAGCAGGCAAAGCTGCTGCAAAATCTTGAACCCACCAAGACCCTTCACGATAGCCTGGTAAATCAGAAACAGAGCACTCCAGACGCTTCAATCGAACAGAACCATTGGGCAATACCACACCGCCAAGCCTTTCAGCCCATCCACCACTATCAGATTTCACTGTCAAATCGAAAGGAGGTTCCACACTTTGAATTGCGATAATCTGATATGCCTTTTCTGTTCCATAAGCTGATATTAAAAGCTGTCCAAACCACGCTGGCACACCTTCAATGGTAGGAACTTGTTGGCATAAAAGCTCTGCCTCACGTGCAACATTGCGCAAAAGAGCATTCACCATCCCTGAAAAACGGCGCATTCGAGGATCAAGTTTCGCCACACGCACAGCTAAATCAATAGCCGCATGATCGGGAATATCAAGATAAAGAATTTGTGCAACACTGATATGCAAAAGATGCTGAAGTGAAAGTGCTTGTGAAGGCAAAGGACGCGCCAAAAAGCGTGAGAGAGCCGCCATAATCTGCCCTCGATGACGCAATGAAGCTGTTAAAATAGCCCGACACAACAAACGATCTCGTTGTGAAAGCTTCAAATATTGTGGATGTCCGTGTTCATTATCCGTCAAACCAGACAGAGGCGTGTACTTATCAACTACCGCCCCCAAAAGACGCACACAAACCTGTCGAACAGCTAATCCTGGAACATTTTTTTCAGACACATGCCCCGCTTTTTTGTGTTTCAAAACACCACCTTTATATCACAGTTTTCTCAAAATCTCCCTCAATAACTCTATGAACGAGATCTTTTTGAATTTTCATAACGAAGCCAAGAAGGACGTTTTGTAACACGCTGAAAAGAACTGTTTTCTTGTTCACCTAATACATGAGCCTGACCACTATGAAAATCTCCATAGTTCATCCCGCTGCTTTTTTCATGTATAGCGTCCTCTTTATTCCATCCCACACTTTTGGCAAGAGCCCCTTTCATCTCTTCTGCTTGCCGATAAAGAGCAGCGATACGATTTGCAGTTGCTGGATGTGTCGAAAAAAGACTATCCGCTCCCTCACCGCTCAAAGGATTAATAATAAACAGATGCGCGGTTGCTGGATTATGCTCTGCTTCTTCATTATATACCCCACGTCCCCCATCAGCAATCTTATGCAATGCCGAAGCCAACCATAAAGGATTACCACATATTTCAGCCCCTCTACGATCCGCAGCATATTCCCGTGTACGGCTAATCGCCATTTGCACCAGCATCGCTGCAAAAGGCGCCACGAGCAATGCAATAAATCCTCCAATTGCCCCAGCGCCATGAGAATCTTCTGAAGAATTACGCTGTCCTCCCATAAAGAAAGCAAAATTACCAAGCATTGAAATTGCCCCTGCAATCGTTGCGGTTAGAGTCATTGTTAACGTATCGCGATGCTCAATATGTGCGAGCTCATGCGCCATAACGCCGGCAATTTCCTCAGCGCTTAACCGCTCTAACAACCCAGTACTTGCAGCAACAGCTGCATTTTGCGGATTACGTCCCGTTGCAAAAGCATTTGGCTGTGCATTCTCAATAACATAAATTTTTGGTTGAGGAAGAGAAGCTTTTTTAGCTAAATCGCTTACAATCTTATAATAAACTGGTGCTGAATGCTGATCAACTTCACGCGCCCCGTACATGCGTAAAACGATTTTATCTGAATTCCAATAAGAAAAAAAGTTTAAACCACTTGCCATTAAAAGAGCAATGACCATGCCACCACCCCCTCCAACAAGATAACCAACTCCCATAAAGAGAGCAGTTAAAAAAGCCAAAAGCATAGCTGTACGCATTATATTCATTACTCAAAAAACTCCATGATAAAAGTCAATCAATACTATATGATGGTGTTTTCTTTCTACTTCTTCAATGGAATAGGTGTAAAATGAATAAAAAAGATGAGAAAACAAGCAAAAAAAATACAACTGTCATTAAACAGCAATCTCTTTCTCCCGCAGCACAACGCGCCCTTAAAGAAGCTGAAGAAAGACGAAAACGCGCAACAAAAAAAGAACAACCTTTAGAAAACGGCGGACGCGGCGGCAAAGACCCTTCCCGCTATGGAGACTGGGAAATTAAAGGCCGCGCCATTGATTTTTAAAACCATTGATTAAAAAAAACAGCGCGGATTTAAACAAGCAGCTTTTTAAAGAAAATCCGTTTTTGATAGACAAAAACGGATAATATTTATTTTTCTAAAGCTTTTAAAAACACGTTGATTAAACAATCATGCTTCTTATGCTGTAGCAGATTCTGCTTCAGCCGCTGCTGCTGCTTCTTCTGCCGCTTGCTTTGCTGCTGCTATACGTTCTTGTGCTTTTTTACCCGGTTCACCTTTATGTGGATTATTACGAGTTGGACGCTTTTTCAAGCCAGCTGCATCTAAAAACCGTAAAACGCGATCTGTTGGTTGAGCCCCTTGCCCAAGCCAATATTGGATACGTTCTTCATTAAGTTTCACCCTCGGTCCATCTTTAGGCAACATTGGATCCCATGCACCAACACGTTCAAGAAACCGCCCATCGCGCGGACTACGAACATCTGCAACGACGATATGATAGTAAGGACGTTTTTTTGAACCTCCACGGGACAAACGAATTTTCAATGCCATATTTTATCTCCTATTGTCAGCTCTGGCTTTCGTTTAAATTGACTTTTTTGTTTTTTGCTCTTCAGCAATAACTTCATGATGACTCACAACTTCTTTAATAATAAATTTTAAAAATCTTTCAGCAAAATCAGGATCAAGATGACTATCTATAGCCAATTGCCGCAAACGCGCTACCTGATATTGCTCACGCAGAGGATCTACTTTAGGCAAATCATAACGGGCTTTTAAGCGCCCAACAGCTTTCGTACAACGAAACCGCTCTGCTAAGATATGAATCAAGGTTGCATCAAAATTATCAATGGATGCTCGTAAATGTGCTAATTCGTTTAATACTGTTTCCTGCATTATATCCCTTTCCCTCTTTACATCTTATTTTTTCTTAGGATGCTGAGGAAAATTTCCCCCATCGACAATGCCATTGGAAAGACCAGGAAATGTAGGTCCACGCTTAGGAAGTCCGGGCAAGAGCTTCCCTCCATTACCATTTTCAATTTGCTTTTGAAGCATTGAGAATTGCTTTGGATCCAATCCCGACAAATCCGGTATAGCTGGAGAATCCCCTCCCAAGTTTCCCATACCACCAAAACCCATTTTGGAACCAAGGCCTCCCAACATTTTTCCCATAAAACCACTTTTTCCTTTACCACCCATGGCTTTCATCATATCAGCCATTTGGCGATACATTTTCAAAAGTTTATTAATATCAGCCGCTGTCGTACCAGACCCCTTAGCAATTCGTTGTTTGCGGCTATGTTTTAAAAGCTCTGGATTCGCCCGCTCTTTGGGTGTCATAGATGAAATAATGGCCAATTGACGATCAAACAAACGATCATCAAACCCCGCAGCCGCAATCTGCTCTTTGACCTTCCCCATTCCTGGCAACATGCCCATAATACCGCCCATTCCACCCAGTTTTTTCATTTTCTGCAACTGTTCTGCAAGATCATTCAGATCAAATTTTCCGGCTTGCATTTTTTTTGCAAAAGCAGCAGCTTTCTCGTGATCCATTGTTTCAGCAGCTTTTTCAACCAAAGAAACAATATCCCCCATTCCGAGAATACGATCAGCAATACGACTGGGATGAAATTCTTCTAAAGCATCTATTTTTTCACCAGTTCCAATTGCTTTAATTGGTTTACCTGTAACAGCACGCATAGAAAGAGCAGCGCCACCACGCCCATCACTATCCATCCGTGTTAAAATAATCCCCGTAATCCCTACACGCTCATCAAAAGAACGAGCAAGATGAACGGCATCTTGCCCCGTCAAACTATCAGCCACCAACATAATCTCATGAGGAAGGGAACATGCTTTAATTTCAGCCAATTCGAGCATCAAAGCTTCATCAATATGATTACGTCCTGCTGTGTCAAGAAGAAGCACGTCATAACCACCCAATTTAGCAGCCTGTACGGCACGTGATGCAATATCAACGGGCAGCTGACCCGCAATAATAGGCAAGCTTGCAAGTTTTGCCTGTTCTCCCAATTGGCGCAATTGCTCCTGTGCAGCAGGACGGCGTGTATCTAATGACGCCATGAGAACTTTTTTATTGTGCTTATCAGTAAAACGTTTTGCAAGCTTTGCTGTTGTGGTTGTTTTTCCCGAACCTTGCAAACCAGTCATCATGATAACAACTGGAGCTGGTGCATTTAAATCACTCAGAACGCTTTCACTTCCAAGAATATGAACCAATTCATCATGAACAATTTTAACCACCATTTGGCCTGGTTTAATTGATTTAACGATTTCGGCCCCAACAGCTTTTTCCCGAACTCTATCGGTAAAAGAGCGCACAACATCAAGAGCAACATCAGCTTCCAATAAAGCGCGACGAATTTCACGCAGCGCCTCTACAACATCCTGATCCGATAAAGCGCCACGTCCCGTCAAATGAGACAGGATAGAACCAAGTCGCTCTTGCAAGGATTCAAACATCATTTACCTCATTGTTGCATAACAAACAAACCAAAATAGCATCCGAGAACGCATCGCGCCGTCGGATGTTGACCTCTGAGATCTCTTTATACCCTTAAACTGGGGTCTCAGTCGGTGGCTCCAAGTTAATTTTGTCACTGAAAGCTTGCTCCTTCAAACAATAAAACCCCAGCTTTGTCAAGTTTTATCATAAAATATCTTTTTATACGAAGAAATAAAAACAACAAATACTATACTTCAAAACTTTCAACTTCAACACGCATAAAACAACCTGTTTCCTGTTCCATGCTCCATAATTTCCCGCTAGAGATATCAAACCAAACACCATGCAATGTCAAAAAACCTTGATCTTTGCGAAGCTTTATCCACGGAAACGTCTCTAAATTTCTCAACGAATGGCGAATAGAAAGCTGCTCTAATGCCGTCTGTTTTTCTGGCCAAGACAGCGACTTATTATTCAAAACGATTTCTGCTGCTGGTGCTAAGAGACTTATCCATTGACCGATAAAATCATTTGATAATAAAGATTTATATGTCTCATTAAGAGCAGTACGAATGCCTCCACAATGGGCATGACCAAAAACGACAATATGTCTCACCTCAAGCAATTGCACAGCATATTCAAGAGCTGCTGATGTTGCGTGATATTGGTCATCAGGAGAAAAAGGAGGAACCACATTCGCCACGTTGCGCAGGGTGAAAATTTCCCCTGGCTTAGCATCAAAAATCATTTCTGGTACTGCACGCGAATCACAACAAGCAATGACCAAAACTTCAGGTTTCTGCCCCTCAATCGCCAATTGCTGATAATCTGCTATTTTATATAAAAAATGATTGTTTATAAAGTTTTGGTAACCACTTAAAAGTCTTTCTGGTAAATGCGCCATTCTCTCTTTACTTTTGCTTCTTTTTTTACTTTCATTTTATATATTTTAAAAAACAAACTATTAACATACAAAAATACTAAAAGTGCCCTTTCCTTGAAGCAAAATATTTCTTTAAAGTACAAAATATTACTAAAAAATAGCAAAAACAAACTCATTCTTTCCAAATAAAGAGCTATTTTCTTTAGAAAGAAGGTGTTACAGTATATAAAAAATATAATGGTCTGCTTTTAATAAAGACCCCTTAAGAGCAAAAAGGGAGAGTGAATGTGTTGCAACAAAAAAAAACAGAGACAAAAAACACCCAAGATAAAATAGAACAAATCCTTTTTGCCCAAACCGATAAAGAAGATATTGCTTATTATGAAAATGAAGAACTTCAAAAAGCCACAGCCATCGCGGTAAAAGCTTTTAATCTCCATCAGACGGGAAAAAATACCATCTTCTTTGAGCAAAATTTAACCCGCAGTAACAGACCTATAACCGTTATCACGCTTGTCAATGATAACAAACCCTTCCTTCTGGATTCTATTTTAAATGTTTTTAATCAACACAAAAACCATATCTATTTGATTGCACACCCCATTATTGATTGTGCTTCTGGAAAACGCATCAGTCTGATGCAAATTCACATCGAGTCATTAAACAAACAGCAAATACAAAAACTTGAAAATGAACTCACCTTAGTTCTTGAACAGGTTAATGCTGCTGTACAAGACTGGAAACCTATGCTTGAAGAAGTTGAAAAGCATATTCATGCCTACCAAATAAGTCTTCCCCCGCACTACAAACAAGAAGGCGAAAAGGCCATTGAGTTTCTTCACTGGCTAATGGACGATAATTTCATTTTCCTTGGTATGCGCACTTACAACTTCATTAAAGACCAAAAACCCCTAAAATCCTTTACGGCAAGTAATATTGAACTTGGTATACTCACGGATGCTTCTATTCATATTGTTGACGATAAAAGTATGAAAGAACCTCCTCAAGAAGTTTTATCCTTCATGGAAAGCGATAATCTGTTTATCGTGACAAAAGCGAACAGCCGCTCCAAAATTCACCGTTTTGTTTGGCTCGATTATATTGGTCTTAAAATCTTTGATAAAGAAAACCAACTCTGTGGAGAATTACGCATTGTAGGGCTTTTTACCTCCTCAGCTTATACACGTTCTATTTTGAAAATTCCTTTCTTAAAAGAAAAAGCCCGAACTATTATTCAACGTCTTGGACACAATCACGCCGATTATTCAGGAAAAGCACTCATCAGTGCTTTAGAAACCTATCCAAGAGATGAAATGTTTCGCTCTGATGTTGATACATTGACAGAAAACACTAAGCTTATTCTACAATTAGATGAGCGCCCACGTTTACGGGTTCTTGCCCACACTGATTCTTTTGGACGCTTTGTTTCTATCCTTGTCTACGTACCGCGTGACCAATATAGCAGCAGCCTGCGTGAAAAAGTTGGCGAACATTTTGTAGAGCTTTATAAAGGTGACTTTTTTGAATCTTATCCGCTATTTTTGGAAAGCACCCTTATACGTGTCTATTATATCATCCATCGCAAAGGAAACGAAACTGTTCCCCTTCACGAGCGCTCCACACTTGAACAACATGTACGTTCGATTGCACGAAGTTGGGAAGACAGGGTTCAAGCCATCGCTCTTAACAAGAAAATAACAGAGCAACAAACACGTCTAGCCAGTGAATTCCCCAACAGCTATCGTGATTTATTTTCAGCTGAAGACGCTATTAACGATGCCGGACATATTCTAAGTCTTCATGATGAAAAGCCCCTTTTCGTGATCTTTTATCACGCACAAAACAAAGAAAAACAGTGCATTTCTCTTCGGCTTTTTCACCGCCATGAAGCACTTGCCCTTTCCAAACGTGTACCACTCCTTGAAAATATGGGGTTTCGCGTTATTGCTGAACAAACCCTTGAATTACCAGATGGCAATGGGCGCTCTGTGTATCTTCATGATATGCAGCTAGAAAGTACTTTCCAACGCTGTATCGATTTTGAAAAAGACGGTCAAAAACACGCCGAAACCTTTGAAGCCATTTGGGCACAAAATGCTGATAATGACGGCTTTAATGCTCTCACCCAAACAGCTGAGCTTGATTGGCATGAAATTGTTATTTTGCGCCATTATGGGCGCTATCTCCAACAAGCTGGAATTCCTTATTCGCAAGATCGCGTTGCCCAAACTTTAAATGCTTATCCTGACATTACCCAAGATCTTTATGCTTTATTTCATTTAAAATTTCATCAAAGCCATACAGAAAAAGAACGGAAAAAAAACCAACAAGTTATTCAAAAGCGCATTGAAGAAAAATTACGGAAAGTCTCTGGTTTAGACGATGATCTCATTTTACGCCGTTATTGTAACCTTATCGAGGCGAGTTTACGAACGAATGCCTTTACGACTCTTCCTGATGGAAGTCCACGGCGTATTTTAGCCACCAAATTAAATCCACGCCAGATTGAAGGTTTGCCTGAACCGCGCCCTTACCGAGAAATTTTTGTTTATGGACCAGAAGTTGAAGGGGTCCATTTGCGTTTTGGACCTATCGCTCGTGGCGGCATTCGTTGGTCTGACCGTGCATTAGATTACCGCACCGAAGTGCTTAGCTTAGTCAAAGCCCAACAAGTTAAAAATGCGGTTATCGTTCCTGCAGGTGCAAAAGGTGGATTCTATCCCCATCGGCTTCCCCAAACAAATGACCGTGCTGTCATCATAGAAGCAGCACGACAAGCTTATACAGACTTTATAACAGCTTTGCTCTCCATTACAGACAATCTGATTAACGGCAAAATAAGTTCTCCCCACAATGTCATCTGTCATGATGACCCTGATCCCTATTTTGTTGTTGCAGCGGACAAAGGAACAGCAACTTTTTCTGATACAGCCAACGCCATCAGCCAAGCAAACCACTTTTGGCTTGATGATGCTTTTGCCTCTGGAGGTTCAGCAGGTTACGACCACAAAGACATTGGTATTACAGCTAAAGGTGCATGGGAAGCCGTCAAAAGACATTTTAGAGAGTCATTTAATCACGATATTCAAACAACGCCCTTCACCTGTGTCGGTGTTGGCGATATGTCTGGTGATGTCTTTGGCAATGGAATGCTGCTTTCCAAACAAACAAAATTGATTGCCGCTTTTGATCACCGCGATATCTTTATTGATCCAGATCCGAACATAGACGAAAGCTATGCAGAGCGTACGCGTCTCTTCAGACTACCTCGCTCAAGCTGGCAAGATTATGATAAAACCAAATTATCAAAGGGCGGTGGTATCTTCTCACGAAAAGAAAAAACCATTACCCTCTCACCTGAAGCAGCACAAGCCATTGGTTTCGAAAAACAAACAGGAACACCCTTTGAAATTATCTCTGCTCTTCTCAAAGCCCCTGTTGATCTTTTATGGTTCGGTGGCATTGGTACTTATATCCGTGCTGCAACAGAAAATGATGCCCAAGTAGGTGATCGCGCAAATGATGCAATACGCATTACCGGAGAACAAGTGCGTGCAAAAATTATTGGTGAAGGAGCTAATCTTGGTGTTACACAACGTGGACGGATTGAATATGTCTTAAATGGTGGTCGATGCAATACGGATGCCATTGACAATTCTGCTGGTGTGAATTGTTCTGATATTGAGGTCAATCTCAAAATTGTTCTTGCATCAGCACTACGTGCCAAAACGTTAACTCGCGAAGAACGCAATAAGCTCTTGAAAAAAATGACGCCTCAAGTCGAGCAACTCGTCTTGCGCAACAATTATCTACAACCTCTTGCGCTTTCTTTGGCGGAAAACCAGAGCACTGCTGATTTGCCCTATCAAATACGCTTTATGCACGACTTGGAACAAAAAAAGCTTCTAGATCGCAGAGTTGAAATACTCCCTGATGAGCAAATTTTACGACAAAGAACAACCCAAGGCAAAGGTCTTCTCCGTCCAGAACTCGCCGTTATTTTTGCCTATGCTAAATTGACCTTAAAAGAAGAAATTGCTAATAGCCCCATTGTTGATGATCACTATTTCAATACAACCTTGCTGAACTATTTTCCAACCCAAATTCAAGAAAATTTTAAGAAGGAAGTTATTAACCATCAATTGCGTCGTAATATTATCGCAACGCTGATTGCCAACGATATTGTAAATCGTGGAGGCCCCACTTTTGTTAATAGACTACATGATGCAACAGAACAAAAGACTGAAAATATTATTCGCGTTTTCATTGCCATCCGCGATGGTTTCGAAATTCCTCAATTGTCTGAGCAAATTGATAAGCTTGATAATAAAATACTCGGTCTTGTCCAAAATAAATTCTACGCAACAATGACCCCAATGCTCTTTGAAACAACCAATTGGGGTTTGCACAACATAGATCTCTCACGTCCATTAGAAGAAATTGTAAAAACAATAAAACAAGCCCGTAGCGTTATTGAAAAAGAGCTTATGCATTCTCACGGCAACGATATTAAGCAAAAGATTGAAGAAAAAGCATTACACTACAGCGAAGAGGGAGCACCAAAAGCATTAGCGAAACAATTAGCTCTCTTGGAAGCTGCTTCAACAATCTGTGATATTTCTTTGATTGCAAAACAAAGCAACAGTGATCTTATTAAAACCGCAGAGATCTACTTTTCACTTGCGCAAATCATTCGTATAAACCGCATTAACGAAGCAAGTCGTATAATTCCTGTAGTAGATTATTATGATAGTATGGCTTTAAGCCAAGCCAAAGAAAATGTTTCTGAAAGCTTTCGGCAAATCGTTATGAAAATCCTCAAAAATTATGGAAAGAAAAAAGATCCTTTTGACACTTGGAAAAAAACAGAAGAAGATCATATTCACAACATTACAAACCGCATTAGCGCCCTTATTGAAAATGATCTCAATATTTCTCGTTTTACTTTTGCAGCAGGATTGATTTCTCAACTTCAAAATATTGGCTTTCAAACCTAAAGAAAATACAAAACGACCCTCTCAATCTCCCGTTCTATCCCACCACCATAACAAACCAACTAAGACAGAACAGAAGTTTGCATTTTAGACATAACACCAAAAATAAAAATCTCGCTATTTATCACAATAGAATTGTTTGCAACAATTTCAAAAAAACAACAGGATTGATTTCTCACCCTAAAAATATAAACTTTCAGACTTAAAAGCAGTACAAAACAGCTAAGCTTTTGCTCCGTTCTATCCATCCATGACTAATCAACAAGGGAAGAACGGAAACCCTATCCCGCATTTTTAGATAGAGCACTCAAAATAAAAAATAAATTCAAATTTTACTGTTAAATATCCTTCATCATAAAAATATAATATATTGATTTACAATCATAATTTTATCATTTTTATGATAATCCGATATTCTAAATTTGTCTCATTTAAAATCTATTTATATTCAATTAATTAACCCCATTTCCCCTTGCATATTGCAAATGGGAAAGCCGAATAGATAAAAACAGTAAAGAAAGGACTAAAAATGCCCCTCATAAACCGCCTCAAGTGTCAAAAGCTGCAGTAAGATTGAGAATTAGCAAATATAAGCAAATATAATATGATGATGTTTTCCCCTAGCTTGTTACTCCGTAACCGAAAAGATGATGGTGCTTAATGGCTTTATCCTTATACCATTCACAGGCGACATCGTGAAATAGGAAGCACTGAGAAATATTTTTTTAACAAATGCGTAAATATGCAATACAAATATATTCTGTTTTACGTGGAAGACATATAGCTTCATTAAAAAATATCAGAAATAAAAGGATAAGCTTAATCCGTTTATTTAAAAGATATAACTGTAATTGCTTTTGAAATGCGTAAAATCGAATAAAAAATGACAGTAAAGATGGATGTTGATTTTCCCCTTTACAACTTCATATCTTCCTACAACTAGGCTATTTACTTGTTTTAAGAGGTTACACCCAAACAGATATATGCAATATGCTCATTCCATATATAAAGACAAAGGTTCCTAAAAAGAACCACACCACCTGTATAAAAAGGCAATTCAGCATACTTTAAAATACCACTTTTCCATACAAACACTGTTGCTATATGTAGTTTGACATAAGATTTTGTACTAAGTGAAAAGAGGTTGGACGGGTTAGGAGTAGGTGGTAATTTTTTATTTTTATAGCTATTTTTTTACCATTAAATACGCATTTTGTTAAAATAAATTTTTAACACTCTAAAATTGCAAAAAAGTGTGAAAATCAGAAAAAGTCGAAATTTGGTAGTAAAGATGAAAAAAGGCTTCGGTACAATACCTAAAGTGGAGCAAGACGACCAAGTTTTAAAAAGCCTAATTTTACCCACCCATTGTTAATGAGCAAGGAAAGAACGGGAGCGCCATCCGCATTTTTAGGCAAAGCACCCAAAATAAAAAATAACGCTTGAAGATTATTGGCTTGCCCAGGAAATAAGCGCTGCAGAGTGTCAAGAAGCTTCATAGACTGAATAAGGACAAGTTCAAATTTTGCTGTCAAATATCCTTCATCATCAAAAGAAAAAGGTCCACTAATACGCACTGCACCACCTGTATGAAAAGTCAATTCACCTTGCTTTAAAAGTCCACTTTTTCCATACAGTCGTTGTTGCCAATTTTTTTCTTCATCTTCAGACAGAAAAGACATGTCATTTAAAATCCATTTCAAATTGCCATCAATTTTAGGAATATCAACAAAAGAAGATTTTAAAAAGGGAGAAGCATCAAAACCGTCAAAAGTTATATGTCCCGATAAATTATTCTTTTCATGTTTTAGATCAAAACGCAAAAATTCTGCCGTTATTTTTTGAAGCATATCTTGTGGCTCTAACGGCTGAATAATCACGTCATGCGTATTTTGCAAAGATGCCGGATCTTCAATATTTTCTTGTGTCGTTTTTTTATCTGTCGTTGGTGCTCTTAATGCTTCTTGAAGCTTTTGATCTTCAGGGGAAGAGGAAAAAGATGAAATCTCAAGCCCTTCAGCTATAAACTTCAATGTTTTACCCGTTTTCCAATAAGGCTCTGTTTCAATCACCAAATTGCGCCAATGCGATACTATGGGAGTTTTTCCGGAAAAAACAATTAATGCAGGAGAATGAACATTAAACTCAACCAAATGAGGTGCGTAAATTGGTGCACCAGCTGTCAAACGCCCCGTCGATACAGAAACCCCATGTAAAGGCCAAGAAAATTGAAACTTGTCACAAACAACACCGACACGTAAAGGATAACCATCCTTGTGCACATTCTCACATACCGCCGCCATATTATGGGAAGATACTTTTGTGAATATATTAGAAACATAGTCTTCTATTTTACGCGAAAAAAAAACCAGAGTGCGCTATAAATAAATATCAGAGCAAGACAAAAGAGCCCACAAATTAAATAACTCAAAGAAAAACTTTTTTGTGATGATGGTATTTGAAAGGATTTAGACAATATTCAAACTTTCTTTATCTCTTAACTTCCTCCCCACCCTAAAAAGGATAAAGATTCCCAACCACGTTCAGTTTATACACAATCCAACTTCTTAATCGACCGGATTTTATCTACTGATCACTTCAAGAAGTCCCTATACACGTTCTAAAGTACAGTATCTCATAAGCTCAATAAACAAGATTTTCTTAAAAAAAACCCATTACACCCTTTAACAAAAAACACCTCATGTGTAAAGTTTTACATAGATTTTCTACCTCTAGTTTAAACCATACTGTTTTACAGCACAACAAAAATGATAATGAATAGTGTTTCTTAACGATAAAGCCATTGAGCCCCCCATCTTTACGCTTATGGAGACCCCAAAGCCAGCACCATCATTATATTTGGCTAGCCCCCAAATGTTGCGACAGCCCTTGGCACTTAAGACAGTTCATAAGAAGCATTTTTAGTCTTTTCTTATACAGTTTTTGCCCACACGCCAGCCCTACTTGTGACATGCAAACAAGAGGTTTTTATTGAGTCAACATACACAGGTTTGGAATGAAAAAACCTTACTATATTCGGGGTTCTCATTCAATATACAAAACCGTGAATTACCTATATAAATCAATTCGTTGTCAACAATCACACAAGTACGAGCGGTGTACAAAAAATCTGGTGTAATGCGCTTTCAAACCATTGGCTCAAAGCTCGATCATAGATTAAACGACCTTTCAAATGTGCACAAGCAGGTTGAGCACCTTTTTCAGTCAATTTATGTGCCGAACGCACGACCAAACGCCGCATCATAGCGCGTGTAAATTCAGCATGAAACTGCAAGCCCCATGCATTGTTTCCATAACGAAAAGCTTGTGTAGGATATGTATTCCCTGTTGCCAAAAGCATTGCCTCTTTCGGTAAATCATAAATACCTTCATCATGGAAATGGTAGACCATCTCTGGCCAATTCATCAATTCCTTCCCTTGTGGGGTTGCTTCTAGTGGATACCAGCCGACTTCAACAGTCCCATCACTTCTTGTACCAACGCGCCCCCCTAGATTTCGCGCTAACATTTGTGCTCCAAGACAAATACCCAAAAAAGGCTTATTTTCCTTTAGTGATAACGAAATCCAATCAATTTCCTCACCAATATAGGCTTCGCTGTCATTCACACTCATCGGTCCCCCTAAAATAACAACGCCGGCATAATGCTCTAATGTATCAGGGAGTTTTTGTCCAAAAATAGGACGATAAATATCAAGAACAAAACCATTTTGTTGTAAAAATTTTCCCAACCGACCAGTATAGGTAGAGCGCCGATGAATAACGACAGCAATCCTTGGTTTGTTATTTTTTTGTTTTTTATCAAGACATCTCTGATTTAAAAACATTTTTTAACCAATCACCTCTGCTACCAAGCAAAACTTTATTTTTAAAGCATAAGAGAATAATTTTATTGGACAAGACTAACGATATTTTTTCTTCTAGGTCAATTGTTTCTTCTGAGAAAACATTCGTATTATCACATTGGTGCAATTTAAAATAAACGAAATTTTTTCCTCGATAAAGATGTTTCTTCTTCTGTTTTAACCCCTGGATCATCAACATTTAAGTGAGTTTGACTGAACATTTTTACATCTTTTTCTTTTATATCTTGTTTCTCCACCTGCACATTATGCAAAAGAGAATCATCTATAGGTGTTAATTTTTCAAGCTTCTTATCTCCAACATCATCACTTTTTCCCATAACATACTCTTTGTCTTGCCTTTTCGACACAATATTGTCCGCCTCTAATGTGAGAGAAGGCATACAAGGAGGCGCCTTCCATTCAAAACAGCCCAAATGTCCACTGATTGGAGAAACCGCTGACCAAGAAGAAAAAATGGCCCCATCACACATCCACACTGGATCACGTTCAGCACGAAGTGCTAAAGAAAGCCATTGACGCACAGCACCTTGATTGTTTCCCTGTGCCTCTTCAATATCTGCCAACAATAAATAAACACTTTCCCGTGGATGACATTGTAATGCTTTTTGTGCCTTCTCTCTTGCTAATGCTGTTTCACCAGCATCCAAAGCTGCTTTAGCAATAAGGAAAGCCGACTCAAATGCATCTTTATTATAAGAAGCAAGTGTCTTAGCCCTTTTCAATCGCCCAATGGCTCCTTCTTCTCTTTCAAGATAAAGCGCTCCCAAGTCAGGATGAGGCTCCTTTTGCCAAGCCGCTATAATCATTTTATCCGCTTTACGCGTTTCGTTTAATTTATAAAGAATATCAGCAGCAATAACTATTATTGGAACAAAATCAGGCGCCAATTTATGGGCTTTCAAAATAGCTTCACGTGCTTGTACAGGATGTGTATCAAACAAAGAAAGTGCCTGCCCACTTAGTAGTAAAACCTGTATATGCTGCCGCTCTGGAGTCGCGCGAACAGAACGCGGGAGAGCTTTTTGCGTTCTTTCAAAAACAGTAAGTGCCTTATCCCATTTACCCTCAGTACTTAATCGATCAAGCACCGCCTGATGCGCCCATAAAAGTGCTGGCGATAAAGTCAGTGCCTCTTCGGCATATTGTTGCGCTGCTTCATAAGCTTTACTCTTCATCGCTTCACGAAACAAACCATAAAGTCCAACCAGTTTTGTCGGATCTTCCTTTCTCATCTCTTCATAAAGACCGATGGCGCGAACAGAGTCATTTTGTAAAGACAAGGTTTGCGCTTGTAAGAGTTTTACCAATGGCTCTTGTTTTCCTGCAAGATATTTAGTAACCCGTGCTTCCATTTTTTGCGCAACCATACTATCACCAGCAAAAGTTGCAAGAATCCCCTTTGAAAGAGCTTCGTAACCACGCTTTTGATGGCGTTTATAAAAATAATTGCAAAGAGCATTCGGTATGGAAAAAAAGAAAGCCAATAACCACCATAAAAGCACCAGCGTTACAAAAAACAAAATAAGCACACTTAACACTGTAAGAAATGAAGCAGAAAATCTGAAATGCAAAAATGTGAGAACAAAAATACCATTGTGATTAGCAACCCACGTGAAAGCTAAACCGAGGATACAAACAACAAAAATATAAATAAAAACACGTATCATCTTGGGCCTATTTACATCTTTGTTGCTTTAAAAGATCCTTGTTGCACAGACAATAACAATTGCTGCAACAACTGTTGAATAGCAATATGTCTTTCAAGCTGCTTAACAAAATCCATTGAAACATCTTTTGCACTTTGGGGCAATGATTGCCATTCGCTCAAAGCCTTTTCGTAATCACCAGCTTGAATGGCAACTTCCATGCGTGCCGCAATAGCCCCCAGCGTTGTCCCTTCAACATTTCCAATCGGTCGCGAAACAATGAGCCCTTTTATCCACGCTAAAATTCGGTCAAAAAAACCAGCATCTGACGCAACAAGATTTTGCGTACCAACAATTGCATCAGCAACATGAGCAAAATCAACTGAAAGTTGTGCTGAACTTGGAAGACCCACAGTAGCTGTTTTTTGCAACACATCAAGTCCATTAATCGAAGGCGATAATTGCCGCAACAGCTTTAATTCATTATTATAAGATCCACCACGCTCTACAGCATTTTTTAATGAACTAATTGCAGTAAAGAGCGCGGTATCTATTTCTTTTTTCTCACTATTTTTAACAGCAGTTTCTTCCTGTAGTGCTTCTAACTGTTGTTTTAACGCAGCAAGATCATTTGCATTGCTCTGCCCAACAGACAAAGCCGTCTCTATCTCTTTCGACTTTCTAACAAAAGTTTGTACAATTTCTTCAAGAGCTTTTACTTTTTCCTCTAAAATCGCAAAAGCTTTTTTGCTTTCTTCTTTCGATAGTTCATCATTTTTCGTTGTTTTAAACTGTTGTGATGAAAAAGAAGAAAACTCTGTTTTTAACGTATCAATTTCTTGAAAGACCCGCCTCAATTGTTCCTTTGTGTCTTCACCTTGACTTTTTGCGGCTTCAGCAATCTGCAAAGCTTTTTCTCCTCTAGCAGAATTTTCCACAAAAGGAGAAGGAAAAAAACCAGCCCATTGAAGCCCCATAAAAATTCCCAAAGCAATGAATCCCCCCAAAATCCCAGAAAGGGATAAGAAAAGCCAAGTTGTACTAGAGATACTTTTATCCTGACCTTGCATATTCTGTTCTTCTCGCGCTTGAGATTCTACAGAATTATGGATTTTTTCCTCTGAATCATGGGGAACAGCTTCATGTTCAATAACTGGTTTCTTACGGCGCGTACCAGCATAATGTGGTTTAACTTTTGGTTTTGAAGAATCGACCATCTCTGTCACTTTTCGTGCACACTTTTTTTAATGATAAAATAATAAAATGAAAAAAGTTTTAAAAACGCAGCTTTTCTCAATAATATTTACAAGTATCGCCTTTAATAGACAAGTTTTTAAAAAACATTTGCATTTTATACTCGAAAATACAGCTTTATTTTTTAATCAACGATATCATAAAATTCAAAGAAAATGCCAAAACACATATTTTTCATAGAAAAAACAATTCTAAGAGAAATACTTTGCATCTTTTTCTGTTCATGGTACGCACGCAGGAAAGAAGCTTCAATATAAGGTTTTGTTTAAAATGCGTCTGCTGGGAATAGAAACAAGTTGTGATGAAACGGCAGCGGCTGTCATTGAATATAACAATGAATCAAACAGCCTAATTCTTTCCAATGTTGTTTGGAGTCAAATTGATCACCATGCACCTTACGGCGGTGTTGTTCCTGAAATTGCTGCTCGTGCCCATGTTGAAGTTCTTGATCATTTAATTCTGCAAGCACTAACAGAAGCAAACACAAAATTAAAAGATATTGATGGCATTGCAGCCACCAGTGGGCCTGGTTTGATAGGAGGATTGTTGGTAGGCGTTATGAGCGCAAAAGCACTCTCTCTTGCCACTGGCAAACCATTTATTGCGGTAAATCACTTAGAGGGACATGCTTTAACAGCCGTGTTAACGCACAACGTCAGCTTTCCTTATTTATTACTTTTAGTTTCAGGAGGTCATACACAAACAATCATTGTTCATGGAGTAGGCAACTATCAACGTTTAGGAACCACTATTGATGATGCATTAGGAGAAGCCTTTGATAAAACAGCAAAACTTTTAGGTCTTCCTTATCCTGGTGGACCAGCACTTGAAAAAGCAGCTTTATTTGGTGATAAAAATCGCATCCCTCTTCCACGACCTTTAAAAGGTGAAAAACGGTTAGACTTTTCTTTTTCAGGACTCAAAACTGCTGTTCGACAAGCGGCAACAGCCATAGCTCCTCTTACAGAAAATGATATTGCTGACATTGCCGCAAGTTTTCAAGCCGCCGTGACCGATACAATACATGATCGTATTCACCTAGCCCTACAACACTTTGCCCACCAATATCCTCTCTCTGATAATCAAGAAAAGCGTTCTCCTGCTTTGGTTGTCGCAGGCGGTGTTGCCGCAAACCAAGCCATTCGCTCTACGTTGCAAGAACTTGCCCATCAACATGGTTTTGAATTTATAGCCCCTCCTCTTTCCTTGTGTACCGATAATGCTGCAATGATTGCTTTTGCCGGTGCACAAAAACTCGTACGAGGAGAAACAAGCTCTCTTGACATTGCACCCCGCTCACGCTGGCCATTAGATGAAAAAGCCCCGCCCTTGATCGGGATGGGACGCCGTGGAACAAAAGCATAATAAAATTGACGTCCTACACACATCTTAAAGAACGAAGATTTCTACTCAATCCGGTCTATAGATAGTCCGAATTCTCTATCGAGCAGATTCCATCTGCTTCCCACTCACACAATTCACTTAACCCAAAGATCGACACGTAAACCTAAATATTCACCACACATTCTTAAAAACTTCATGTTTCAAAAAACTGCCTTATATCATTACACTTCAAATGACGGTATTTTACAGCATAATAAGACGCACTCTATCCCACAAAGCATAGATATGAATGCCATTCGTTGACCTCATCATCTTTGACCATTTATTCGTTTCATTGTCATTGTAATTTTAAAGCTTTTTAGAACCAATTTTCTTGCTAAATTCTCTCCAACGCAATGCTCCAATGATCCTATAGTAACTACATTTCAAACAGCAGCTGAAAAGATGATTAAGCTTCCACATGGCTGAGCAATTTTAAGTCTATTACTTCGCGATACACTGATATATTTTTCTGCTACAAGATAAGCAAAATACCTTTATACAACATGAAATATCAATGGAGCGCATTTTTCTATATACAAGTTATTTTGAAATAAGAAAAAACAGATAATGCCCGTTCTTTACTCCATTTTAAAAATCACCCTTGATGATATTACAAAGATACTTATAAAAAATTGGACACGACGAATGCATAACAATCTATGAAAAAGGTGAACACATGGCTTATTGGCTTTTTAAATCTGAACCCCATAAATGGTCATGGGAGATGCAAAAGAAAAAAGGAGCTGATGGCGAACAATGGGATGGTGTACGCAATTATCAAGCCCGTAACAATATGCGCGCTATGAAATATGGCGATAAAGGTTTTTTTTATCATTCAAATAAAGGTTTAGAAATTGTAGGAATTGTAGAAATATGTGCTGAAGCACACCCTGATTCTACAAGCTCTGATCCACGCTGGGAATGTGTGGATATCCGTGCACTTTGTGACATGCCAACACCTGTTTCATTAAAACAAATTAAAGCCAATCCCAAACTAGCAAATATGGCGCTGGTCAAAGCCAGCCGCTTATCAGTGCAACCCGTGACAGAAGATGAATGGAAAGAAGTCTGTTTGATGGGCAACCTTAAGAGGGAAATGCTTTTATCTTAAAACAATAATTTTTATTCATTAACTCATATAAAAAGATGCTTCATAACGCAGAAGAATAAGCACAACACCTCCTTCTGTTGAGGTATTCTCATGCTAAATGCATAAATATGATATTTTTCTTTGTCATTTTTTATCCTGCACTCTTTCTCAATACAGTCTCCTTCCAAATTACACAAAAAACCTCTTTATGATGCATCTTTTCGGCATTGTTAAAAGCAAGGCTTACTCAACAATTATAATAAGCAACACCACGAACATAACACTCAGCCCCTTCACACACAAATGCAACGAAAAAACAAAACTGAACGTGGATAAAAAAACAATAAAAATGATCGTGAAATTCTCCTAAACAGTGCATATGTGCTAGGTGTTGCACAATTCTCTTCACACTTAAAAAACGCATCATATTGCGTGTTTATTGTTTTGCATGTTGGACGAGTGCGCCTCATACCGCAGGATTCTCTCATTCCCAACCTGTTTTATATTGAATCAATCAAAAGCTATTTGCTTGCACATTCTAAGCGGAGAAAGTCCCATATAGATAAAAAACGTGAAAGAAAGGACTAAAAATTCCTCCTATGAATCGTCTCAAGTGCCAAGGACTGTCCGCAACACCCACGAGCTGGCAAAGTGAATGATAGTGGCAGCTTGTTTCTCCATAAGCGTAAAGATGATGACACTCAATAGCTAAAACACCTTCTAGAACATAAAAAACGCTTCCAACCAATACGTAAAATACCCTGCAGACGGAATACCTTCTTTTCAGCAAGCAACCATTAGAAATTATAAAAGTTTATTTTTTAGAAGCACTCTTTTTTAATTTTCCTCTTTTAATTTTTCTTGCATGAAATCTCATTTTTCATGAAACTATATCAATCAGTGCATCAACATGCCTATAAGGAAAAACATGAACCACTATACTCTTTTAATCGTTGAAGACGATGATCTACGCCCCATTTTAGTAGAACAATTGCAAATGCATCAAGAGTTTAAAATTTTCCAAGCAAAAACAGCAGAAGCGGGAATGAGAATAATCCAAGAAGAAAATATTGATCTCACTATTTTGGGATTTCAACTTCCTGATCTTGATGGCTACAAAGCCGTTAAACAATTACGCACCCAAGGATTTCGTGCCCCCATTATCATGATAATAAATTATGATACAGACTGTGATAATATTTTAGATCTTGAAACAGGCGCCAATGATTATGTAACAAAACCCTTTCGCTTTGCGGTGTTATTGGCGAGAATTCGAGCACAGTTGCGCCAATATGAACAAAATGAAGACGCAACCTTTCATATTGGTCCCTATACTTTTAAACTAAGACAAAAACTTCTTCTTGATCAATGCAACAATAAAATCTGTCTCACAGAAAAAGAAGCAGCGATCCTTAAATGTCTCTATCATGCCAATGATAAAATTGTCAGCCGTGAAACATTGTTAGAACAAGTTTGGGGATATAATGAAAATATTGTCACCCATACTTTAGAAACCCATATCTATCGTTTGCGACAAAAAATCGAAAACGATCCCTCCAATGCACAAATTCTCATGACAGATCAAAATGGTTACCGTTTAAATCTTTAATTCGAGATTTACTGTTTCAAAAATAATTTTAATATCCTAAATGAAAACAGAAACGAGATGAAAAAACCTTCGCATATAATTCGAATGCTATTACATAGAACTTACTCTTATGACAAAATATATAACATTATGAATAAAAAACGAAATATTCTAACATGAGAACCAAAAACAAAAATGCTTTCAACCCTCACGATATACTTTGTAACTTCTGTTTCACATGCTTTTGTTCTTTCTAAAGTTTTTAATATGTTTCGCATATAAATAATCGTGATATCTTTTAGCAACATTCTTGATCATAACTATCATCTTTAGATGAGTGCTATTTATGATTATTTTTTTCAAAAAAACCGCTCCACACACTGCTTTATCTCATATTCACTAGCCTAAATTGAGAGATGTTTTTTATCTTTATAGTTTTCCTCTATTCTTTATGACGTTATCTCCTCTTAAGAGGTTATATGATTCATGATATAACGCTAAATGTTTATCCTAACGATAAAGCCACTGAGCACCACCATCTTTACGCTTATAAAAGAACAAGCCAGCACCATCACACACTTATGTTAGATCTCGATGTTGCAGAGGAGCCCTTGATACTTGAGATGGTTTATAAGAAGCATTGTAATCCTTCCTTGTACAGTTTTTAACCACCCTAAACCATATTATGTAAGATCTCTTGGACTCTGCTATTTTTACGTTTACGAAGATACCAGCATTTTTTTCTTTTAAAATGTTTCCACTATTCATGAAATATGGTTCGGTATATAGATACTTGAGATTTTTATTCACATACCAATTCCACATATTAATGTACAAAAGAATATTTTTTAATTGTAAATGCAAAAAATTGAAATAAGAGAATGCCTCTATATTTGCGGTTCTTATGACAATGACAAAATGATTAATTATCTTTATAAATTAAAATATTTCTTGTCTGTGGTGATAAAGTAGGAATAAAAATACGTCGCGACTGACGACGCTGTACGAGCAAACCCTGATAAACACGTTTTTGTGCCTGACACATTAAGAGTCCACCAAAATAAGGCAAAAGATAGCGAGCAAATGGCTCATAAAAAAATGAGAACAACCGCGAAAAATAACCCGTAGAGGGCATATAGTGTACAATTTCTTGTATTGGCCCAGAAACAAAATTTGTTTTTTCGAACAAACGAGTAATTTGTTGCCGACTATAGGGTTCGCCATAACCAAAGGGCGTAGTAATATTGCGCGCCCAAAAACCAGAGCGATTAGGTACAATAACGATCAAGTGGCCATTAGGTGCTAAAACACGCCATATTTCATTCAACGTTTCAAATGAATTTTCTGTATATTCTAATGCATGTACCAATAAAATACAGTCAACTGACGCATCAGGAAGTGGCAAATCTTCTTCAAAAACAAGCGCTGTAGCAACTTGCTCAGAACAAGGCCAAGGCGAAACACCCTGAGAAGCTGGCATAAAAGCAAAACATTGTTGGGCACGTTCACGCAATGTAGAAAGATAAGGAAGTGCATAACCCAATCCCATAATCCGTTTATCCGTAAGATCAGGCCACCATAAATTCAATTGGTCACACAGCGTTTTTTGCACACGCAGTCCAAGTGCAGAAGCATAAAAATCTTTCAGCGTAACGATATCCAACTCAACATACCATGTAGAAACAAATTTCAAACATTACAGATTTTCATATACCAAACCTATATGGACTTCTGCTTTTTTTCCGCAATAGCGAACATTTCAATATTGCATATTTTAAACTTAAATGATTAAAAAATCAGTACAATAGGATGATTATTGCCTTACAAGCACTTTAATCATTTTTTTGGAGATAAACCCCATAGAGGTTCTTCATATACTGTTTTTGACATCAATTAAGAAAAAAGCCAACACTGGTTAATTAAAATGAAGCAATCTTTCAAGATAGTTTTTTTCTTCTTCTGAAAGATGCTCTTTACCAAGACGTTTGCGAATTTCATCCAAAATCTGCCGCGTACGCATTTGATCACTTTCTTGTGGTAGTGCCTCGCCTTCTTGTTCTTCATCTGTTTTTGAAGAAAGTGGACGTCCTAACGGATCTTTAGGACCAGAATCAGCATTTTGATCATTTCCCGTTTCTTTAAGTGTTTCGCGCATTTTTTTCAAAACATTTTGTGCACCTTGCCTCAAAGATTCCAAAGCATCAGACTGATTTTGTATAGATACCTGATGATTTCCATTATCAAGAGCATTTTCCGCAGAATTCATTTTTTCTTCTGCCCTTTTCAAGGCGCCCCCTGTTTCAAATCCTTGTTCTGATAATTCTTTTTCTAATGTTGATAATTCAGATTGCAATTCAGCTTGACGTTTTTTTAAAGATTTTTTTTGTGTTTCCGGTACATTTTCTCCGCGTTTTTGTTCCATCTCTAACTGATGTGTTTCATTGAGAATTTCTTGCTGACGACGCATTAAATCTCCAAGCTGGTCCATCTTTTCTTTCATTTGTGCAGATTGGCTTTTTTCTCCCTCATTTTGATTACCTTTTTGCACATGCAAATGATCAAGCGTCTGTTCAACTTCCGCCAAGAGTTGTTCAGCTGCTAAAGAAGAGCCTGTTTTAGCCATTTCCTCAATTAAATTTAACTTTTCTTGTAATGTAGCTTCAGAAAGATTAGGACTTTTTGAGCTTTTAGAATTTTTAGAAACTTGACTATCCGGTGCTTTTTCAGCCAAAGCACGAATATACTCATCCATAGCTTGACGTAAATCTGCCATAAGCCGTTCAATTTCTGCCGCTGAAGCACCGTAACGCAATGCATCACGTAAAGCAGCTTGTGCTTGTTTTAACTTTTTTTGCACGGATTCAAGTTGATTGCCTTCAATACCCAAAGCAATTTGCCATAAATAATCCACCACATCGCGCAAATCCTCGTCTGTTTGTGCTAAAGAAAGTCTTGTCCACGCACTTTGTAGAACAATAAAATGCGATGCATTTTGCAACCCCTTTTCTGGACGTACAAGCAAAGCAGAAAGCATATCAAGTACCCGCTCTCGCGCTAAAGGATTAAGAGCTAATAAACGACGCAGTTCAACCACTGCGCGTGCAACAGGATTCGAAAAAACACGCTGTGGTAATATCATAACAAAAGTTTTGCTACGCCCTTTCTGCCCCGCACCATCTTCTGCCACCAAAGTAATTTTGACTTGCGAACCCGCCCATGGATGCGCTGATATATCCTGCACCATTCGCATTTTCCCCTTTCCACCACGCGGAAGAAGAAGCTCTATTTCCGGAGCATTATAAAGAGAAGAAGCCCTTTTATTCTGAGGAAGAAAAGGCTCTATTTCAACAAAAGCCTTTGTCACACCATAATCATCATCCACCACATATCGTAACTCCAATGATCCCGTTAAAATCCTCCCTGGTTTTTCCAACCAATGAATTGTTGGAAGCGTGTCCTTAATTATCTGCAAATGCCATTGCTGTTTTTTACGACGTGATGATACAAATAAATTTATTGGATGCTTTAAATGTGTTTCAAAATGAACAATTGGATCATTCAAAGCTGTTTGTTCCGTTTTCTCTGAAAACGAAACTTCCCTCCCATCTTCTACAGACTTTGCTTTTACTGTAATGCCAGCCCCATTGACAACACGCACAACAACATTACTCCCTTCAGGGATTTCTAGTTGTGTTTTCTCATCTTTTGTCAAATAAATCGGTGCCACACCGGTATAAGCAGGTGGTGTTACCCAAGCATCAATCCGCATGAGTTTTTCATCAACGATAGGACGAAAATCAAAGGCATCAGCCAAACGCCCCCCTTGTGAACCAAAAGAAAAACTAAAAGCGCACACAAAAAGAAGAGCACACAAAGCCCTCAAAGCTAAAGGATCATAATCCGCACTATTAAGAGAGATAAATCCAGTTTTTAAATGGTATAATTGCTTTGCCATTCGGCGTTGATGTTCACGCCAAATAACAGCACTAAAATCTTCATCATTTTCAGAACATAAACGATCTGTCTGAATATTCAAAGGCTGATGTCTAAGATCATTGACGCGTTCAAGGCGGCAATTTACTTCCCGCATTGTGGGAAACCGAAAACGAATAAGAAAAAATAAACTCGCCCCAGCACAAATAAGTATAACCCCAAGTAAGAGCAAATGTGACCAATAGCCCAAAATACCAAAAAGTCCCAACCAGCTAAACGAACAAAAGAGACTAAGAACGAGGAAAAATGGTAACAACCGTACCCACATCCGTTCAAATG
Source organism: Bartonella sp. AA97HXZ (assembly GCF_042196985.1). NCBI lineage: Bacteria > Pseudomonadati > Pseudomonadota > Alphaproteobacteria > Hyphomicrobiales > Bartonellaceae > Bartonella > Bartonella sp. AA97HXZ. The sequence goes on along the minus strand of NZ_JBHIRC010000002.1, from coordinate 288,626 downwards.
AAAGGATCCCCCACATCAAAATGCGCACACACAAAAGCTTCATTGCAAAACCTTTGATGTTTTTATTTTTCATAAACAAGCATTTATCCCCTTTTATCGTGGTGCATTAAGATCATAAACCCCATACAAAACAATTTCTAGAAAATAAATTGTTTCATCAAAGTTTAGTAAAAATAAGACCCAAAATATTTAATAATGCTCAATCTAATTTGGGCTCAATCCAATCTGGAATATGATCACAGCCTATCAATTGTGCATAATCAAGGCGTGGACGAATGACTGCATAACGCGTATCCTGAACCAGAACTTCCGGCACCAAAAGTCGACTATTATAAGTGCTTGCCATCACTGCGCCATAAGCCCCTGCTCCTGTTAACATCAAAACATCACCCGCTTTCAACACTGGCAAAGAACGTTCCAAGCCTAAATAATCACCAGTTTCACAGATAGGACCGACAATATCAGCATTAATCAGAGGGGCATCTATTGGTGTTTTTTTCACTGGCATTACATTTTGCCACGCATCATAAAGCGTTGGACGCATGAAATCATTCATCGCCGCATCAACAATAACAAAATTTCGTCCTTCCCCCTTTTTTAAATACACAACCGATGTCACCAACACACCGGCTTCACCAACAATACTACGCCCAGGTTCTAGGATAATATTGATCCCTAAAGGCGCAATATGTTTCTTTACCAGTGCTGCATACTCAAAAGGAGAAGGTACTGGATTCTGCTCATAACCATAAGGAATACCAAGCCCGCCCCCAATATCGATATGGGTTATCGCATAACCATTATTCCATAATTGACGCACAAAATCTGCAACAATAACAAATGCATCCTCAAACGGTTTTAAATCACAAATTTGACTGCCAATATGGAGATCAACACCACACACATGAAGACCGGGCAATTGAGCTGCTTTTTTATATGCATTACCCGCCAAAGACAGTGGAATACCAAATTTATTCTCAGACTTACCTGTTGTAATTTTCTTGTGAGTCTTAGCATCCACATCAGGATTAAGGCGTAAAGAAATACGAGCTGTTTTTGAAAGCGCAGCAGCCCGCGCCGATAATTGTTCAAGTTCTGGCTCTGATTCAACGTTAAAACAATAAATATCTTGTGCAAGAGCAAAATCTATTTCTCTCACTGTTTTACCAACACCAGAATAAACAATATTCTGCGCAGGAATACCAACAGCAAGTGCACGCCGTAATTCCCCTTCTGAGACCACATCAGCTCCCGCTCCATTGTTAGCTAAAAGTTGTAAAACTGCTTGATTGGAATTCGCTTTAACCGCATAAGCAATTAAACTCGGCATATCATGAAATGCATTCTGATAATCTTTAAAATGTGCAACGATTGCGCTAGCTGAATAACAATAAAAAGGTGTTCCAACTTCCCGCGCAAGTTCCAAAAGAGAAAGACCTTCAGCGTGAAGCACACCCTGATGATAAGAAAAAAAACGCATAAAAATTCCTATTGTATTAACCGATCAAGAATAAAAGGTTTATCTGTTTTGCCTTGAGAAACAAAAGTTCCTTGTGAAGAATTCACTCCTGTTGAAGGAGGCATCTCCAATGACCCTTTACGCCCACACCCAACGACACCAAAGCCCCCAAAAAGGACAACCATCAACCCCTTTATTATAATTTTCATCTGTCCTCTTTCCTCATCTCGATTTCTTTTTTACCTTTAAAATACAATCACTCAAGCGCTCACGAGACGCTTTTTCCAATACGCAATTTGTCGAAGAACCTCTGAAGGCGCTGTTCCCCCAAAGCTTTTACGACTTTCAACAGATTTTTCAACGGTCAAAACATCAAAAAGTGTCGCATTGATATCAGGACAAATTGCTTGAAGTTCATCTAATGATAAATCATGAAGGCGACACTGTTTTTTTTCTGCCAATGCCACAGCACACCCTGTGATGTGATGTGCTTTGCGAAAAGGAATCCCTAAATTGCGTACAAGCCAATCCGCAAAATCTGTAGCTGTTGCATACCCTAAATCCGCTGCTTGTTTCATAGCTTTTTTATTCACCTTCAAATCAGCAATCATCCCTGTCATTGCTGCTAGTGATAATTCCAAACTCAAAGCCCCATCAAACACATATTCCTTATCTTCTTGCATATCCTTTGAATAAGCAAGCGGTAATCCTTTCATCACCGTTAACAATCCCATAAGTGCAGCATTCAATCGACCTGCTTTCGCTCGTACTAACTCTGCCGCATCAGGATTTCTCTTTTGTGGCATAATAGATGAACCCGTTGAAAAAGCATCTGATAAATGAATAAAACAAAACTGTTCACTTGACCAAAGAATTATTTCTTCTGCTAAACGTGAAAGATGTGTTGCACAAAGAGCGCCAGCGCTTAAAAATTCCAATGCAAAGTCACGATCTGAAACACTATCAATTGAATTGCGTGTAGGTTCCCGAAAGCCTAGCGCTTTTGCTGTCATAAAACGGTCAATTGGAAAGCCTGTCCCCGCTAAAGCAGCCGCCCCTAAAGGCGATTCATTCATTCGCTCAAGAGCATCACGCATCCGCGATAAATCTCGACCAAACATTTCAACATAAGCCATCATATAATGACCCAATGTTACAGGTTGAGCCAATTGTAAATGCGTAAAGCCTGGCATAAAGGTATCAACATGTTGTTCTGCGCGAATAAGTAATTGCTCTATCAATCCTTTTAAAGCTTGTGCTATCTTTTGCGTTGCTTCACATACCCACAAGCGAAAATCAACAGCAACTTGATCATTGCGTGAACGCGCCGTATGCAAACGCCCAGCTACAGGACCTATCAATTCGCTCAGTCGCGCTTCAATATTCATATGAATATCTTCAAGCTTTCGTGAAAAAACAAATTTACCGTCTTCAATTTCTTGGCGAATAAGTTTCAAACCATGAACAATTTTTTCATAATCTGATTGTGAAATGATTTTCGTTTGCGCTAACATAGCCACATGAGAAAGAGAACCTTCAATATCTTGTCGATAAAGTTTTTGATCAAAATCAATAGAAGCATTAATTTCTTCCATAATTGCAGCAGGAGCTGCCGCAAACCGACCACCCCACATTTGGTTCTTTAACTTCTCATCTGTCATATTCTGAAAACACCCATCCAAAGGACAAAATTATGATTTTTCAAATTTTCATCAGCGAAAAAAACAATAAAAAAAGGCAACTCTCCCTTGCATTCTTTATCATTGCATTGAGTTTATACGCAACCATAAACTACGATACCAAAAGAGAGTTTTTTCTTTTCAATTTCATTTCAGCAGCACAAGCACAAGAAATAAATACTGATAAAGCACGAGCAGAAAAAATGATGGCGATACGAAAAGCAGCAAAAGGCTTTTTTAGCCACATACGATTTGCTGATACGCCCTCAGATATGAATAAACTCTCTTTCAAGGATATTCTAGGAAAAGAGCACACACTCAGCGAATTTACTGGAAAACCAATGCTGGTCAATCTATGGGCTATTTGGTGTGCACCTTGCCGCACAGAAATGCCTGAACTTGCGCAATTAAAACGTGAATTAGGTGGAGAAAACTTTGATGTCATAGCTATTAATATCGATAAAACTGCTTCTCCTGAAAAAATTCAGCAATTTTTACAGAATATTCATTCAGATAATTTGCTTTACTATCGCGATGAAACAATGGATATTTTCAACAATGTTAGAAAACAGGGGCTCGCTTTAGGACTCCCCATTACATTACTCATTGATAAAGATGGATATCTCATTGCTTCTTTCAATGGTGCAGCTCCGTGGGCCAATGACGATGCCAAAGCACTTATAAAAGCAGTCATTAAAGAAGCCCTATAACTTTAATAACCGCGTCTTTTTAAACGTTGTATAACAAGATCCAGTGCTGACAAAAAAGCAGAACGGTCTTTACGAGAAAAAGGACGGGGACCACCTATTATACTGCCCTGTCCACGCAAATCTTCCATCAAATTGCGCATCGCCAAAGCCTGACCAATTGAATTTACATCAAAAATACGCCCCGTTGGCGAAAGACAAAAACCCCCAGCTTGCACAACCCGTGCTGCTAAAGGAATATCACTGGTAATAACGATACTTGCCTCATGCACATGTTCTACAATCCAATCATCAGCACCATTGAATTCACCAGCAACGACCACTCTTTCAATGAGTGCTTCATCTGGAAGGGACAAAGAACGATTTGCCACAACAAATGTCTTAAGCTGATAACGATTCATCACACGATAAACTTCATCTTTTACAGGACAAGCATCCGCATCAATCAACAAAGTGATAGCAGGCTTTATTGGGATATTCATACCTTGGCTTTCAAGCAATAATAAACTCTTTCATTCATCTGAATGTTGCAAATCCTTGCGATAAAACATTATCGCCGCATTTATTTCTCCTCCCAAAATAAAAATTGCACTCAATATGTAGAGAAAAATAATAGCAACCATAATAGATGCCAACCCTGCATAGGTAGAAATATAATCAAACATCGTTAAATATTGCGCAAAAGCGATAGAAGCCATAAACCATATAAACATTGTCACCACTATTCCTGGTAAAATATCTATAATTTTCCGCCGCCCTGCTGGAAGCCATTTATGAACAATCAAAAGACTGATAAACAAAATAACGATTGCAACTGTATAACGCCATACACGAATAACAGCAATATATTCAGTCATAAAAAAAGAATGATTTTGCATAATTTTGATCAACAAAGGCGCCAGAATCAATAAAAAACTAATCACAACAAGACCAACAGCTCCAAGGATTACAAAAAACAGACTTTGAAAACGACAAAATAACAAACTCCGTCGATCAGTAACACGGTAAGCTTTATTTAAAGCCGTACGCAAAGCCTCTATCCCATTAGAAGCAAAATAAGCCGTTCCAATGACAGAAAGCGTCAACACACCTCCTCGATGAATGGTTAAAACATTGACAATTTCCTGAGATAACGGCTCTGCAATAACATCAGGCAATAACTGCACCAGTGCTTTAATTTTCTGCGGTGTATAGGTAAAAGCACCTAGAAAACGAGCAAACGATGTTCCAAAAATAAAAAAAGGGAAAAATGCTAAAAGCCCCGATAGCGCAACATGGCTTGCAAAAGCACTCCCACTATCACGCCAATAATGACTTACTGCGTCACACAAAATACGATAGCTATACCAAAAGATATTTTTTAACAAAACTCAATACTTTCTGGTAAAACTCTTCCTCAGTCTATTTCAAGTTTTATAAAAATCATCAAAACTCTGCAAATAAACATTTTGCAATGTTGCAATATAACGGTCAATAATCAATACGGTCAAGCCCGACTTTATACCAAAACAAAAACAATAACCCACTCTATGAAGTTCTACAACGACTTCATTTTTTTGTTACTTCTACAGATCAGTAACCTCTTCTGTACATCATATGCCCTATAGAGAACTAAGCAAGATGATCGTGCACACATAAAACCTTTTGAAGTCATGGTTATCTATATCGGAGCAATCGCCACTCTTTTTTATTGCAATCTATGACTGAGTAGAGAAAAAACTTCTTATCGGTTTTTAGAAAAAACCAACGAAATTCAACAACCCCCCTTGCTTTTATTCACCCTTTTTTAGAAACACTCTGACGTCCAAAATCAGGAGCATCAATTTCCTGTCCAGCATCAATAATATTGCGACGTACAGCACGCGTACGTGTAAAAAAGTTAAACAGTGTCTCACCATCTCCTAAATGAATTGCCCGTTCTAAAAAAGCAAGCCCTTCACTAAAACGACCCAACATTTCTAAAATAGCATCTTTATTATGCAAACAAATATCCCGCCACATAACGGGATCAGAAGAGGCCAAACGCGTAAAATCACGAAAACCAGAAGCGGAATAAGCAATCACTTCTGAATTTGTTACTTTTTCTAAATCACTCGCTGTCCCAACAGTATTATACGCAATCAAATGGGGTAAATGTGAAACAATAGCCAAAACAAGATCATGATGCTTAGGTTCCATCTTTTCGACACGCGCACCACAAGCTTCCCAAAACGCTGTTAATTGTGCGACAGCAGCAGCATCGCTATCCGCAAAAGGCGTTAAAATACACCAACGATTCATAAATAAATCAGCAAAACCAGCATCCGGTCCTGAATATTCCGTTCCAGCAATTGGATGCCCTGGAATAAAATGAACCGTTTTTGGCAATAAAGGTGCCATTTCCGCAATAACCAACGCTTTCGTAGAACCAACATCACTCACAATCGCTCCAAGTTTTAAATGATCACGAATGGTTTTTGCCACTTCTGCACTAGCCCCAACAGGAACAGAAAGAATAACCAAATCTGCTCCTTCAACAGCTTTTGCATTATCTGTCGTATAAAAGTCCCCAAGCTCCAATTCACGCGCTCTTTTCAGGGTTTCTGGACGACGTGTTGCAATAGAAATCTGAGCCGTAAGATTTTTCTTTTTAATCACTCTTGCTAAAGAAGACCCAATCAGACCGATCCCAATGAGTGCTATTTTTTCAAACTGGATATGGAGCATCTTTCACCTTCAAAGATTCTTTGCAAATGGCAATAAAGACAATTGTAAAATCACAATTTTCTTGTTTGTTTGTTCAAGAGTTATGCGTAAAACATTAAAAAATGACAACTAGGGAATAAAGAATAACGCAGTTTACCAATTATCACCTGCGCAAGCTGACAACAGATCACTTTACCTAGAAAACACATAAAAAATAAATGACGAGAAATCTAAAATCACGCTCTAAAACTCCCTCTTAATTACTGATCAAAGCGCATCACCGAAACAAAATAAAATGCACTCTCAATTAGGATAACAACGACTCTACATAAAATCCCATCAGTTTACTTTATCTTACTAATTTACTCACAAAAAACACATCAAAAGCGTAAGCAGACACTAACTCTTCTCCAATTATCCCGATACGTTCATTAATTTGTACATTAGACCTATATAAAAACGTATTACGCCTCCACCTACAACATCAACATAAGTTTCGCGAATATTGAAAACACCGTAAAACAACGCATACCAAAATATACCATTAAAAACATTTTCCTCTCCCGATTCCGGATACCGTAAATCAAATAAATATGAGAAAAACACGCCCTCTCAATAAAGAAAAAGTTTGATAACAAAAACACCGAATATCCCTTTAATGGAATCACACCCCTTACGTAAAACAGAACGCCCTCAACAGAATAAATTTGGATTACAAATTCATGGGTTTGTTTTAAAAGGCATCTCGCTCCCTAGCCTATCTCACGACAGTGTTCGTAAATGTTATAACTATAAATCTATTAAGCACGACCCTCTTCACACTTAATAAAACACTATCATTATATTTTCCTACCCCCAATGTTGCAAAAACCTTGGAATTTGAGAGCATTCATAAGAGGCATTTTTAGTGCTTTCTTGTACAGCTTTTATCCACACGCCCCCCACTTATGACGTGCAAAAGACATTGTTCTGATTGATTTAATATGAAAAATAATAAATTATTAATAATAAACAATGGCTAGCTCTGTTTATGAGACACATTCATTGCTAAGATAATCATCTCTGTATCAAACATAAAAGTTTCCCCATAAGTGCTGTCGTTTTCATCATAATCTATTTTGACCTTCTCCTCATCCCACGAAGATTCTTAATTCATACAGATCTGCACACCATTCACTTTCTTGTCTAAAAGATTCCTCTAGCTCACTATTTTATGTGATTCAATTAATCTATAATATATTGATTTATAAAAATAACAATTTTTTTCAATTTGAATTATAACTTCGAATACTGTAAAATTCTTCCATCACAAACCCTCTTATCAATTAAAATCTCTTGTCTACACGTCACAAGAAGACACGTGAGAAAAAATGATGAAAAACGCTCTCTAATGCTAAAAACTGTAGCAACATTAGAGGCTAGCAAAGTATATAATGAGTGTCGACTTTCACTTTTATTAAGCGTAAAGATAGAGTGGCTCTATGGGTTTTATATTCTTCACAAGGAACTTTACTTCTACACCATTCATAAACACCGCCGCGAAATAGATATGACGCGCATTGAAAAATATTTCTAAGAAAGCGTATGAATCTACCATACAAGTGTCTTCTGTTGTTTGAGATACTCTGTTTTACATGGGGATGTTACTCCATTAAGACTCTATGAACCAACCTAATATTCACCAAATACCCACACAAAAAAACATCGAACACATAAAATTTGATATGAGCCTCGTATCACTACTCTAAAAAACAGTATTTTACGACACAACAAAATAATAAAACTGTTTCAAAATGGCCTTTTGAAAATAAACTATTTCTTTTGAAGAAAAATTTCTATCAAGCTTTCAAGCTCCTAAAATGCATCCTCAAAAATACAAGTTCCACCAACCTCTACTTGATAGCATAACAGTTTTAATTGCTGAAAATACCTCTGTGGTATACCAAAAATAAAAAATCATTATATTTCTAGGCTGTTAAGCTGCCATCTGGCGTCGTGCAATAATTGTAAGCCCTAACAAAACTTGACGAATGATAGCTTCGCCCAAAAGTGGATTTTTACGACTGTCTAAAACAGCACTCTGAATTCTTTCCATTGCATAAGAAATTTGTTCTAATTTCCAATATTTTAAAGCTTGTTCAACGATCTTTTTCCGTTGAAAAAAAATGGGAGGACGAGCTTCAGAAACCACCGTAAAAGACGATTTTCCTTCAACCTCTACCTGATAACGCAATAGCTGTAATTGCTGAAAATGCCTTTGAGCTGTACTCAAAATTAAAAAAAGTGCCCCCTGCACTGCTGCATGTCGGTTAAAATGCGCTTCAAAGCCTGATATATCGCCCAATAAAAGAGCATCAATGACTTCATCTTGAGAAAGAACACTTACATCACTTACAACAGCTTTCACATCTTCAAGAGTAATATGAACATTTGCAGCGTAAAGACAAAGCTTTTCTAATTCACCTCGTGATACAAGGCGATCCGCCCCTAAACATTCATGCAACCATCTACGTGCATCTAAAGAAAGAGTCTTCTTAAACTGTCCTAAAACCTCATCAATCAAACCGTCAAGAGAACGCATATCATCGGCAAAACAGGGCAAAGCCATCGCTTTTGATGCCGTTTCAACAGCATTGCGCAACCCTGTTCCTTTTTTTAAATCCCCTGCCTCAATGAGAATAAAACAAGCTTCTGGTGGTTTCTCAATTAAAAGTTTTAAGGCAGCAAGAAAACCTTTTTGGTTAGCAGCATTAGAGATCCATATCAAACGATCTCCCCCAAAAAGCGATAACGTACGCGCTTCATTTTCTAAACGTGCAGGATCTTTATCAATTTCAGCAGCATCCAAACGAATTGTCGAAAATGGATCTTCTATTGCTACCCGTGTAAGTTTTGCAAAACATTGTGCACGCTCACAAATAAGACCACGATCTGGCCCATAAATGAGAACAATAGGAAAAGCACGTGAAAAACGCATTAGAAACTGATCAACTTCATGTGCTTTTTTCTGAGCCACACTATTAATCCATTAATAGTTCATCATCATCAAGAACTTCCCCGCGAACTTTCTGAAACATGCCAATTAAATCATTGACATCCAAGCCCTTCCGCTCTTCATGACAGACATCCAAAATCACTTTTCCACCATGCAACATCAAGGTACGATCGCCATAATCAAGAGCTTGACGCATAGAATGAGTCACCATGATAGTTGTTAATTTTTTCTCTTCAACGATTTTTTCAGTCAACCGCATCACAAAATCAGCCATTCCAGGATCAAGCGCTGAGGTATGTTCATCAAGCAATAAAACATCCGCATGTGCTAATGTTGCCATCACAAGACAAACTGCTTGGCGTTGCCCACCTGATAAACTATCCATAGGATTATGAATATATGTTTCAAGACCAATGCCTAATTGAGCAATTTTCTCTCGAAAAAATTGCCGTTTCTCATGATTTAAAGCCGCACGCAAACCACGACGACTTCCTCGAAGAGCAGCAAGAGCCAAATTTTCTTCAATTGTTAAAGAACCACAACTTCCCTCTAACGAATCTTGAAAAACACAAGCAATTTTTCCAGCGCGTTCACTGACTGATTGCCTAGAAACATTTTGTCCATTGATAACCACTTTCCCTGTTGAAGGAAGCGTTGCACCCGCTAAAACACTGAGCAAAGTTGATTTACCAGCACCATTTGAACCAATAACCGTAACAAAACTACCCTGATCAATTTTCAGGTTAATATCAATTAAAGCCTGTTTTTCCAAAGGTGTTTGCGGTTTAAATGTGACCCCAACATGAAAAAACTCAATCACGTTTATGCCTCCTCCAATAGCGTGGCACAATAAGGGTTAAAATAACCAACAGTGAAGTAATCAACTGAAGATCTGTCGACGTATCAATACCAATGCCATTTGCTTCAAATGCAAATTGCACCGCCACACGATAAAGCACAGACCCTACAATACAGCTGATTATAATCCAAAAAATATTGCGCGTACGAAAGAGAGTTTCACCGATAATCACGGCTGCCAATCCAAAAACAATTGTTCCAATTCCACCGGTAATATCTGTTGCAATCGCAGTTTGAATATAAAGAGAACCACCAAGTGCCACACACGCATTGGAAAGCCCCATTCCAAAATATATCAATGCTGATGTATGAACACCTTGCGCCGTCGCCATGCGTGGATTAGCTCCCATTGCACGCATAGCAAGACCAATTTCACTTTCCAAAAAGCGCCAAATCAAAAACGCCATAACGAGCAATACAATACCAACGAAAAGAGGACGCACAAAAATATCAGACAAACCAAACAGATTATAAAAGGGCGTTAACGCCGTATCAGCAAGAGCTAAATTAACATTAGACCCTCCCATAATTCCCATAATACGAAGATTAACCGTATAAAGTGCCGACATTGTTAAAATAGAAGCTAAAAGATTCAAAATGCCAAAACGCAAATTCAACATAGCTGTTAATAAACCAGCCACCATACCTGCACAAAAAGCGCATGCCATAGCTATCCATGCATTGAAACCCAAGAGAATCAAAACACCACAGACACAGGATCCAAGAAGAAACGATCCATCAACCGTTAAATCAGGAAAATCTAAAACCCGAAATGAAAGATAAACCCCTATAGCAACAAACGCATAAATAAGGCCTAATTCCACAGCACCAGAAAACGCAAATATATTCATGTAAAGACAATCCCCATGAAAACTTAACGTATTTTTATTGTATCAACACTCTATCAATAAAAGTTATTGAATCACTTTTGTTGCACGGTCAATAACTGCCTGCGGAATAATAATCCCTGCTTTTTGGGCTGCTTTCAAATCAATTCGAATGTCATTATTAGCCGCCTGCACAACATCAATATCACCAGGCTTTTCACCCTTTAGAATACGCACAACCAATTTCCCAGCATCAACCCCTACATCATAGAAATTCACACCTTGCGTCATAAAAGGCCCGCGCCCGATAGTATTAGCATCAACAGTAAATACAGGCATATTGGCTTCCTCTGAGACCTTTATTGCACCTTCTAAAACAGATAAAATCGTATTATCAGCAGGAACAAAAATAATATCGACCTTACCGATTAAAGCGCGTGTTGCTGCCTGAACATCTGAAGGCTTTGGTGCCGATGAGGGAATAATTTCAATTCCAGCTTTTTTTGCTACATCCTTTAACGTTTTAAGTGTCGAAACAGAATTTGCCTCAGAAGCATTATAAAGATAACCAATTTTTTTCAAATCTGGTTTTACTTCTTGTAAAAGTCTAACACTTTCTGCAACATCTATACGATCAGAACTCCCCGTCATATTACCGCCAGGTTTGGTAAGCGAAGAAACTATTTTAGCTCCGATAGGATCAGAAATTGCTGCAAAGACGATAGGAATTGTTTTTGTTGCCGCAAGCATCGTTTGTGCTGAAGGCGTGGTAATTGCTACAATAACATCGGGTTTATCACCAACAAATTTACGCGCAATTTGCGTTGCTGTTGAAATATTACCCTGCGCTGATAAAAAGGTAAGTTGAAAATTTTCACCTTGCTTATAACCATTTGCTGCAAGCACATCTTCCACACCTTTACGAACAGCATCCGCAGCAGGATGGACCATAATTTGCGTTATTGCAACTTTAACGTGTTTAACTTGGTCATCGGCCTTTGCAACACTGTTCATCATAAAAACAGTTGCAATGATAATCCCTAATATATTTATTCTCTTCAACATTATATTCCACCCCTCTCCATGCAAAAATTAAAAAAGGAATAATTTATGACTGAAGAATTTTCTAAAATCAATCTTTATTTCATTTTATCGAAACATGGACAAAATAAATCAAACTAAAATGATATTTTTTTGTTGCAATTCATAGAAGCCTACGCCATACAGACAAGACATATATCGAATCGGTAAGCGGGTGTAGCTCAGGGGTAGAGCACAACCTTGCCAAGGTTGGGGTCGTGGGTTCGAATCCCATCGCCCGCTCCATTGAATTTTGTATTTATTCGTTCTTGTGTGGAGTTATAGCTTGTCATCGGTTGTTGTAGCTGTATGTATGTAGCTTGCCAGCAGGTTTTGTATGTTTTGCCACTAGGTTTTGTACCAATTTATTTTTTTCAAAGAGTTTTTAAGGGGTTCTCAAAGGGTCTTCAAAGACTTTTCAAAGATCATTTAAAGGTCTTTTATGTGTATTGTTACTTTTTCTATATCGCAGTCGATGATGAAAAATCTCTCACGCTAATTGTAATTATTTTCAAACGAAATAAACTGTTTTCACCTATTATTTAGAGTAAATTAAGTTTTTGGGATTTCTGGCACATCATTTGAAAGACAAAAGAAATGTTCCCTTGTACTTGTGCAAACAGCGTGGACATCATTTGATAATCCTCTTTCTTGAACAAATTCTTATCCAGAATAATCTTCAATACAAAAATAAATTAATAACTTGGTTTATAAAGATAATTTATAATTATTCATATTGAGCAAGCGTCTAAAATATCATAGGATTATCTCATTTCAAATCTCTATACATTAAAATCACTCACAATCATCTGCTCACGCATAACAGGAAAAATTGAGGCATCAATAAAATTCACTTGAAGAAAGGAATAAAAACTCTTCTTCTGAAAACTCTGAAATACCAAAGATTATCGCAAAATTGGGAGCTAAAATAGTATAGAGGAGTACCCCTTTCACCTTGAAAACGTAAAAATGGGGAGCATAATAGCTTTATACACTTCATAGAGGCTTTAGACCATTCACGAACGTTATTATAAAATGGATATGACACACTTTGAGAGAAATCTCTTTAAAATAGACATGTGAATTAACAATATAAATGCATTCTATTTTACATGAGGAGCATAACTTCAAATCAAAATAAGGTAACATAAAGTATTGAAACCATCATAGCGCACAATAAAATCAGACCATTTTAAATGTTTAATGGTAACCTCTGCTAAACAACAGAATGAAAATTCAATTTTGAAAAGATTAAACCATATGCTACAGGTCTATTGAAAATCCGATTGTGCAATCGACTACCTTCTCGCTAAAGCTTAATCACTATAAATATAAAAACCTTAAAGTCCGCTCTAAATTCGTAAAAGTTTCTAGATCTTGCTGTATTAAATGTTGAAACTCCTCATGGCTACTCATCTGAAACGCCAATAATTTCATAAAGCAGTTCCATAAAAAAGGATAATGACGTTGTAATATCCGAAAAAAATTTACCACATCACCTGAAAGATCATTGATAATTCCATCAGGAAGTATCAATTTCTATTTAGAAAACCCTATCCATGCCGACAAAAACTATGTAAATGTTAGATATATAATAATTTTGATGACGATTTTGGCTCATCCTGTTTTACCACCAATATAAGAAACAGCGAATATAGTGGATCCGCCAGCTTTAATATCGCCTTGTAAAAGGTCTTTCCCTCTACTCTTTTTGCTATCAAATCCTGATTTTACAATTCCTTGCTCTCTTTTTTATACTCAAAATTGCCTCTGAAACAGGATAGATTAATCGTAAAAAATATATAAAAGAAACAAATTATAACATTTTTTCTTATCCTTCTTAATACAAAATAACTGTTAATCTACAATGCGCTAACACTTATCAGTCACAAGTCCAAAACATCATATAATGACGAAATAAATTCATAGAGTGAAGATTTTTCACTATCAACCGTTGTATTAATCTTTCCATAATGCATAAAAATGATGAAGCGGCCCTCGCCCTTTCCCTACTTTTAAAGCATCTGAGGCAGTTAAAGCGCCATGCAAATAATCTTTTGCTTGTTTAACAGCGCAATCCAAAGGTTGAGTAGGTAACAGAGCTGCAATGGCAGCAGAAATGGTACACCCTGTCCCATGATCATGAGTGGTTGAAAGACGAGAAGCTTCAAGTATAAAAAGGTTTTCACAATCACAATAAAGATCTGGACTAGAACAATCGTAATTTTCTGTACTATTTTTGGTAAGCGTATTCAAATGTCCCCCTTTTAACAAAACTGCATGACACCCTAGCGCCAAGAGTCGTGGAGCATATTGATACATAGTCTCTAAAGACCATTGCACTTCACATCCCAATAACAATGCAGCTTCAGGCAAATTTGGCGTGATCAAAGTTGACATCGGCACAAGAACATCACGCATAATTTCAATTGCATCAGACTTTAAAAGAACATCACCACTTTTTGCAACCATAACCGGATCAAAAACAATGAAACGCGCTTTATGATAAGCAAGACGTTCTGCAATAACCTGTGCAATCTGAGCATTTGCAACCATACCAATTTTAACGGCATCAACATGGATATCCTCAAAAACAGAATCAATTTGATCTGCAACAAAAGAAGCATCTAATGCCTGAAAAGAACGCACACCCTGAGTATTTTGTGCAACAACAGCTGTAACCACACTCATACCATAAGTTTTCATAGCTGAAAAAACCTTCAAATCCGCCTGCATTCCAGCGCCACCAGAAGGATCTGTTCCCGCAATAGATAAAATCCGTGGAATAAAAAGTTTATCTTTTTGTAATTCCATTAACCTCTTTCCTTCTGTTTTTAAATATCGGAAAATGAGTTACCGAAAAAATAGATGCTTGAGAAAACATAAAGAAGATGTTTTCTCATGTGAATTATATTATATATGAAGTCTTCTTATAGATATAAAATGGAAAATGTAGTGCTTATCCTTCGTTCTATTCTTTTTACGTTCGCTTTTTATACAACAACTTTCATACAAATGATTCTTTACGCTCCCGTTTATTTTTTAATGCCCCGCAAAAAGGCATGGATTGTCCCTAAAACATGGGCACGCGTTACACTCTTTTTGCAAAAATACATCGCAGGCACAAATTATGAGATTGAAGGTTTAGAAAATCTTCCCAAAGGACCCTATATCATTGCTCCAAAGCATCAATCGGCTTGGGAAACTTTCAGTCTTGTTCCTTATTTTGATGATCCCACTCTCATTTTAAAACGTGAATTGATGTGGATTCCATTGTTTGGCTGGTATATGGCAAAAACGCAAATTATCCCCATTAACCGCACAACACCCATCAAAGCCTTAAAAATGATTATACAAAAAGCAAAAGAGAAAGTAAAACAAGGGCGCCAAATCTTGATTTTTCCCGAAGGAACACGCCGACAACCCGGTCAAGAACCAGATTATAAGTCAGGAATTGTCGCGCTCTATAATGAATTAGGACTTCAAGTTGTCCCTATTGCACACAATGCGGGTTTATATTGGCCACGCAATAATTTTCGCCGCTATCCCGGAACAATTCGTGTCCGTATTCTTCCCCCGATAGAAGCGGGTTTAAGCAAACGTGATTTTCTAGATCAACTTGTCCAAAAAACTGAAAAAGCGTGTGATGAACTGCTTCTCTTAGCAGCTCAAGATCCTACCCCTCCTCCTATGCCACCATACGCTGTTCAGAAACTTCAAAAACTAAATCATCATGAAACAATGCACTGATTGATAAGAATAATGCATAACTTTGTATATTGAGCGGAGTATAGGGAACAAAAATATAAGAAAGATACTTCAAACTTTCTAATTCAAAATTGTAAAACACTTGTACATGATAAGAAATGATCAATGTGTAAATTTTTTTGAAAAAGAATTCTTCCTCTCTTTAAAGTTATTTAAATAACATACATCTCATTGATTTATAAGGATGTTTTAGCGTTATTCAACTTGAATGAGAACCCTGAATACCGTAAGATTTTCTCATTTCAAATCTATTCTAGGTTGAATCAATTAGAATCATTTTCTTACACATTACAAGCGGGGATATCTGTGTGAATAAAACGATACAAGAAAAGATTAAAATGCTTTTTACCAACCGTCTCAAGTGCCAAGGGCTATCCTAACAGGAGAGCAAGAAAAATGCATGATTATGCAGATTCATTCCTTTCTGAGAAATTCAATCCCTCCAAGAACCTGAAATCTTGTACAATCTTCATTATTTAAAAAGTATTTCTTGAGATACTTAAGTCATCAAACCAAATTCAAGGGGAAAATAAAAATGAGAATTGGTTTTTATCCCACAGACACAACGGATACAGTAATTAACCATCTTTCCTTCCTATCCTAGACTTAAATGCTTTGTGTGCTACATTAAAACAATTCTAAATAACGAATAAGTGGGAACTAGATTTAAATTAATGCGACGTCTCTTCTATAATTTATTTTTTTCTGTGTTTTTGAGTTTATCCAGCGCTGTTGCTCTAGCGCAGCCTTTTATTTCTGTTGATGTTACAACGAGGCGTATCTTAAAACATAATCAAGCTTTTGAGCGTTGGTATCCTGCTTCCTTGACAAAATTAATGACCGCTTATGTTATTTTTCGTGCCATGAGCCGAGGGGAAGTTTCACCAAACAAACATATCACCATCAGCGAATACGCCGCAAAAGCTCCCTCATATCGTTCAGGCTATAAAGCTGGTTCTGTACTCACACTTGATACAGCCTTAAGTATCACCATGGTTAAATCTACCAATGATTTAGCCATTGCCATGAGTGAAGCTGTTGCGGGTTCACAGAAAGATTTTGTACGTAAAATGAATAGCGAAGCTAAACGTTTAGGCATGTTTGGCACCCATTTTGCGAACGCAAGTGGTTTACCAGATCCTCAAAACTACTCCACGGCACGCGATATTGCTCTTTTAGCCGTTCAAATACGTCGAGAATTTCCACAATATGCTCATTATTTTTCTATTCCAGCCATTGATTTTGGTAATAATCGAAAAATCCAACATAACTCAAACAACCTCATTGGCCGTTTTTATGGGATAGACGGTATGAAAACAGGCTTTATTTGTGCCTCTGGTTTTAATCTTGTTGCCTCAGCCACCCGCAATAAACGTACAATTATTGCTGTCATTCTAGGTGCTAACAACATAAGTGAAAGAGAAGAAAAAGCTGCACAACTTCTTGAAATAGGATTTTTGCACCAAGGAAGCCCCCAATTAACACTAGCAACATTAAAACCTTATGGGAGCAACATAACACAAGCCAACAATATGAGACAACAAACATGCACACCTGAAGCCATAAAAATGCATGCAAATTCATATGATGATCAAGGAAATATTATTCTCACCTCACCTTTTATCACTGCTCCACCTTCTTTTTCTCATCCTTTATCAGTACACCTCATTCGTACGCCACAAACACCTAAAATGACAGTAAAACCACTAAGAAAACCCTATATTCCGTATAAAAGGCACGCAAACCATTCTATAAAAAGCCATAAATCATAATCTACAATTAATTATAATACTTTGATTTATAATGATAATTAATTATTTTGTACCTTATGTCAAAACCACAAGTATTGTAAGATTCTCTCATTTCAAATCTGTATTTATTGAATCAATAAAACCAGTCTCTTGCGCGCCACAAGGTGGATGAACATGTAGATAAAATAATTAAAACAAGGAATAAAAATCCTTCCTATAAGTCCTTTCAAGAACCAAAAATTATCATAACATTGACGCTAAAAGTGTATAATATACCCACGTGCACCTACCTTTATAAGCGTAAAGATAGTGGTACAATGGATCTCATGAGGGATTAGCCATTACATTCCTCACGGACATCATTATAAATTGGTTAGACATACTGAGATATATTTTTTAAAAACAAAACTATGATTGATGATTAACATGAAAATAAAGCGCATCCCTCTCACGCTTATTACGGGTTTTTTAGGCTCTGGCAAAACAACTTTGCTCAACCGTATGCTACAAGACCCTCTTCTAACAGAATGTGCTGTTATCATCAATGAATTCGGCGAAATCAGTATTGACCACCTTCTGGTTGAAAAAACAACAGAAGGAATTATTGAGCTTGCCAATGGTTGCTTATGCTGTAATTTACGCAGTGATCTCATCGACACATTAATTGATTTAATAAATCGCGTTCAGACAGGACAGATCAAACAACTCCATCATATTATCATTGAAACCACAGGGATGGCTGATCCCGCCCCTATTTTAAAAATACTTTTAAGCCACCCATTGTTTATTCAAACATTGTCCATAAATGCTGTTCTTGCAACATTTGATACATTAAGTCCACTTTCCATATGTAAGCGCTATCCTGAAATATATAAACAATTAATATTTGCTGATAAAATCATTCTCACCAAAACAGATCTTAGAGACCCACAAACGCTTTCAGATGCACTCCTTAGCACACTTAAAACAATGAATCCTACAGCACAAATCATTGACGCCCATTCTAAAGATTTCTGTTCAAATCTATTAATAAATAACACATTATGGGATGAAAAAGTAGAAAATACAAAACTTAAACAAAATCTTACGACTACCCCACATGATCATCCCCCCCATAAAACCATTCGTACCTTTTCACTAAACTGTGAGGGTCATGTTGATTACGCCACAATTGAAGCTTTTTTAGATCTCCTACAAGAGCGTTATGGTACAAAATTATTACGTATTAAAGCAATTATCGCATTACGTGATGACCCTTATCGCCCACTTGTATTACATGGCGTACAAACATTTTTTCATCCTCCCATAAGATTACCAGCATGGCCAAAAGGAATAAAACAAACACGTTTCGTCATCATTGCCGATGGTGTTGAAAAAGACGCAATACAAAAGCTTCTCAATGCTTTTTTTAATAAACCAGCAATAGATACTGCAGACAAAACAGCTCTCTTAGAAAATCCTCTAGTCATTCCAGGAATAAAATTTTAATTTTTTCTCCCCTTCAATGATATAACATTAAATTCATTAGCACTACCATCTTTATGCTTTTAAAGGAGCAAACCGGCACCATTACACACTTTGCTAATTCCCAATGTTGAAACAAGCCCTTGGTACTTTAGATGGTTTGTAAAAAGCATTTTAGTCTTTCTTACACAGTTTCACCCACGCGGTTATCCCTGCTTGTAACGTGCAAGCAAATGGTTTTAATTTATTCAACATGGAACAGCTTTGAAATGAGAGAATCTTACGGTATTCAGGGTTCTAATTTAACTTGAATAACACTAAATTATCATTATAAATAAAATTGTTATGATAAAAAATTTAATATCCATCAATCTGCAAACAGATTGTTTTCTCTCTAAATGCGCTTCATCTGCAAACCACTTCATGTGATTCATTTCACAGACAGATTGACCAAATTCTTGGTTCTAAAATATTCTGCTCAACTCTATATTTATTCAAGCTAATTGAAATCAAAATCCCTGTTAAGAAAAAAACCAAAATCAGACAGAGGCAATATTGCATTTTAAAATATGTGAATGTATCTTATATAACAGCACGACAAGACAATATTTTACAGCATAAAAGAATAAAACTCTTTGAAAGAAATAAAAAGAGAGGTGCATTTTATGTTAACTTACTCTTCACTAAAAATGAAGATTGACACCAGTGCCGATGTGCAAACAATCCAACTTCTTTGAGAAAATTCCTCTTGGCTTCCCACTTCATATGATTTACTTACATTAAGGCTCTATGAAAAAACTCTGCACTTTAAGACTATTGACCACTCACTTAAACACCTTGTGTGCAAAGTTTTTGCATATCCTGTATCGCCATTATTAAGTGATAGTGTTTACGGTGCTGTAAGATACAATAACACTTACTGCATTAGAGAAACTGAAGTTTTATCAGTATCGCGATTAAAAACGTAACGTTTTTCATAAACCTCAACAGTTGGAGGTTGACGATTTTTTTCAAAAAAATCATAACCTTTCTTAAGCATAACCCAGAATTGATAATGAGGATTCTTGCTATGACGTGACATATTAACCTCGGTCATGCGGAAAGGAAAAGCCTGCAACTGAAACTCTCTTTGTCCTCCTTTAAAAGCATCCCGTGCAAACGCATAAATCTGAGCCATGTTCTTATCACTCATAGAATAACAACCTGCGGAAAAGCAAGAACCATGCACCATAAGATTGCTTCCTGTGCGACCATTTTCCTGATCATAAAGGTTAGGAAATCCTATATTAAAAGAGAGATAATATTTTGAATAAGGATTCATTTGGTTTGCGCTAATAGTATAAAAACCCTCTGGTGTCTGAAGATCCCCTTCTTTATATTTAGGTCCAAGCTTACCAGACCATTTGCAAATGCCATAGCGAGCAACCAAGATAAAAGGTCCTGAACGAGATTGCTTCCAAACTTCAGCAAGATTTTCTTCCTTAAAAAACCGCATCATAATCGGTGCATAGGGATCTATATCATACAGAACCATTCTATTTTTGATTTCTTGCGGCAACGGCTGTTCAACTTTAGCGCGAATAGAGGCTGGTAATCTTCCTTCACATGCTGCCAATAGTCCCATTACAAACAACACACACACAGCGAGGAATCTGCTAAATGTCATCGAATAAAACTCCAATCCAACACCCCTCACAAAAAATAACCTATGTTAGAGACCGACCAATTTGAAGGTATTTTTCCCTTCGCTCTTGTTTAAGCACTTGACCATCTTTTCCAGCCATAGCTTTTAAAGCCTCTGAAATAACATCACCCGTTGCATCAATGACAATCTCTTTGCCACGATGCGCTCCCCCTAAAGGTTCCGAAATAATGCCATCAATAATCTTTAAGCGATACAAATCTTGAGCGGTAATACGCATATTCATTGCAGCATCTTTTGCACGAGCTGGATCACGCCATAAGATAGAAGCTGCTCCTTCTGGTGAAATAACAGAGTAAATTGCGTGCTCCAACATATAAACTTTGTTGGCAGCCGCGATTGCTATCGCCCCTCCAGAACCGCCTTCTCCAATAACAACGGAAACCACAGGAACTTTCAAACGCAAAGTTGTAGCTGTTGATTGAGCAATTGCTTCCGCTTGCCCACGTTCTTCAGCGCTTACCCCAGGATAAGCACCTGCTGTATCAATAAAAGTAAGGAGGGGCAAACCAAAGCGGTCAGCCATTTCCATAATACGTACAGCTTTACGATAGCCTTCTGGACGTGCAGAACCAAAATTATAGCGCAAACGTGTTTGCGTATCGTGACCTTTCTCTTGACCAATATAAGCAACGGCCTCACCTTTAAAGCGTGCAAACCCCGCTTGAATAGCCTCATCTTCAGCAAACTTGCGATCTCCGGCCAAAGGCGTAACGTCACTCAATAGGCGTTTAGAATAGTCCATAAAATGGGGACGATCCGGATGACGAGCGACTTGTGTTTTTTGCCACGGCGATAATTTTTTATAAATATCGCGCAACGCTGTTTGGGAACGCGTTTCAAGACGAGCAATCTCGTCACTCATATCAAGACTGCCTTTTTCCTGAGAAATTTTTTTTAATTCAAGAATTTTCCCATCAAGATCAGCAACTGGTTTTTCAAAATCAAGATAATTATACATTTGTGTCAACTCATTCAGTGTCACTTATACACTTATAATTTGCTTTATAAAGTCTTTTTCAAAAACATCACCTTTTCTTTAACGAGCCTTTTGCTCATCGGCAAGTGGATGATGCTCATTGACTAAACGATAAAGTCCCTCTTCCAACACATGGGTATAAATCTGAGTGGTAGCAATATCAGAATGACCTAACAAATGTTGAACGGCACGCAAATCAGCACCATTTTGCAAAAGATGACTAGCAAAAGCATGACGCAACACATGGGGAGAAAAGCTATCACTTCCTATCCCTGCTCTTCTAGCGAGATTTTTCAACTCTCGTGCAACGACTTGACGAGCAATATATCCTGTCTCGGAATGCGCAGGAAAAAGATAAGAACTCGTAGCGTCCTTTCCCTGATCACGCAAATTTAACCACTGTGAAAGAACTTGGCATGCTTTTTTTGATAACAGCACCATTCGTTCTTTTTTGCCCTTACCACGAACCAAAACGCTGTATTCATTCCTTCGAACAGACTGAACCGGCAGACTCACCAACTCACTAATACGTAACCCTGTTGCATAAAGCATTTCAATCAATAGCTGAAGACGCAGTGCACGGAAATAACCTTTGGACCCATAGTCTGCTTGATTGACTTCTAACTCCGCAAAATCAAGCAATTTTATCACTGCATCTTCACTCATGATTTTGGGCAAAGGACGCCTCTGACGAGGTGCATCAATATCATGAGAGGGATCATCTGCTCTCAACCCTTCAGCATAAAGGAATTGATAAAACTGACGCAAAGTTGATAAACGGCGCGCTTGCGACGATGCCGCAAAACCAAAAGTATGCATAAGTGACAAAAGAGTAATTAAATCTTCTTTTTGTGCTGAAAAAAGCGAAACAGAGTGTGAAGACAATTCGTCTTGTGCCCACTGCAAATCATGCTGATAAGCCGCAAGCGTATGAGACGAAGCCCCTCTCTCCGCACTCATCATCTCAAGAAAATGATCTATCACAGCACCACTTTTCATTTCATTGATTCGCTTCCGTAGAAAGATTCCATGAATCCAAGGGAACATCAATGTACATATCCACAGTTACTGGTTCAACCCAAACCACAAGAGCACCCATTATAATGAAAAGAACAGAAAGCAAAATGAAAAGAATCATCAAAAATCTAGTCAATGTTGGCATAAGACAATAACCTACCCAAAAATATTCTATCTCGTATTATGCCTCACAAAGATTAACAGGAATTGACTTTAAGATGGATAAATGCCGAAATAAAGTTATGAAAAGCAATCGACAAAAACGCGTCCCCATAACACAAATAAAGAATCAGCTCTTATCGTCCCTTGATAAAAGAGCACTTGTCCTTGTTGGTCTTATGGGGGCAGGCAAATCAGTGATCGGAAAACGCGTCGCCACCATGCTTCGTTTACCTTTTTATGATTCTGACCAAGAAATTGAAAAAGCTGCACAAATGACAATCACGGAACTCTTTGAAATTTATGGTGAATCCGAATTTCGTGCTCTTGAACAGCGTGTTATTCTAAACCTCATGAAAAAAAGTCCCCTTGTTTTAGCAACAGGTGGTGGTGCCTACATAAATGAAAATATCCGAAAAGCCATTCACCAAAATGGTATATCCATATGGCTAAAAGTCGATCTTGATATCCTCATGCAACGTGTCTCAAAGCACCCAACACGTCCCCTGCTTCAAACAGCCAATCCTAAAGAAACCATGCAAAAACTCATGGAACAGCGTTATCCTATCTATGCAAAGGCAAACTTAACAATTAACAGTCATAAAGAAAGCCGTCATACCGTAGCACAAAATGTTATACGATCCGTACAGCACTACCTATACACAGAAATTAACAATAGGGATAACCAGCATGCAAACCAAAACCGTCACTGTTAAACTGGACAAACACTGTTACGATATCATCATTGGTCCGGGTCTGATTACACAAGCTGCTTCACAAATTAAACATGCTCTTAATAAAAAAGATCCTCATCAAACGCGCTTGGCACTTGTTACAGATACAAATGTTGCTTCCCTTCATTTGGAGATATTGCAAGCAGAATTAACAAAAAATAAAATTCATACTGTCCCTATTATTGTAGAAGCAGGAGAACAATCAAAATCATTTTCAACCCTGCAAGTTGTCATCGATCAAATTCTTGCTGCGCGTTTAGAAAGAGGCGACTGTGTTATTGCTTTTGGCGGTGGTGTCATTGGTGATCTAGCAGGATTTGCGGCAAGTATAATCCGCCGTGGCATGAACTTCATTCAAATGCCCACAACGCTTCTTGCACAAATTGATTCTTCTGTTGGTGGAAAAACGGGAATCAATAGCCAATATGGCAAA
The DNA here is from genome assembly GCF_042196985.1 of Bartonella sp. AA97HXZ. Classification (NCBI taxonomy): domain Bacteria; kingdom Pseudomonadati; phylum Pseudomonadota; class Alphaproteobacteria; order Hyphomicrobiales; family Bartonellaceae; genus Bartonella; species Bartonella sp. AA97HXZ. Next base: position 264,329 of record NZ_JBHIRC010000002.1, on the reverse strand, counting down.
AATCTTATTGGTGCCTTTTATCAACCACAATGCGTTATTGCTGACACGTGTCTTCTTGATACCCTGCCACCGCGCGAATTTCGCGCTGGCTACGCAGAAATAGTAAAATACGGTCTCATTAACCAACCTGACTTTTTTGAGTGGCTTGAAAAAAATGGGCAGAAAATTTTCTCTAATGGCCCTATGCGAACAGAGGCCATTGTTCGCTCATGCCAATTTAAAGCTGCCATTGTAGCACGTGACGAACATGAGAAAGGAGAGCGCGCACTCTTAAATCTCGGCCATACATTTGGACACATGCTTGAAACAGCAACCGCTTATGACTCCAACCGTTTAATCCATGGCGAAAGTGTAGCAATTGGGATGATTCTAGCTCATCAATTCTCTGCTCAATTAAATTTAATAAGCCCCACGCTTACACAACGCATTGAAGCGCACTTCAAATCTATAGGATTGCCTACACAATTAAAGGATATCCCAGGATGTCTACCAGATGCTGAAACTTTAATGACTCTCATTGCCCAAGATAAAAAAGTTTCGCAAAACAATTTGACTTTCATCTTAACACGCGGACTTGGCCAATCATTTATTGCAAAAAATGTTTCACCAGATGCCGTTTTATCCTTTTTGGAACAAAAATTAACAGAAATTCGTTAATTCATATTGAATATAATTGATTCGTTTTTATACTTCTATTAAAGATTAACATGATGATGTCTGCGTAGCTCAGTAGGATAGAGCACAGGATTCCTAAAGAAATTGGGCACTTTGAGAAGAAATCCTCAAAGTGAATCTGCTCAAATTCGGGGAAAGCTTCATGGGCGACTATATGCCAATCCCGAGCCAAGTCTCTTTTCAAATGAGAGAAAGGTGTAGAGACTGAACGGGCAGCACCTAAAGAGCAAAAGCTTCAAGGTGAAGAGACAGTCCAGACCACAAACAGCCGATAAGGCTGGCGGTGAAAATCGAAGTGGTATGAATCCTGGGGTCGCAGGTTCGAATCCTGCCGTAGACACCATCGTATCAGTCAAATTATTCTTTGTGCACAATATTAGGAATATAGGGAAGCATCATGAAAAAAACTTTACACATTTTAGGATTTTTCACCGCTTTAAGTTTATCACTCTTCAGCTCAAACAATAGCTTAGCTGGTTCTTTAATCATTGAAGTACCAGACAATCCAGAGCCCAAAACAGAGACCATTACCTATCAGTGTGAAACTGGAGCAGGTAAAGAGCGCATTGAGGCAGTCTATCTTAATGCTGATAATATTTCGTTGGTTGATTTCAAATGGAATGGTGACCGTGTCATTGCTGCTAATGTCATCGCGGCAACAGGAGCAAAATTTGCAGGAGCTCAGTATATCTGGTGGGAGAAGAACAAAGAAGTCACGCTTTATGACCTTGCTCAGGATCCAGAAGAAAAAAAACCTATCCTCTGTAAAGATGAGTCAACATTATTATTTTAAATAACACGGGAAATATTATGAAAAAAATTTCTTTTACTAAACAATTTTTCATTACTTTAAGTGTGCTCCTCCTCGGTTCAATTAATGCATTAGCAAGTTCTTTAGTCATTGAAGTACCAGATGATCCAGAACCAACAACAGAGACCGTCTCCTATCAATGCGATATGGGAACAAGCAAAGAGTATGTTGAAGCAACTTACTATAATGCTGGCAATATTGCGCTTGTTGATTTAAAATGGAACGGTAAGCGCATCGTTGGTTCTAATGTAATTGCCGCTTCTGGAGGAAAATATGTGGGTGGACAATACATTTGGTGGATAACTAAAAATGAAGCCATATTTTACGATCTTATTAATGATCCAAAAGAAGAAAAGCCCATCCACTGTGTAGAAGAAAAAAGCACAGAATAAGGAAGATTCTTACATTTCAAGAATCGCGCTGGCTCTCATCTCGTGATGTTCCTTCTGATGTGGGTAGCTTTTCCTCCGTTTGGTGTAATAAAAGAGCCAGCGGTTTTTCTGATTGTTTTTCTGAATGATGTCGATAAGCTGCTGTATGTGAAAGCAACATAGAAGCTACCGGTGCTGTTAAAAACAAAAAAAACATCAGCAACACTTCATGAAAAACAAAATAATGGTCCACAAATATTGAATAAAGAAATGAAGAAATAAGAATACTACCAACGCCCCAACTCGTACATACTGAAAGCATATGCAAACGCTTATAAAAATTGGAAAAACGCACCAAACCTATCGTTGCGATCAATGTCAATCCAGACCCTAATATTAAGAAAACTGTGATAGCAATAGCAACCACAAGCGATATATCATCTTTCATTCAATAATCTCCCCCCGCATAAGAAATTTCGCCAAAGCGATGCTTGAGACAGATCCCAACAATCCAATAATGAGAGCTGCGACAAAATAAGTGGTTGTTTCTGAACGAATATCGAATGTAAGAAACAAAAGAATAGTGGTTATATAAAGGGCATCCAAACCAACAATTCTATCCTGCGCCCGTGGACCACGAATCAACCGAAACAGCGCGAAAATCACCGCTAAACTTAAAAAAAACTGTGAAAAGAAAAGCCCCCAATAAAGAATCACCATACTCATAAAAAAATCTCCAAAAGCAATTGCTCATACCGTTGTTTGATCAACTGTTTGTAATCATATCCATTTTTTAAATTTAAGACATGAAGCAAAAGTTCACCCTTTTTACTATTATAGGCAACCCAAGCAGTTCCAGGGGTTGCCGAAAGGATGCATGCTAAAATAGCCAAAGCAGTGCGATTATGAAGCAGAAGAGGTACTACAATAAAACCAGATTTCTGCACTCGAGACCTTTTTGTTAAAACAAACCAAGCCACCGAAACATTTGAGAATATAGAATCTATAAATACTCGAAAAACGAGACGAAAAACCGCACTCCAGCTTTTAATAACAACCTTCTCCGGCTCCAGAAGCCGTATCATCCAACCACAAAACAAAGCGGTTAAAATCCCTAAAAGCAATTGCCCTAAACTAAAACCATTTAAAATAAGCCACATAAGGACAATGACACCACTGAAAAAAGGGGAAGGACAAAAACAATTCATTTACTTATCTCCCTATTTTCGAGAGAAAAATCCGTTAAAACGCTCCCAATATAGTTTTGAGGTTCATACAAAGTCTTAGCAGTTTCAGACATATAATGACTAACAGGACTGGCTACAATTGTTATAAGAAAACACAAAGCAAGGAGAACGGCAATAGGCGCAAATTCTATCACTTGCACACGAGGAATACGCCCTTCAAGAGAAACCCAAAAAGTTCGGATACCCGTTCGTGTCAATGCAATCAAAGCCGCAAAACCAGAGAGAGTGACAAAAATTACAAAAAGCCAATCTTGGTAAACCGGAAGAGAAGCAGAAAAATCCTCTCTACTGTGGTTTAAAATTGCCATGAACATCATAAATTTAGCAACAAAACCAGAAAAAGGCGGCAATCCAATAATCAAAATGGCACAGATACCAAAACAAGCTCCAAGAATTGCCAAGGTTACTGGAAAATAGATGCCAACTTCATCTTCTTCCTCCTCTTCATCGTCACCATACACCTCCATTGTGACAGCAAGAACATTAGCAGCCACATCTTGACAGCGTTCAACTAACTCTACCAAAAGAAAAAAAGCTCCCAGTGCTAAAGTTGAAGAAACAATATAAAAAAGTGCGCCTGCTGTCAGTGCTGTATTGCCTATCCCGATCGCAGCCAACAATGTACCAGAAGAGACAAGAACGCTATAAGCTGCCAAACGCACCAAAACTTGGCTCGCCAATACCCCAATAAAACCAACAATCATAGTGGCAAGCCCACCATAAAACAAAACCGTATGACCAAAATGGTTAAAATATTCACTTTCAGGACCAAACCATAGCAACGTTAAACGTAAAATAATATAAATACCAACCTTGCTCAAAAGTGCAAAAGAAGCTCCAACAGGCGCTGCTGCTGCACTGTAAGTTGGCACCAACCAAAAATTAAGCGGCCACATACCCGCTTTAAGCAAAAAAGCAATACCTAAAAGTGCAACACCTATTTCGAACAAAACAATATCTGTAGAAGATATATATTTTATTTTAACAGCCAAATCGGCCATATTAAGAGTACCAACGACTCCATAAATGAGCGCTATACCAACTAAAAAAAATAATGAAGCAACAAGATTAACCACAACATAATGCAATCCTGCGCGCACGCGTGTCTGACCAGAACCATGCAAAGCAAGCCCATAGGAAGCCGTTAACATAACTTCAAAAAACACAAATAAATTAAATAAATCGCCAGTCAAAAAAGCACCATTTATCCCCACCATAAAAAATTGCATTAGTGACTGAAAATGAGAACCAGCTTTGTACCAATGAGCCCGCGCAAAAACCAACACGCTAGTCACCAACAAGCTGGAAAGTAAAAGCATCATAGCGCTTAAGCGATCAAGGACTAAAACAATTCCAAAAGAAGACGGCCAATTACCAAGTCGATAAACATCGCAAGCCGGTGCTATTTCAAGAGTACGTATAATCAATAAAATGGCAGTAACGACCAACAGTCCCGCAGAAGAAAGACTGATGAATGATTTAAGTCTTGCACGACGTTCATCATAAAAAAGAAGAAGTGCTCCAGTGATTAACGGCAAAAGAATAGGCAAAATAAGGAGATGATGCACTCCTATTTCCATTATTGCACCTCACGTCCATCAACGTGATCAGAACCCGTTAAACCACGTGAAACCAACAAGATAACTAAAAATAAAGCTGTTGTTGCAAAACCAATCACAATCGCAGTTAAAACCAAGGCTTGTGGAAGAGGATCGACATAATTAGCTGGATTAATAACAGTGGTAGGATCAACAATTGGAGCAGCATTACTACGCGGTCTACTCATTGAAAATATAAAAAGATTAACACCATAGGAGATCAAGGACAAACCAAGAATGACTTGAAAAGTACGTGGACGCAAAACAAGCCAAATACCTGATCCGACAAAAACACCGATACCCAAAGAAAGAACAATTTCCATTAATTTTCCTTCTCTTTTAAAATAGGTTTCTTACCGATTCGGTAACTCCTAATTGACTGGTGTGCAAGTGCAATTAAAATGAGAACAGTTGCTCCTAACACAAGAGAAAGCACACCAAAATCAAACAAAAAAGCAGATGCCATGGTAACTTTCCCAATTAACGGAAGATGAATATATCGAAAAAAGGATGTTAAAAAAGGATATCCAAAAAACCAAGAGCCCATCCCCGTTACGACTGACAATAATAAACCAAAGCCTATCCAACGCAAAGGTAAAACTCTCAAATGCGTTTCCACCCACCGAATATCGCGTGCAAGATATTGTAAAATAAATCCTATAGCCAAAGTAATACCACCGACAAATCCACCTCCTGGCAGATCATGCCCTCGCATGAATAAATAAATAGCAAAAGCGATAATAATTGGAAAGAGCCAACCCATAATAACAGCAGGAACAGCTAAATAATTCAATACTGTATCTCCCACATTTCGATTAGGCTGAGCTATATCAAAGGCTTTCTGGATACGTTGTTGAAAAGGCGCATCAATACTCTCAGGCGCAGGACGAAAACGTCGTAAGAGTGCAAAAACAGTAAGGGAAACAACACCCAAAACCACAATTTCTCCCATGGTATCAAAACCACGGAAATCAACCAATAACACATTCACAACATTGCGACCACCAGCATCTGAGTAAGCATGCGTTAGAAAAAAATCAGAAATCGTTGTACCTTGGGGACGTGTCATCACTGCAAAAGAAAGCCATGCTACACCAGCACCTCCTACAAGGGATATGATGAAATCACGGAAACGACGCAAGCGAACCCAAAAATGAACAGCAGCTGGCCTAGGGTCATGCAAACGTTTAGGCAACCACCGTAAACCAAGCAATAATAAAACGACTGTAACAACCTCAACAACCAATTGTGTTATTGCTAAATCAGGAGCAGAAAGCCATAAAAAGGTTGCACAAGTCATCAAACCAGCTCCCCCTAAAAGCATAAGTGAAGCAAGACGATGAAACTTTGCTCGCCAAGCAACTAAAAGCGCACATAATCCGCCAACCAGCCAAAGAGCGAGAAAAGGAATATCAAGTGGAAAAAGCGGTAATGTCCCCACTGGAATGAAACCATCGCACCAAAGTAAAAGACCAACAAAGGCAAAACAGACCCAAAAAATCCAATGCAATTGGATCTGCAAACGGCGTGTTGACAAAGCAGACTCCACCGCACGGGCCCATTTCCAAGAAATAATTACGAGAATGCGTTCAAAAATACGCGGTCCTTTTAAGTGACGGAAAAAAGGAGCCCCATCATCACAGGATAAAAAATAACGATGCCCAACAGCATAGAGCAATCCGCCCCCTAATAATGCAACAAAGCTCATCACTAATGGAGTGTTAAACCCATGCCAAACAGCCAAACTATAAGGAATTGTCATTGGTCCTAAAACAGACACGACCGCATTATCTAAAATAGGTCCTATTGTTAAATTAGGAAAAATACCAACCGCTAAACAAATAAACACCAAAAGCTCCATTGGTAAACGCATGAAATGCGGTGGTTCATGGGGAGTCTTGGGTAAATTGTCAGGCTTTGGTCCTAAAAAAACGCCATGAATAAAGCGTATAGAATAGGTCACACTAAACAGACTAGCTAGCGTTGCCACATAAGGCGCAATCCAATCGAGCCATGATTCCATATGCGTTTCAACAGCTTCAGCAAAAAACATCTCTTTCGATAAAAAACCATTCAACAAAGGAACCCCAGCCATCGCTGCACTCGCAACTAAAGCAAGAGTTGCTGTGATAGGCATAGAACGATAAAGCCCTGACAGTTTACGCATATCACGTGTTCCCGTCTCGTGATCAATAATGCCAGCAGCCATAAATAAAGAAGCTTTAAAAGTAGCATGATTGGCCATATGAAAGATCGCCGCAACACATGCAAGTGGACTACCAAGACTTAAAAGTGTTGTAATTAATCCAAGATGACTAATAGTCGAGTAAGCAAGCAGTCCTTTCAAGTCTTGCTGAAACATGGAAAAATAGGCACCTAGAAGAAGAGTTGAGAGTCCTGAAAAGCCAACCAGCCAAAACCAAGATTCTGTTCCAGAGAGCACAGGCCATAAACGAACAAGCAAAAACAATCCCGCTTTTACCATTGTTGCCGAATGCAAATAAGCCGATACGGGAGTTGGAGCAGCCATCGCGTTAGGTAGCCAAAAATGAAAGGGAAATTGCGCGCTTTTTGTTAACCCTCCCAATAAAATACAAATAAGGATAGGACTATAAAGAGAACTTGACCGGATCATATCTCCAGACTGTAGCACCTTATCCAAATCAAAACTGCCAACAGTATACCCAATCAATAAAACTCCAATAAAAAGAGCAAAGCCGCCAAAACCTGTGATCGTTAGAGCCATACGCGCACCCTCACGCGCACTTGCATTATGGTACCAATAGCCGATCAGCAAAAAAGAAAAAATACTGGTAAGTTCCCAGAAAACAACCAAAAAGACGAGATTACCTGATAAAACTATTCCTATCATTGATCCCATAAAGGCCAAAAAAAAGGAAAAAAAACGCGGTACAGAATCCGCTGGATCTATGTAATAACGTGAATAAATGACAACAAGCAGCCCAATCCCTGTAATAAGCAAGCAAAAAAGCCACGACAAACCATCTATGCGGAGAATCAAATCGCTTCCCCATTCTGGAAGCCAAGAAATATCTAAACGCACTATGTGGTTTCCGCGAACTTCCGGATAAAGCATTATTGCAAAAATAAGACAGAAAAGTGCGACAACCCCAGCAAACCACGCTTCATTATTTTTTGCTGTCGAACGAAAAAAGCCAATGACAGCACTTCCACCAAAGGGAAGCAAAACGAGCAATACCAACATTGCTTCCCGTGTTGTCATTCTTTAAACTCCATTTTACCTTAATATTTTGTCATCGACAAAACAAAAACTTATATTCTCACCCCCATTCCACACTTAATGATAATAAGATTTAATAAAACTTAAAAGCATTTAAAATTTTTAAAAAAACAATGCTTGCATGAAAATACTGCGCACCACACAAGTCTTCTCTTTATTGTAAGAACAATAACGCTCACGACAAGAAGCAATTAAAATTTTATTTAATTTCTATCCTTTAAAAAAGCGTGATAAACACTGCCTACGCCCCCCATGAAAAGGCTGAAAACTATTATCATTTTTATTATAAGAGCGATAACGCGCAAGGCAAGATTCAATATGTTGTTTAAGCATCCATGGCTCTTTTTTTTCTAATTTTTCCGAAGAAGACGTTAAAAACACTTTTTTAGCATCTGGTACAACTTTTAATGATGCGCCTTTTGTGCTTAAGTGCGGTGATGTAATAAATGCCACTTCAGGATACCACCAATTATCACTGTATTTACGATAACCACGCCGATAATGACGATAACCTTTAAAACCATTAAGTTCTCTACGCCCCGTAAAAATCAAAGGCACCGAAATATCTTGGAGAGAAGTCTGAGTAACCAGTTTGGCTTTAGCATCACTCCTATTTTGCCCCCAATTAATAAGAGTGGTTGTTATAATGAAAAAACTGCTAACAAATACAAAAGCTAAAGCATAATATAATTTTTTTTTCATACTCATAACAAAAAACTCAACATAATAAACAACAGTAATTACAGAAAGCCTTTCTCTTGCTGGACAGAAACAGATTCTTTTCTTAAGATTCTTTTTTCTTGAGACATTCTGTTACTCTTTGTACTAAACGTTGATCTTGGCAATAAGATCCTACAAAAAAGAATGAATAAATGATGATAAAAACCCCCTACTATCTTATAGACAAATCGAAACTCATCAAAAACATGCAAACAATTTCTCGTTTACGGGAAATGTCCGGAGCTAAAATTTTACTTGCTTTGAAATGTTTTGCCACATGGAGTGTTTTTGATTTAATGTCTGAGTTCATGGATGGAACCACATCATCATCCCTTTATGAACTGCGTTTAGGAAGAGAAAAATTTGGCAAAGAAACCCATGCTTATTCAGTGGCTTGGGCAGATGATGAAATTGATGAAGCCTGTGGTTATGCAGATAAAATCATCTTTAATTCCATCCAACAGCTTCAACGCTTTTCTGATGCAACAAAAACCATTCAAAGAGGTTTAAGGTTAAACCCAGGAATGAGCGCATCAAATTTTGATCTTGCCAACCCCTCTCGCCCTTTTAGCCGCTTAGGAGAAACAAACCAAAGCGCTATCAAAGAAGTTCTGCCTCTTATCAACGGATTGATGATCCATAACAATTGTGAAAATGCTGACTTTAATCTTTTTAACCAAATGCTTGGGTATATGGAAGAAAAATTTGCAGAACTTTTTTCTGCTGTTGACTGGATAAGCCTTGGCGGCGGAATCCATTTTACGGCTGAAAATTATCCTCTAGAAGCTTTCGCAAAACGCTTAAAACAATTTTCTAAAACTCATGGTGTCACTCTTTTTCTAGAACCAGGAGAAGCTGCTATTACCAAAAGCACCACTTTAGAAGTCAGTGTTCTTGACACATTGTATAATGAAAAGAATCTAGCCATCGTTGATAGCTCAATTGAAGCACATATGCTTGATCTTCTCATTTATCGTGAGAATGCCAAATTAGAACCCAATCAAGGTCCACACGAAATTATGATTTGTGGAAAGTCTTGTCTTGCCGGCGATATTTTTGGAACATTTCAATTTCAAAAACCTCTTAAAATAGGCGATAGACTGTCTTTTCAGGATGCAGCAGGTTATACAATGGTCAAGAAAAACTGGTTTAATGGCGTTACAATGCCTGCTATTGTTCTCAAAGAGTGCGATGGTACATTAACACTTCAACGCCAATTCAGCTATAACGACTATCAGGAAAGCCTTTCATAAAGATAAACCATAAAAAACGTCATACAACAGTATTAAAAAGGAGATGGACCTACAATGAAAAAAAATGTTCTCATTATTGGTGCCGGAGGTGTTGCACAAGTTGTTGCGCATAAATGCGCTCAAAACAACGATATTCTTGGTGAAATTCATATTGCTTCACGAACACTCAAAAAATGTGAGGCCATCATTGCTTCTATTAAAGAAAAAAACACAATGAAAGAACAGGGTGTTTTCAAAAGCCATTCGCTCAATGCCATGAATGTAGAAGAAACTATAAAGCTCATCCAAAAGACCAAATGCGAAATTGTCATTAATGTTGGTTCTGCCTTTCTTAATATGTCTGTTCTTTCAGCTTGTATTGAAACCAAATGCGCTTATATCGATACCGCAATTCATGAAGACCCATTGAAAATTTGTGAAACACCTCCTTGGTATGGCAATTATGAATGGCCTCGACGTCAAGAATGTGAAAAAGCTGGTATAACCGCTATTTTAGGAGCAGGTTTTGACCCAGGTGTAGTGAATTCTTATGCTGCATTAGCGCGCGATGATTATTTTGATAAAATCACAGATATTGATATTATTGATATTAATGCCGGAAATCATGGGCGTTGGTTTGCTACAAATTTTGATCCAGAAATTAACTTCCGTGAATTTACAGGACAAGTATGGTCATGGCAAAATAAAAAATGGACTTCCAATAAAATGTTTGAAATCAGCCATGAATGGGATCTTCCCGTTGTGGGAAAACAAAAAGCCTATATGACAGGACATGATGAAATTCATTCACTTTCCAAAAATCTTGATGTAGAGAATGTCCGTTTCTGGATGGGATTTAGTGATCGTTATATCACTGTTTTTACGGTTCTAAAAAACCTCGGACTCTTATCCGAACAACCAATTAAAACGGCAGAAGGTCAAGAAGTTGTGCCCTTGAAAGTCGTGAAGGCCGTCTTACCCGACCCTTCCTCTCTCGCCCCAGACTACACAGGAAAAACCTGTATTGGGGGTCTTATTAAAGGCGAAAAAGATGGAAACCCGAGAGAAATTTTTATCTATAATATAGCCGATCACAAACAAGCTTTTCATGAAACTGGGGCACAAGGCATTTCCTATACAGCTGGCGTACCAGCAGCCGCAACAGCTCTTCTTATTGCCACAGGCGAATGGGATGTTAAAACTATGGTCAATGTAGAAGAATTACCACCCCACCCTTTCCTTAAATATCTTGATCATATGGGGCTTCCCACTTTTATAAGAGAACAACAAGAGGATAAAAAATTACAATTTTAATACTTATAGAAAGCATATGCTTAATTTTTTAAGTTATCACAAAACTGCTCAATGAAAACAAACTTAATATTCTCGTGTAATTATGGTTTTCAAAAAAATTTTAGCTATTCGTTATATTTTGGCAACATTGCGATTTCTTAACAACCTTAAAGAAGAGACATATCATCTTTTTAAGACATAGCAAGCAATGATCAAGATAAACAGAGAAGCAAAAACTAATTTAATCACACTGTATGACTTGTCTTATCATCAAAAAGATAGTGTCATAAACAAAAGATATAAAAATACTGCTCTTTTAAATAAGAGCGGTATTTTTTAGAATATTCAATCCCTTCCCTCTTCATATATAACGTTACGCTGAATACTATAAGATTATCTTAATCACAAACTCTCTCACATTGAAGCAATTAAAATCTTTTGTCTGCACATCACAAACAAAGCAAGCGTATGAGTAAAAAATGACAAATTTCTCTTATGAAAACGCTCAAATAATAAAGAGCTTTAGCAATATTGAAAACTGAAAAAGTGTATTATAATGTCAGTGTGTACTTTTACTAAACATAAAGATGATGGTGCACAATAGGTCTTGTAACAGTTTGAATGAATTTCATATATTTCAAGAGGAACTTTACAGTTATACCATTCACGAGCCACCATCGCGAAGTAGATTTGAGCATTTTGAGAGATGTTTGCTTAACACAAAACACGCAGATAAGCTCGGAATCCTATCTTAAATATTTTATAACAGTATAAAAACTACCCCATATATAAAACTTTACATAGACTAAACACCACTGCTCTAAACGATAGTGCACAACAGGATAATCAATCAAAACTGCACAACAGATATCTAAAAAAGTAATTATCGAAAAGCATACAACAAATGGAACATTCCAATACTATTGGTTATATTCCTTTTTTTGTTGCATGCTTCACTAATATTTTCTGCCCCCCCGTGCCTTTTAAAATGTACTTTTTAAAAGCTTTTTAAATATGAAGTGGTTTAGCAAATGTTGCCAAAGCTGCCTCACGCACGGCTTCTGATAAGGTAGGATGTGCATGGCAACAACGTCCCAGATCTTCTGATGAACCACCAAATTCCATTAAAACTGCAATTTCATGGATCATTTCACCAGCACCAAATCCAAGAATATGTCCTCCTAATACCCTATCTGTTTTTTTATCAGAAAGGATTTTAACGAACCCATCACTCTTTTGCATTGCACGTGCACGACCATTGGCCATAAAAGGAAATTTGCCAACATTATATTCAATACCAGCAGTTTTTAGCTCTTCTTCTGTTCTTCCTACACTCGCAATTTCCGGCTGTGTATAAACAACACTAGGAATAACATCAAAATTAACATGCCCTTTTTGACCTGCCAAAATCTCTGCCACAGCAATGCCTTCTTCCTCTGCTTTATGTGCTAACATTGGCCCTTTTACGACATCACCAATTGCATAAATTCCTGGAACATTCGTCTGCCAATGGGCATCAATTGCAATAAATCCGCGTTCATCTAACTGAACACCAGCCTCTTGTAAGCCAAGCCCCTCTGTATAAGGAGAACGTCCAGTAGCAATAAGCACAACATCAGCCTCTAAAGTTTCAGCCTCACCACCTTTGACAGATTCAAAGCTCACCTGAGCAGTTAAGCCAGATTGTGTAACAGCTGTCACCTTTGCACCCGTTTTATATTCAATCCCCTGTTTTTCCATTAATTTCTGAAATTGCCGTGAAACTTCACCATCCATTGAGCCCAAAACTTTATTAAGATACTCAATAATGGTCACTTTAGCACCCAAACGGCTCCAAACTGATCCAAGTTCTGAACCAATGACACCAGCACCCACTACAATCATATGCGCTGGTACTTTTTCAAGTGAAAGGGCTCCCGTAGAAGAAACAATAGTCTTTTCATCAATTTCAACATTCACCCCTGGAATTCCTGAACTCTCTGAACCGGTAGCAATAATAATATTTTTTGTTTCAATTGTTTGTTTATTACCATCTCTGGCAACAACTTCCACATGACCCGCACTCAAAATTTTGGCTGTCCCAAAAAAAGTATCAACTTTATTTTTTTTCATCAAAAAAGAAACACCACTGGTATTGGCTGTCACCACAGCTTTCTTATGAACCATCATTTGTTCAAGATTAAGCTTAGATTTACCAATAGAAATACCAAGCGTTTCAAAACCATGCTGGGTTTCAGCAAACACTTCTGAAGCATGCAACAACGCTTTAGAAGGAATACAACCAACGTTGAGACATGTTCCTCCTAATGTTGTACGCTTTTCAATAATTGCTACTTTAAGTCCCAGTTGCGCCGCCTTTATTGCTGCTACATAACCACCTGGACCCGCTCCGATCACAGCCACATCATAAGACATCCGTTTCTCCTTTCATCCTGAAAACTGTATTTTACAAATCAAGAACAAGGCGTTCCGGATCTTCTAAGCTTTCCTTAACACGCACAAGGAAAGTTACAGCCTCTTGCCCATCCACAATACGGTGATCATAAGAAAGCGCTAAATACATCATGGGGCGGATCACAACTTGACCCTCAACAACCATTGCTCGCTCTTTAATCGCATGCATTCCCAAAATACCAGATTGTGGTGCATTCAAAATCGGTGTTGACATCAACGATCCATACACACCACCATTGGTAATGGTAAAAGTTCCGCCCTGCATATCAGAAACGGCTAATTTTCCATCACGCGCAAGACGCCCCAAACGACCAATCTCTTTTTCAATCTCTGCCAATGACATTTGATCTGCATCTCGCACCACTGGAACAACAAGCCCTTTATCCGTTCCAACAGCAATTCCAACATTGACATAGTTTTTATAAACAATATCTGTCCCATCAATCTCTGCATTAACAGCAGGAAGTTCTTTTAATGCATGACAAACAGCCTTGGTAAAAAAACCCATAAAACCAAGCTTAACGCCATGTTTCTTTTCAAAAAGATCCTTATAACGCTTGCGCAAATCCATCACCGCTGACATATCAACCTCATTAAATGTGGTTAACATTGCTGCTACATTTTGTGCATCTTTAAGACGGCGAGCAATTGTTTGACGCAATTTCGTCATACGAACCCGCTCTTCACGTGTTTCTTGGACAGGATGTGCCGAAGAACTCGCCGCAGAGGAAGAGGGTGTAGGGGCATTTGTACTTTGTTTTAATCCACCAAGAACATCTTCTTTAAGAATTTGTCCACGTTTTCCAGAACCTGAAATATCGCTTTTTGCAACATTATTTTCAGCCATCAATTTTGCTGCTGAAGGAGAAGGAGGCATTGCACTACTCAAAGCAGGCTTCTCCGATTCAGATGAAGCCGCTGGAACAAGTGTAGCAGAAGGTGAAAGTGATTGGGAGATACCAGCTTCTCCAGCTTTCACCACTCCTAAAAGAGCATTTACTTCAACCGTATCGCCTTCTTTTGCAATGATTTCAGATAATTTCCCAGCAACAGGAGAAGGAACTTCAACAGTTACCTTATCAGTTTCTAATTCAACCAAAGGCTCATCCATAGCGACAGCTTCGCCAAGTTTTTTAAACCATTTGCCAACCGTTGCTTCGGTAACCGATTCGCCCAAAGTAGGAACACGAATTTCAGTAGTCATAATATTTTTCCATACATCAGAGTAGTAATAAATTAAGAACCTAACGCGTCTTTAAGAAACGCAGCCAGTTGTTCAAGGTGTTTCACCATCAACCCAGAGGCCGGTGACGCACTCGCAGGACGTCCTGCATAACGAGCACGTGAATATTGCGCATTAATATGCGTCAAAACCCATTCCAAATAAGGCTCAATAAATGACCAAGCCCCCATGTTTTTTGGTTCCTCTTGGCACCAAAAAACTTCCGCCTGCAAAAAGCGCGATAACACATTCACCAAAACTTTTGCAGGGAAAGGATAAAGCTGTTCAATACGAAGGAGGTAAACATCATCAATACCCTTTTTTTCACGTTCTTCATAAAGATCGTAATAAACCTTACCAGTACAAAGAACGACACGGCGAATCTTATTATCTTTTTGCAACTTAATGACAGAATCTTTGAGACATTCTGCATCATCAAGCAACACACGACAGAAACTTGTTTCTGGCCCCATTTCATTGAGAAGAGAAACAGCTCGCTTATGACGTAAAAGTGATTTCGGTGTCATCAAAATCAATGGCTTACGGAAATCACGCTTAATTTGTCGACGCAAAATATGAAAATAATTTGCAGGGGTTGTACAATTAGCAACCTGCATATTATCTTCCGCACAAAGTTGAAGAAACCGTTCTAAACGTGCAGAAGAATGCTCCGGCCCTTGCCCTTCAAAACCATGAGGCAATAAACACACAAGACCAGACATACGAAGCCACTTACGCTCTGCAGATGAAATAAATTGATCAAAAATGACCTGTGCACCATTAGAGAAATCACCAAATTGTGCTTCCCAAAGTGTTAATCCTCGTGGTTCAGCAAGAGAATATCCATATTCAAAACCAAGAACAGCTTCTTCAGAAAGCATAGAATTAACAACGTCATAAAGCGCTTGCCCCTTTTGTAAATGATTCAAAGGAATATAACGCGCCTCATTTTCTTGGTCATAAAGAACTGAATGACGTTGTGAAAAAGTTCCCCGTTCAACATCTTCACCGGAAAGACGAACCGGTGCTCCTTCCAAACAAAGTGAACCAAAAGCTAAAGCTTCAGCAGTTGCCCAGTCAACACCCTCACCGGTTTCAAAAATTTTAGCACGATTATTTAAAAAACGTTGAATGGTTTTGTGAACGTGAAAATCTGCCGGAATTTCAACAATTTTCTGACCAATTTCCTTTAAAGTTTTTAATTCAACACCAGTTGTTCTAGAATGCTGCTCATCAGAACTACTAAAAGCTTTGAGTCCCGTCCAGCTTCCATCAAGCCAATCAGCCTTATTAGGTTTATAAGAAGCACTTGCTTCAAGTTCACCTTCAAGCTTATCGCGCCATAATTTTTTTTGTTGCTCAATTTCTTCTGAAGTAACCATTCCTTCTGCTACTAATTGGTCACTATAAAGTTGAAGTGTTGTTTTATGATTACGTATTGCTTTATACATAAGCGGCTGCGTAAAGGAAGGTTCATCACCTTCATTATGCCCATAACGGCGATAACAAAACATATCAATAACCACTGGTTTATGGAAAATTTGGCGAAACTCTGTTGCTATTTTGGCAACAAAAACAACTGCCTCAGGATCATCACCATTCACATGGAAAATTGGTGCGTCAATCATTTTTGCGACATCTGATGGATAAGGCGAAGAACGTGAAAAACGTGGAGATGTTGTAAAACCAATCTGGTTATTGATAATAACATGAAGTGAGCCTGCAACACGATAACCTTTAAGACCTGAAAGACCAAAAGTTTCTTGGATAACGCCTTGTCCTGCAAAAGCGGCATCACCATGAATAAGCAATGGCATCACTTTTGAACGCTCACTTAATGGGAGTAAATCAGTATGCGCAGGTCCCATAAGTTGATCTTGTTTAGCACGTGCTTTTCCCATAACAACCGGATCAACAATCTCAAGATGAGATGGATTGGCCAACAGTGATAAATGAACTTTTTTACCATCAAAGTCCAGATCAGCGGTAGTTCCCAAATGATATTTAACATCACCGGATCCCTCCACATCATCAGGCTTGTAAGATCCCCCTTTGAATTCATGAAAAATAGCCCTATGCGGTTTGGCAAGAACTTGTGAAAGAACATTTAAACGACCACGATGCGCCATTCCTAAAATAACTTCCTGCACCCCCAAAGCACTACCACATTTGATAATCTGTTCAAGAGCGGGAATCAGCGCCTCACCACCATCGAGTCCAAAACGCTTTGTACCTTTATATTTAGTGTCTAAAAACTGTTCGAATCCCTCCGCCTGAATAAGCTTATTCAGAATAGCTTTCTTGTCTTGTTGTGTGAAAGAATTTTTTTTATCTCGCCCTTCAATACGTTCTTGAAGCCATACTTTCTGAACCGGATCAGAAACATGCATATATTCCACACCGATTGTTGAACAATAGGTACGATTGAGAATCTCAAGCATTTGCGGAATAGTTGCATATTCCAACCCTAAAACATTATCAATAAAAATGGGACGCTCGTAATCAGCTGGAGTAAAACCATAAGCTTCTGGAGAAAGTTCCTTATAATCTTCTTGTTTTTCGGCCAATTGAAGAGGGTCAAGCTGCGCATGAAGATGTCCCCGTTCTCGAAACGCACGAATCATCATAATTGCATGAACGGAATCACGTGTTGCACGAATAATATCTTGTTTACTGGAAGTTTTTCCCTTTTGTGCAGCACCTGTTATTGCTTTTTCCTTTAATTTATCGCCAAGATATTTTTCAAGAGAAGACCAATCACCATCAAGAGCAGAAACCAATTCACCCTCTGCTTTTAATGGCCAATGATCACGCTGCCATGTTGCTCCTTCAGCATTTTTAAGAACATCTTCTTTATTATCATGAAGTCCTTCAAAAAAAGCACGCCACTGTGAATCAACACTGGTAGGATCTTTTTCATATTGAGCATAAAGTTGATCTATATAATCCGCATTCCCACCATAAAGAAATGATGTCTGTGCAAAAAGGCTATTTATTTCGTCCTGCCTTGCCATATACCTCTCCGGAACATCTATT
This sequence comes from Bartonella sp. AA97HXZ, assembly GCF_042196985.1. Lineage (NCBI taxonomy): Bacteria > Pseudomonadati > Pseudomonadota > Alphaproteobacteria > Hyphomicrobiales > Bartonellaceae > Bartonella > Bartonella sp. AA97HXZ. The sequence goes on along the minus strand of NZ_JBHIRC010000002.1, from coordinate 246,408 downwards.
CCGTCTCCTTATATCTCTTTTGACCTTTAAATGCTTACAAACAAGCAGTAATTTGAACATTCAAAAAAGTTTTACCTTTTTATACTCAAGTTTTTTCACCTGAATCTAAGAACCTTTTCTTATTCAGGTGAAACTTTCTTTTAGCCTTTCAAAACTGACATCAAAGTCTTACCTATCTGTGATGGCGAAGAAGACACACGAATCCCAGCTGATTCCATTGCCGCAATTTTATCTTCTGCTCCACCTTTACCACCAGAAATAACAGCACCAGCATGTCCCATTGTACGTCCTGGAGGAGCCGTACGGCCAGCAATAAAGCCAACAACTGGCTTTTTACGACCTTTTCTTGCTTCATCTTGCAAAAACTGTGCTGCTTCTTCTTCAGCAGAACCACCAATCTCACCAATCATAACAATAGACTCGGTTTCATCATCCGCTAAAAACATTTCCAACACATCAATAAATTCAGTGCCCTTAACAGGATCGCCACCAATCCCTATAGCAGTCGTTTGTCCGAGACCTTCCTGACTCGTTTGAAAAACGGCTTCATAAGTTAAAGTTCCCGACCTCGAGACAACCCCAACAGAACCTTTTCTAAAAATAGAACCAGGCATAATACCAATTTTACATTCATTTGGTGTAAGAATACCGGGACAATTAGGACCAATAAGACGAGACTTTGAGTTTTCTAATCGCGCCTTCACTTTAACCATATCCATAACGGGAATACCTTCCGTAATACAGATAATTAAACAAATTTCAGCTTCAATAGCCTCTATAATAGCTGCCGCAGCCCCTGCAGGAGGAACATAAATAACGGAAGCATCCGCGCCTGTTTTTTCTTTTGCTTCTGCAACATTAGCGAAAATAGGAAGAGTTTCGCCTTTTGAACCTTCCCATGTTTCTCCACCCTTTTTAGGATTAACGCCACCAACCATTTGCGTACCATGATAAGCAAGCGCCTGTTCTGTATGAAATGTTCCTGTTTTTCCTGTAAGCCCTTGAACTAGAACTTTTGTCTCTTTATTCACAAGAATTGACATAGCTTAAGCTCCCTTCACGGCTGCAACAATTTTTTGGGCAGCATCATCTAAATCATCAGCAGGAATAACATTCAAACCACTCTCATTGATAATTGCTTTACCTTGCTCAACATTAGTACCTTCAAGACGAACAACCAAGGGAACCTTTAAACCAACCTCACGAACAGCAGCAACCACACCTTCAGCAATGACATCACAACGCATAATACCACCAAAAATGTTAACCAAAATGCCCTTAACATTTGGATCGGCCGTAATAATCTTAAAAGCAGCTGTCACCTTTTCTTTTGATGCTCCACCACCAACATCCAAAAAATTCGCTGGCTCTGCTCCATAAAGCTTAATGATATCCATTGTTGCCATAGCAAGCCCAGCACCATTAACCATGCAACCAATCGTACCCTCAAGAGCAACATAAGCAAGATCATGCTTTGATGCTTCTATTTCCTTTGGATCTTCCTCTGAAAGATCGCGCAATTCTAAAATATCTGGATGACGAAACAGAGCATTATTATCAAAAGAAACTTTCGCATCAAGAACACGCAAGTGACCATCTTTCATCACAATAAGCGGATTGATTTCTAAAAGGCTCATATCTTTTTCACAAAATGCCTTATAGAAAATCGGAAAAAGCTTTTCACCATCTTCTCGCGCACTACTTTGTAGTTTCAACGCATCACAAAGTCTTGCACAATCAGCAGAAGTAACACCCTCTACAGCATCAATGGGAAGCGTGAATATTTTTTCTGGTGTCTCTTCAGCAACCGTTTCAATATCCATTCCACCTTCTGTTGAAACAACAAAAGCAATTCGACCAACGCTACGATCAACCAAAAGTGAAAGATAAAGCTCCCGTTCAATATCGGCACCATCTTCAATATAAAGGCGGTTGACCTGCTTACCCTCTGGACCAGTTTGTTTGGTTACCAAAGTTTTTCCAAGCATTTCTTGAACATTTGCAACAACTTCTTCAACAGATTGTACAAGCCGAACACCACCCTTTGCATCAGGACCAAGTTCTTTAAACTTACCCTTACCACGACCACCAGCGTGTATCTGACTTTTAACCACATAGAGAGGTCCGGGCAATTTTTCCGCCCATTTTTCAGCTTGCTCTACAGAATAAACAGCAACACCATTTGCAATTGGTGCTCCATATTCATGAAGCAGACGTTTGGCCTGATACTCATGGATATTCATGCATTTGTCCTTTTCTTTTATGGATCTTATTAATCCTAAAGTTTTAATATTCTATACTTATTTTAATGAATTAAACCTTGTTCAATTTACTTGAGACTAGGTACAAGAGCAATACAAGCTTCACAAAGCTTTTTAACCGCATTTACTGAATGATCAAAAGCACCTCTTTCTTCCTTATCAAGATCAATTTCAATGACTCGTTCAACACCACCTGCACCAAGTACAACAGGAACACCAACGTAGGTATCATTAACCCCATATTCTCCTGAAAGATAAGCTGCAACAGGCACAACACGCTTAGTGTCCTTTAGATAAGCCTCAGCCATAGAAACAGCAGAAGCTGCTGGTGCATAATAAGCAGAACCTGTTTTTAACAAACCAACAATTTCTGCACCGCCATCACGGGTACGCTGGATAATTTGATCAATTCTTTCCTGTGTTGTCCAGCCCATCTTTACAAGATCAGGCAAAGAAATACCACCAACCGTTGAATAACGCACGAGAGGAACCATTGTATCACCGTGGCCCCCTAAAACAAACGCTGTCACATCTTTAATAGAGACCTTAAATTCCTCAGATAAGAAATGACGAAAACGCGCTGAATCAAGAACACCAGCCATCCCAACCACTTTATGTGTAGGGAGACCTGAAAATTTCTGCAATGCCCACACCATCGCATCAAGGGGATTGGTAATACAAATAACAAACGCTGAAGAAGCGTATTTTTTAATTCCAGCTCCAACTTGTTCCATAACCTTTAAATTAATGCCCAAAAGTTCATCACGGCTCATACCAGGTTTTCGCGCAACGCCTGCTGTTACAATAACAACATCAGCACCTTCAATTGCTTCATAAGCATTAGCACCTTTTAGACTGATATCAAAACCATCAACGGGAGAAGATTCGGCTATATCTAGAGCCTTACCTTGTGGCACACCTTCTGTAATATCAAATAAGACCACATCAGCAAGCTCTTTAAGCCCAATAATATGTGCTAAAGTACCACCAATCATACCTGAACCAATGAGAGCTATTTTTTTCCGTGCCATTTTATTTTTTCCTAACTTTTAGATAATTCAGCGCACACCCAATCAACGTCCGTATACTGAATATTTTGACTTCAACCATATTCAAACAATATCATAAAAAGGAGTAAAGAAATGAAATTTACAAATTTATCTCCTTACAGAAACAACAACCCTCCGCTGAAACAACTATTAGAAAATTATCACGATGTATCGATAAAGTGAATTTAAAAAAAATACAACAGAATTATTATATTTCTTTAATTTCAAAAAGTTATTGTTTTGACAGTTTACGTAAAGGTAAAAGTATAATCAATGCTTCTTCTTCAAAAGAAAATGTTCTTCCCAAAGTTTTAAATAATCGTAGCTTTGCATTTCGAAAAGACGTGATTGTGTTCTTTGAAATTCAAATGTTTCCGTAATCTGCGCATGCCCTTTATACAAATCCCCTATCCCTGCGGCTGCCGACATAAACAACCGTATATGCCGCTCATAAAGAATATCAATAAGCAAAATAAACCGTTTTGTTTCATTGCGACATGTATCATCCATGACCGGTACATTATCAATAAAAATCGTATGATAATGCTCTCCTAATAACAAATATTCAGCCGCGGCCAAAGGCTTTGCACATAAATCCCCATAATCAAAACGAGCACATCCTGCACCAAAGCGCGGAATAGGAATAAAGCGCCCTTTTATAGAAAGCTCATCAGACATCTCCTTATGTCCTTGCAATACAAGTGCCCATGCTTGATCCATATATTCATTTGCTTGGACCCCCAACGGCGATACATACATCTGTTGTAGATTTGATTTTTCAAGGCGATAATCTGTTTTTGCATCAAGATTAACAACACGAACATATGCTTTCAAAACTTGAATAAAAGGCAAAAAGAGCTCACGATTCAAACCGTTACAATAAAGGTTATCCGGCGCCACATTTGAAGTCGCAATAAAGAAAATTCCTTTATCAAACAGAGCAGAAATAAGCCGCCCCAATACCATAGCATCAGCAATATCCGTTACACTAAACTCATCAAAACAAAGTACTTTTGCTTCTCGTACAAGATCTTCAGCAACAGCTAAAATAGGATTATCTTGTTTAAATTTTGTACACCCAGATGCTTGACGATAAGAATTAATACGCTCATGCACATCAGCCATAAAATCATTAAAATGGGCACGCTTTTTATGACCTTTAGGCAAACAAGAAAAGAACAAATCCATCAGCATGGTTTTGCCCCGTCCTACTTCACCATAAATATACAGTCCCTGAAAAAAACCTGTTTCATCTCCTTGTTTTACAACGCAAGAAATATTTTGTTTTTTCCTTTTAAATATTCTGTTAAAGAAAGAGCAAAATATCCAAGGCAAAGGATGAGAGATATTTTGTTCCGCAATTTTTTTTAATAAATGATCAAAATATTCTGTTATAGCTAATTGAGCGGGATCAAAACAAACCTCTCCTTTAGCGACAAGCTCCTTATAACGTGTTGAAACGAGAATCATCCAAAAAACCTTTTTCAAACTGATCTCAATGAAAAATACAAATACTTTTCAAGAATCTGTCCGTCTAGTTTAGTTTATCATAAACGATCAAAAATGATTTAACGACTTAAAATAACGGGATGATCATCAAGTGTACGTCCCTCAAAACGATCAACATTTGAAGAATAAAGAACGAGGATAACACGTCCAGAGTTATTATAAAAATATAATCTTTTTCCTTTAACAGCCCACGATCTCACTTGGGAAGCAATTCCTGGACAGTGTAAAGGACCAGCACGGTACCCTTGTCCAAACTTTGTTTGTGGAGTTGCAATCCGGCAAACTTTTCCTCCCATAGAAAGATTCCATACCCCAGCAACACTTGCAGGAAATAAATCAGTGGCATTACTTGGCAATTCGAGACTAGCCATTCGTCCATCGCTCTGAGAATCTCCTTTTTCATACATCGGAGCGTTTGCATCTTCAGATATCGACGAAGAAGTAGACGACAGATCAGACGCTTCTAATATTGTCATTTGTTGAGATGGATAAAAAACTTCTAATGCGTTACCATCGTCATTACCATCAAACCGTGTTGTTGAACATCCCCCTAAAAACATTACAGTTGATAGTGCAACGAAAAACGAAACTTTTGAAAACGCCATGTCTGTACTCTCTCCCACGACAATAAATAAGTTCACAAAAAAATTAAGCGAATATTTGTTATAGTTACAAAGATAAATTAACAAATTAAAAAAAACAGGTTAAAATCACTTATTTTAAAAGAAATAATTTATGTACCCAATTTTATATTTATTAAACACTAGAAATTTATAATATTTTCAGCCATATATCTTTTTACAAGTAACATTAGAAATAGAGAAGTTTCATGAAAACGCCATTTAGCAAAATGGACGGTCTTGGAAATCAAATTATTGTTGTTGATATGCGTGAAAGCACATACGCTCTTACACCACAAGCAATCCTTGCTTTGTCGGCAGATCCTGAAATGCATTTTGATCAAATCATGGCTATCCACACACCAACTCAGAAAAAAACCGACTTCCGCATAGAAATATGGAATGCCGACGGATCAATAGCTAAAGCTTGTGGCAATGGTACCCGCTGTGTCATCGCATGGCTTAAAGATCACAATTTTGGTGAAAAATTTCATTTAGAAACTCCCGCTGGAATTATTGAAGGAAAATACCAAACCGATAATCTCATTTCTGTTGATATGGGATGCCCAAATTTCAATGCAAAAGAGATGCCTGTTTCACGTGAAATAGTTGATACCAATCACGTAGAAATTATGGCTGGTCCCCTAAAAGACGCTTGTCTCATATCCATTGGCAATCTCCATGCTATCTTTTTTGTTGAAAATGATATTCAACATATTCCATTAGAAAAATATGGGCCAAAACTTGAACATGATCCCCTGTTTCCCGAACGGTGCAATATTTCCATTGCTTGCATAACGTCAAAGAAAAGTCTAAATTTACGTACATGGGAGCGAGGGGCAGGATTAACACAAGCATGTGGGAGTGCTGCTTGTGCAAGTGCAGTGGCTGCTTATCGTCGTGGACTTACAGAGCGCCATGTTGATGTAAATTTACCAAAGGGAACACTTAATATTTTTTACCGAGAAGACGATCATATTATCATGACAGGACCAATTAAATATCACTTTAGTGGTTTTTTAAGCCCTTTAACAGGGTGCTACAAAAAGGATCACTCCTGATGGCAATAGAAATTGTAACTTTTGGTTGTCGACTTAATAGCTACGAATCGGAAATCATTCGCAAAGAAAGTACTTCTTCAGGGCTAGATCAACTTAAAGATGGTGCTATTATCTTTAATACCTGTGCTGTCACTGCCGAAGCCGTACGACAAGCAAAACAAGCTATCCGCAAAGCAAGGCGTGAAAATCCTCATGCGCATATCATTGTAACAGGGTGTGCAGCCCAAACAGAAGCACAAAATTTTGCCTCAATGACAGAAGTAGATCTTGTTTTAGGAAACGAAGATAAACTTCACGCTCATTCTTATCGTCAACTTCCTGATTTTGGTATTAATCATTCTGAAAAGGTGCATATCAATGACATTATGGAAGTACAAAAAATTGCTCCACATATGGTCAGTGCAATGCAAGAGCGCACCCGCGCTTTTGTACAGGTACAAAACGGATGCGATCACCGCTGTACATTTTGCATTATTCCTTATGGACGAGGACCATCTCGTTCAGTTCCCATGGGTGCTGTCATAGAACAAATTAAAAAGCTGATAGGTGGGGGTATCCAAGAAGTGGTCCTTACAGGTGTTGACCTTACAAGTTATGGCCACGATCTTCCTGGAAAAGCTACTCTAGGAAAATTAACTTCAGCTATTTTGCATCATGTCCCTGACTTAGCCCGATTACGCCTCTCATCTATTGACTCTATTGAAGCAGACGAAGAACTCATAAATCTTTTAGCTTATGAAACAAGAATCATGCCCCATTTGCATTTATCTTTGCAAGCAGGTGATAATATGATTTTAAAACGGATGAAACGGCGTCATCTGCGCGAACATGCCATTCAATTTTGCCAAGAATTGCGTGCCAAACGTTCTACAATGGTTTATGGTGCCGACTTAATTGCTGGTTTTCCTACAGAAACAGAAGAGATGTTTCAAAATAGTCTTGCCTTAATCAAAGATTGTAATTTAACCCATCTCCATGTCTTCCCCTTTAGTCCAAGAGAAGGAACACCTGCCGCACGTATGCCACAAATCAACCGTAAAATAATTAAGCTGCGTGCTGAAAAATTGCGTAAAGCAGGTGATATGGCTTACAAAAAGCATCTTGCTCATTTACAAAACAGTCTACAAACAATTCTCGTTGAAAAAGATGAAATCGGACGAACAGAAGATTATACTCTTGTACAAGTTAAAGGTGCAAAAGCAGGAACAATTGTTCAAGCCCTTATCGTTGATCATGATGGCGATAAATTGATTGCTGTCCCTCCAAAATTAAACGCTGCTTGAGCAGGAGAATTCTTATGACTAAATCTTTTATAAAAAAAATATTCTCTTTTAACAAATCTCAAGAGCAAGAAATTGAACAACAGATTTCTATTCCTGATAAAAGCGATATAATAGAAGAAAATAAAGACAAAAATGAAAAGACAAAAAATAATCAAATCTCTATAAACACAGAAAAAGAAGAACAAACAAAAAATCCAGAGTCAATACTTACAAAATATGATGAAAAATCTCCATTTCTAGAATCCCATTCTGATAAAATTCCCTTTTCTGGTAAAATTATTGTCACAGACAACATCCGTGAAAAAAAGAATGAAGAAATTTTATCTGAACCTTCTGTTGAACAAAAAAAAACAGCGTGGTTTGGGCGCCTTAAAAAAGGCCTATCCCTTTCTTCACAACGCCTAAGCGGATCAATTGCCGATCTCTTTGTTAAAAGAAAACTTGATGAAGATACATTGCAAGAGCTCGAAGATATTCTTATCCAAGCTGACATAGGTGTAGAGACGGCAACACGCATCACAAATACTTTAGCTTCCAGTCGTTACGGAAAAAACCTCTCCCCAGATGATATTCATACTATTGTAGCTGATGAGGTCAAAAAAGTTCTGGAACCTGTTGCAATACCATTAGAACTTGATCTCAGCCATAAACCTCATGTTATTTTGCTGGTAGGTGTAAATGGCACTGGAAAAACGACAACTATTGGAAAACTTTCAGCCAAATTAACAGAAGGGGGATTAAAAGTTATGCTGGCAGCAGGTGATACTTTCCGAGCCGCTGCTATTGAGCAACTACACATTTGGGGTGAACGTACCAATTCTCCTGTTATTTCGACAAAATTGGGTGCAGATGCCGCCAGCTTAGCATTTGATGCTTATGAAAAAGCAAAAAAAACAAACAGTGATGTATTAATTATTGATACAGCAGGGCGTTTACAAAATAAATCTGAATTAATGGATGAGTTGGCAAAAATTATTCGTGTTTTAAAAAAACACACCCCCCAAGCACCCCACACAATCCTTCAAACTCTTGATGCAACAACCGGACAAAATGCACTCAACCAAGTGGACATTTTCCGTGATATTGCTGGTGTTAATGGTTTAGTTATGACAAAGCTAGATGGGACTGCACGAGGAGGAATTCTTGTCGCTATCGCAGCAAAATATAAATTACCCGTTTATTTTATCGGTATAGGAGAAGATATTGAAGACCTTCAACCCTTTTCTGCTTCTGACTTTGCCGAAACTATTGCAGGAAAACACGCATGAAACAGCCTTTATCTAATCTTAATTTACACAATAATTCTGAAAAAAAGATGAATAACAATAAAAAAATTTCTCTCTCACCAACACTTAAGTTTCTTTTGGAAATGGGTCCATTGGTTGCCTTCTTTTTTGCCAATTATAAGGGAGAATGGCTGATAAAAAACATTGGATTTTTTCAAAATTTTAGTAAGCCTATTTTCCCTGCAACAGCTATTTTTATGGTGGCTATTATTATTTCCCTAAGCTTATCATGGATCCTTGCAAGACAAATTCCTATTATGCCTCTTATTTCAGGAATATTTGTTTTAGTTTTTGGCTTTCTAACTCTCTGGCTTCATAATGAAACTTTCATAAAAATGAAACCAACAATCATTAATAGCTTATTTGCTTTTATACTTTTTGGAGGGATGTTTTTTAAAAAACCACTTTTACGTTATGCTCTTGATTCTACCTTAAAACTTGATGATTTAGGTTGGCAAAAACTTACCTATCGTTGGGCGTTTTTTTTCATTTTTCTTGCCATTTTGAATGAAATAATTTGGCGTAATTTTAGCGATAATTTCTGGACAAGTTTCAAAGTATTTGGCGTCATGCCTATAACAGTCCTTTTCATGCTTACCCAAATGCCTATAATTATAAAACATTCAAAAGGACTTTTTACAGAAGAGGACAAATCTGATTCTTAAAAAAATCATCACTACCGATTATTTTATAGATTCATCGCCAAACACTGTTCGGGAGAAAAAATATGTTGATTGAACAGTTTATTTGTCGAGAAGACAATTTCGGTGTACTCCTTCATGATGAAAAAAGTGGTATGACAGCTGCAATAGATGCTCCTGAAGGCAAAGCGATTCACAACGCCTTAAAGCGCCACAATTGGACACTTAACACTATTTTTGTAACTCATCATCATCACGACCATGTAGAAGCCCTATCAGAATTAAAACAAGTTTACAACACTACGGTTATCGGACCAGAAGCAGAAAAAGAAAAGATTGATCATCTTGATAAAACACTTCAACCTGATGAAAGTTTTTCTTTTGGCTCACACCTTCTTTTAGCTCTTTCAACACCTGGTCATACTCTAGGCGCATTATCTTACTATTTTCCTGAAAAGAATTTACTCTTTGCTGGAGATACACTTTTTTCATTGGGCTGTGGACGTCTTTTTGAAGGAACACCAGCACAAATGCTGAATTCTTTAAAAAAACTTCGTAAACTTCCTGATGAAACACTTCTCTATTGTGGACACGAATATACAAAAAATAACGCTCTTTTCGCACTAACAATTGACCCACATAATAAAAAACTCCACCAAAGAATAGAGGAAGTTTTTTTGCTACGTGCAAAAAACGCTATGACTTTACCAGTAACCTTAGGGCAAGAAAAAGCCACCAATCCCTTTCTCCGCTGGGATGATAGTGTATTGCGAAGAAACCTTGTAATGGAAGAAGAAACAGATGAAGAAGTCTTTGCTGAAATTCGAAGAAGAAAGGATAATTTTTAACCATGCTTAAGTTCGTATTACGTTTGTTCCTCCTTTTTCTTTTCGTGATACATATTCAACTAACAAGGGCAGAGGAAAAGGAAACAGATAATTCTTCTCTTATATCATCTCTCATTGCAAATTATCCCTTAACAGAAGATTTTCTTTTAAAGCTGGAAAAAATTGAAAAAGAATGTAAAAACTTACTTCCAGAAACAAAAAATAATCTTATAACTTATGATTCTAGTATCCACTCTAGTATTGAAAATTACACTACCTATATTTCTAGTAAACCAAAACTTGTAAATATTTTAAAAGAAAATAATATAACACCGAAAGATTTTGCTTCAGGAACCTTAGCTCTTAAAGAAATATCAACGCTTCTCATATTTGTACCTGAAAAGGAATATTCTACTGAGAAAAATACTATATTTCTAAACAATCTTGAATTTGTTAAAAAACATTTTTTTAAAGCGACAATTCTTTTAGATAGCTGTGAAAAACTCATTTTGAGCAACTAATCAGCTATGACACATTAAAAATATCATCCCATTAATCTAATAAAAAAGTACGTGCATTAAAAAATCACCGTGTTTTTATCATTCCTAATAATTGTGTTTATTTCGACTATATTTAACAAATGTTTTTATAAAAATAAAGAATAACAAACGGAAAAATATTTATTGAAATTCAAAAAAGAAAGGATAATTTTTCGTCATGTTTAAACTTCTATTGTGTTTTTTCTTCATTTTTCCTTTTGTAGCATACGCTCAAGAAAAAAAACAAGAAATAGATGATCCTTCTTTTATACCGCCTTTCATTGCAAATTATCCCTTAACAGAAGATCTTCTTTTAAAGCTGGAAAAAATCAAAGCAGAATGTAGAAATTTATCTTCAGAACCAGAACAAACAAATACAAAAAGTGATCTCAGTACTTATGATGATAATATTGAAAAATACGCTTCCTATATTTTTAATAATCCAAAACTTGTAAATATTTTAAAAGAAAATAATATAACACCGAAAGATTTTGTTGTTGCTCACCTAGCACTTCAAGCGACATTGTATGTACTTACTGATGAAGAAAATTCTACTTATGAAAAAAACTCTTTACCTGCAAGAAATATAGAATTTGCTAAAGAGCATATGTATAGAATAATAAAAATTTTAAAAGATAACTGTTAAAAAAATCTTTTTAGAACAATTGATTAACTTTGTAAACGCCGACAAATTTCATCTAATTGTTCTAATGAAGAGTAATGTATTTTTAAATCTCCACCTTTTTTACCATGTCGAATAATAACTTTCATTCCTATTACATCTGCAAGTAATTTTTCTAAAGATTTTGTTTCAGCATCTTTCTCCGTATTGGTACGCTTTTTAGTTTTAGGATTAGCTTGCTCATATGCAAGTATTTCTGTTTGACGTACTGAAAGCCCTTCACGAATAATTTTCTCAGCTAAATTTTGTGGATCATCAACGGTTATAAGACAACGTGCATGACCTGCAGAAAGTTGTCCATCAGTTAAGAATTGTTGTACTTTTTCTGGAAGTTTTAACAAACGAAGCGTATTTGCAACATGACTACGACTTTTTCCTATAACTTGCGCTAAATCTACTTGCGTATAATCATGTTCATTTAGAAGCATCTCATATCCCTTTGCTTCTTCGATAGGATTAAGATCTGCACGTTGAACATTTTCAATAATTGCCAATTCCAAAGCCGTTTTATCGTCCACATCACGAATAATAACGGGTAATTGACTTAAATTTGCACGTTGTGCTGCACGCCAGCGCCGTTCACCCGCAATCAATTCAAACTGATGAGGATGATCTCTTAAAGGCCTCACAATAACCGGTTGAACCACACCGTGTTGACGAATTGATTGTGTCAAATTATCAAGCTCTGTTTCAGTAAAATGACGCCGAGGATTGTGAGGATTACATGAAATAGATTCAATAGAAATAAATCGCTCAGAAAGACTACCGGATTCATTTAATTTATCAAAGCTTGATGAACGTGCAATATTGTTGTTTAAATTGATATCTCCAATCAATGCCGCTAATCCACGTCCTAGTCTTTTTTTTGATAGATCATCGTTCATAATTTTGCTCTTTGAGTTTTCTTACAAAAAATTTTACATTTTTAAGCAGCAGCACGTGCTTGTTTTTCACGTTGAATCATTTCTGATGCTAGACGCAAATAAGCTTGGCTCCCAGCACATTTAAGATCATAAAGCAATACAGGTTTGCCAAAAGAAGGCGCTTCTGATACTCTTACATTTCGTGGAATAACAGTACGATAAACTTTATCTCCCATAAAAGAGCGTACATCTTCAACAACTTGATTTGAAAGGTTATTACGTCCATCATACATTGTTAAAACAATACCTTGGATCTCTAAAGATGGATTAAGTACGGATCGCACTTGTTTTACTGTTTCAAGTAATTGACTTAAACCTTCAAGTGCTAAAAATTCACACTGCATAGGCACTAAAACAGAATCCGCAGCCCCCATAGCATTAAGTGTTAAAAGATTAAGGGAGGGAGGACAATCAATTAAAATATAATTGAATTTTTTTTCCATTTCCGGATCATCATAGAGAGCTTTACGTAAGCGTTGTATGCGATCTTTTGATGAAGAAATTTCCATTTCCACACCTAAGAGATCAAGTGTAGAAGGAACTATATAAAGATTGGGTACGGCTGTTTTTAAAGCCGCCTGTGTAATTGAAACGCCCGAAACCAAAACATCATAAGAAGATAAAGGACGGCTATTACGATCAATCCCTAAACCTGTACTAGCATTACCTTGTGGATCAACATCCATAATAAGGACATTTTCACCAATAGCCGCTAAAGCTGTAGCAAGATTAATTGCTGTGGTTGTTTTTCCGACTCCACCCTTTTGGTTTGCAATAGCGATAATTCGTGTTTCGCTCATTTTGCTCTACCCTCTATATGATCGAATATGAGAAATTTCCAAAATAACAGAATTTTCATCAACTTTACTTTTATGTTTTAACAGATCAAAGTGCCAATTGGCAGAGGCATTTTTTATTTCTGTAGCGTAATCCCGACCTTTTTGCAAAAGAGCTATTGTTTTTTCTGTTAATAAAGGAAAAATGAGTTGTAAAAGAGTATCAAGCGGCGCTAATCCCCGTGCTGTTATAATATCAGATATGGGAATTTTTTGATATATATCTTCAATTCTAGCGTGATAAACCGTTGCTGGAAGATTAAGTTGAGCAATAACTGTTCGCAAAAAAGCAACTTTTTTCCCATTACTTTCAACAAGATTAATATGTCCTGCTTTTTTTTCTTTCAAAAAGATAGCAATCACAATTGCAGGAAAACCTCCTCCTGATCCTAAATCACACCAATGTAAAGAATGAGCATACAAAGGAAAAATTTGTGCTGAATCTAGAATATGTCGTGTCCATAGATCTGGTATAGTTGTAGCAGATATCAAATTAATATGTGCATTCCACTGAAGTATTAAAGACTCAAACTGAATTAAATTTTCCATCGTTTCACGTGAAACAGAAGGAACAATATTTAATAATTGTTGATATTTTTTTTCTGTAGAAAAATTCATTAAGCTGTTTTAGCCTTTTCACGTCGTTGACGTTGAATATGTGTAATAATAAGCGATAACGCGGCGGGTGTCATGCCATCAATTTTTTGTGCATCAGCAATTGAACGCGGCGACACTTCTTGAATTTTTGATTTAAGTTCATTTGAAAGACCTGAAATTGCCTGAACATCGAGAGAAGAAGGAATTTCTAAACGCTCATCTCTCTGAAGAGAGGCAATATCTTGTGCTTGTTTATCTAAATAAACCGCATATTGTGCCTCAATTTCTAAAGATTCTGCTGTTTTAGAATCAATTGTTTTTAATTGTGGCCAAAAATCTGAAAGACGCTCTAAGGTCATATGAGGATAAGCAAGAAAATCATAAGCCGAACGCCGAATTCCATCATGATTAACATGTAATCCATGAGCAGAAGCTTCATTGGGTGTTAAAAAAAGATTTTGACATATTGATCGTGCTTGATCAAGCCGTTGTTGTTTTTTCTGATAACATTCCCAACGTATTTTACTTACAATACCCCATTTTTGTGCCAAAGGTGTTAAACGCGTATCAGCATTATCAGATCGTAAAGATAAACGAAATTCAGCACGTGATGTAAACATCCTATAAGGTTCACAAACACCACGTGAAACCAAATCATCAATCATAACACCAATATAAGCAGTAGAACGACTTATAAGTATTTCATCTAATTTACCTACTTTACGTGCAGCATTTAATCCAGCTAAAAGTCCTTGTGCTGCTGCTTCCTCATATCCTGTTGTACCATTAATTTGGCCTGCTAAAAATAAACCTAGTAAAGAGCGTAATTCTAAGCTTCTCGTTAATTGTTGTGGATTAACAAAATCATATTCAATAGCATAACCAGGTTGCAAAACTATAGCATTTTCCAATCCTTCAATGGTTTTCAATAGAGAAATTTGTACATTTTCAGGAAGAGAAGTAGAAAGACCATTTGGATAAACAGTATCATCATTTAATCCTTCTGGTTCCAGAAAGATCTGATGCCCATCACGTTCTCCAAATTTCACAATTTTATCTTCAACAGAAGGACAATAACGTGGTCCTAACCCTTCAATATTTCCAGAATATAAAGCAGAGCGATAAATATTCTCGCGAATAATTTGATGTGTTTTCTCATTTGTACGTGTTATTGCACATTCAATTTGTGGTTGTTCAATTTTCTCTGTTAAAAGAGAAAAGGGTATGGGATTTTCATCTGCTTGTTGTTTTTGGAGAGCTTCCCAAGCAATTGTTTTTTTACTCAAACGAGCAGGGGTTCCTGTTTTTAATCGTCCAAGTTTTATATGATATTTTTTCAAATGTTCAGCAAGTTTTACACTTGACTGATCTCCCATACGACCAGCAGCCCATGTTTTATTACCAATATGAATAAAGCCATTTAAAAACGTACCTGTTGTTAAAACAACAGCACCAGAAAAAATTGTTCCTTTTTTTTTTAAAATAACACCTGATACACAATTATCTTTAACAACCAGATCAATAACTTCATCCTCAATAAGAGTAAGATTTTCTTGTTCTTTTAATAATTTTTGAATTGCTTTTTTATAAAGTTGTCTATCTGCCTGTGTCCGTGGTCCTCTTACTGCCGGTCCTTTACGTCTATTAAGTAGTCTAAACTGAATTCCAGAAGCATCCGCTGCTCTTCCCATAAGACCATCTAACGCATCTATTTCACGAACTAGATGCCCTTTTCCAAGTCCACCAATAGCAGGATTACACGACATTGTTCCCAGTGCTGATATTTTATATGTAACAAGCGCTGTTTTGGCTCCTACACGTGCTGAAGCTGAAGCCGCTTCACAGCCAGCATGACCACCACCAACAATAACAACATCATATGATTGCATTTAATTCATTCCGTAGAAAATATTCTAAGGTTTCACGTGAAACAGTATATAAATTACATAATCTTTATAATCTGTCTATGAAATAATCAATGTTTCACGTGAATCATTATTTACCAACACAAAATTCTGAAAAAATAATATCAAGCAAATCTTCAACATCAATATCTCCTGTAATTTTCCCAAGAAAATCACTTGCACAACGGAGATGTTCTGCACGTAAACTGAGATCAAGAGAATGATAATTAAGAGAAAATTCAATCTCTTTAACAGCCTGCTTTAATAATTGAAGTTGCCTTTTACGTGCTGGAACAATATTTCCAATTTCAGAAGCACGATGATGACAAAATAATTCAAGTTCTTTTATAAAATAATCAAAATTTAAACCAGTTAATGCGGAAAATTGTATAGACCAACGCTGATCATTTTTTTCATAAAGATCAAGTTTATTGCCAACACACCATATTTCAGCCGATGTTTCTGGTAAATCAACTTGCTTAGGATTTCCTATATCATAAACCAAAATAACCAAATCAGCTTCCCTAACATGCTGTTTAGCAATTTCTATTCCCATCTGTTCTATTTTATTTTCTGTTTTTCTAAAACCAGCAGTATCGGTTAAAAAAATAGGTAAACCACCAAGAATAATTCTCATTTCTAAAGCATCACGGGTTGTTCCTGCTTCTTCCGTTACAATAGCAACAGATCTTCCTGAAAGACGATTCATAATGCTTGATTTTCCAGAATTTGGAGCACCAGCAATAACAATTTTTAATCCATCACGTAAAATACTTGCACGTTCTCCTTCAGTAATATATTCCCGAATAGAAGTACAAAGATCCTCAACATCTTTCCAAACTTTATCAGATATTGCGTTGGGAATATCTGCTTCATCAACAAAATCAAGTTCTGCCTCAATAAAAGCACGCGCCTTCATAAGCTTATGACGCCAATCACGATAAAGCGTCGTTAAATGTCCACTTGTACCCATAACAGCTAAACGCCGTTGGCTTTCCGTTTCTGCTTCTATTAAATCAGCAAGACCTTCTGCTTGAACAAGATCTAATTTTCCTTCCATAAAAGCACGACGTGAAAATTCACCTGCTTCTGCAATACGGCATCCAGAAAATGTCGACAATTCATCGAGAAAACGATTAACGACTGCTTTTCCTCCATGTAAATGGAATTCTGCACAATCTTCCCCCGTAAAACTATGAGGAGCAGGAAAAAAAACAGTTAAACCAGAATCTAAAAAACTACCATCACGAGCAGTAAGATTTCCATAATGCATAAAACGTGCTTTAGGTAAACGACCACAAAGCGTTTTAACTATATCCACAACATGAGGACCAGAAAGCCGAATGACTGCAACCCCTGAAGGTAACAATCCACTCGAAACAGCAAAGATTGTATCCACAGGTTTTATCCTAATAAAAACTTTAATGACTCTACGTATTCATTGAATCAAAAAATTCACTATTGTTTTTTGTTTGCTTTAATTTATCAATCAAAAATTCAATTGCATCTGTTACATTCATAGATGCTAAAATACGACGAAGAACAAAAATTTTGTGTAAATCTTGTCGTTCTACCAGAAGTTCTTCCTTACGCGTTCCTGACTTTAAAATATCCATAGCAGGGAAAATACGTTTATCAGCAACTTTTCGATCAAGAACAATTTCCGAATTACCTGTTCCTTTAAATTCTTCAAAAATAACCTCATCCATACGACTTCCTGTATCAATCAAAGCCGTTGCAATAATGGTTAAAGATCCGCCTTCTTCAATATTACGTGCTGCACCAAAAAAACGCTTTGGACGCTGGAGGGCATTTGCATCCACACCACCTGTTAAAACTTTACCCGAAGAAGGAACAACTGTATTATATGCACGCCCAAGACGTGTAATAGAATCGAGAAGAATAACAACATCACGCCCATATTCAACGAGACGTTTGGCTTTTTCAATAACCATTTCTGCCACTTGTACGTGACGTATTGCAGGTTCATCAAAAGTAGAAGAAACCACTTCTCCTTTTACTGAACGCTGCATATCAGTAACTTCTTCTGGTCGTTCATCAATTAAAAGAACAATGAGATAACATTCAGGATGATTAGTGGTAATAGAATGAGCAATATTTTGAAGTAAAACTGTTTTTCCCGTCCGAGGAGGAGCTACAATTAACCCTCTTTGTCCTTTTCCCAATGGAGATATCAAATCAATCACACGTGATGACATATCTTTCTCTGTAGGATCTTGTATTTCCATTTGGAAACGTTCATTTGAATAAAGAGGAGTAAGATTATCAAAGTGGATTTTATAACGAATCTTTTCAGGTTTTTCGAAATTAATTGTATTAATTTTAAGGAGAGCAAAATAACGTTCTCCCTCTTTTGGACTGCGTATGGGGCCTTCAATTGTATCGCCTGTTTTTAAAGAAAACGACTGTATTTGTGCAGGTGAAAGATAAATATCATCAGGACCAGGAAGATAATTAGCATCAGCAGATCTCAAAAATCCAAATCCGTCTTGTAAAACTTCAACAACACCTTCTCCTATAATTTCAACGTCTTGTAGAGCAAGTTTTTTCAAGATAGCAAACATTAATTCTTGTTTGCGCATAAGGGAGGCATTTTCAACTTCTAATGTTTCAGCAAAAGAAACAAGCTCAACGGGATTTTTGCTTTTAAGTTCTTGTAGTTTCATTTTTTGCATGAAATATGCTCTTTGTAATTAAGGAGAAGATTGTTCTAAATAATTTATGGAAATTTATGAGTGAAATATTACTAAGAAAAAATATCCTACACTCAATTTTTTTAATCTGCAAGTACCATTTATATGAAATTTGTTCCTGTAATATTAAGTAATTATATGAAAAACTT
Organism: Bartonella sp. AA97HXZ; assembly: GCF_042196985.1. Classification (NCBI taxonomy): domain Bacteria; kingdom Pseudomonadati; phylum Pseudomonadota; class Alphaproteobacteria; order Hyphomicrobiales; family Bartonellaceae; genus Bartonella; species Bartonella sp. AA97HXZ. The sequence goes on along the minus strand of NZ_JBHIRC010000002.1, from coordinate 227,527 downwards.
GAAAAAATATAAAATCCAAATAGTATTTAATTATTTTAATAACAAAAATGTGAGTTAGTATTATAGCATTAATGAAATGCTATTCAAAAGTATTTTTTACAGAAATTTATATTAATAAATTTATATTAAAGAAAGGATTATTCTTATTTATAACTGTGTTTAGTGTGGATTATTATTTATCCTCAATTTTATCCACAAAAGGAACTGAAAAAAGAATAAAAATATCACTATCTTAAAGATATTATCCCCTCTTTTTTATAAGAGGGATTAAATTATCACAAGCATTTAATTTGTGCATAAAAAAGGAGAATTTTTCATAAATTTTAGTTTTATAAAAAACGGCGAGGATATATACACATGTCTTAACAAGGAGTTAAAATTTTTGTGACAAAAGAAAAAAAATTCTTTCATTTACACATGCTTTCTGATGCAACAGGAGAAACATTAATTTCTGTTGGAAGAGCTGTAGCATCGCAATATGCAATGATTCAGGCAACAGAGCATATCTATCCTATGATTCGTAATAGAATACAGTTACAGAAAGCTCTTGATGAAATACAACAAGAGCCAGGTATTGTTCTTTACACAATGATTGATGAAGAATTTAAACTTCTCCTTCAAAAAAGGTGTAAAAAAATAAAAGTTCCCTGTATTGATATATTGCATCCTGTTTTAAATGCTTTTCAGTCTTACCTTGGAATGCCAACACATTTACGTGCGAGCGCACAACATGATCTTAATGCAGATTATTTTCGCCGTATTGAGGCACTGGATTTTACAATAGAGCATGATGATGGACAGTCTTCCAGTAGCTTATCCGAAGCAGATGTGATCCTTGTGGGAATTTCAAGAACCTCTAAAACGCCAACAAGTATCTATTTAGCAAATCGCGGAATAAAGACGGCTAATATTCCTCTTATTCCTAATATTGATTTGCCAGAATCCCTTTTAGAGGCAAAAAATTCTTTAATTATTGGTTTAATTGCTTCAGCTGAAAGAATCTCACATATCCGCCAAAATCGAGATTTGGGAGAAAGTTTTGCTCTTGATAATTATACAAATCGTATCAACATAGTTGAAGAATTAATCTATGCAAAACGCATTTGCGAACGTTTTGGTTGGCCTATTATTGATGTCACAAGACGTTCTATTGAAGAAACTGCTGCTGCAATATTTGAACTGTTATCACGATTTCGTGAAGGAAATGAGAGAAAATTCTCATGAACGCAGATACTTTAATATTAGCATCTCTTAGTTTTTATCGTGCAAAATTATTAAAAAAAGCAGGTTTAAATTTTTTCATTGAAGGAGCTTCTTTTGATGAAAGAGAAGTAGAAAAAAAAGCAAAAGAAAAAACACCTAAAGAACTCAGCTGTTTTCTTGCGAGCGCAAAAGCAAAAAATGTTTCAGATCGTTTTCCTGATGCTTTCGTTATTGGTTGTGATCAAGTTCTTGATTTGGAAGGTCAAGTTTTTCACAAAGCAACAAATATTAAAGAAGCACATCAACGTTTATGTGAATTATCAGGAAAAATCCATTCTCTTCATAGTGCGGTAGCTTTATTTAAAAATGGTCAAAAAATTTGGGTTGAAGCTTTTAGTGCACATATGTCCGTCCGTTTACTCTCATCAGAATTTATTGAACGTTATTTAGCACGCGTAGGAAAAGATGTTTTAAACAGCGTGGGAGTATATCAAATTGAAGGAGAAGGAATTCATCTCTTTGAAAAAATTGAAGGAGATTTTTTTACCATTGTTGGTTTACCTTTGCTGCCTCTACTCATAAAACTGCGCCACTTAGGAATTATTGATGGTTGACTTAACAATAAAAAAAACAAATTATCCGCGTGCTTTTGTTGTTGGTTCTCCAATTCATCATTCAAAATCGCCAAAAATTCACAATTTTTGGCTTAAACAATATGGTTTACAAGGAGAATATATTGCACAAGAAGTAACATCTGAAGAATTCAGTCATTTTATTGCGTCTTTACAAAAAATAGGCTTTTGTGGAGGAAATGTTACTTTGCCTTATAAACAGGAAGCTTTTCGTTTAGCAGATTATAAAGATGAGAGAGCAACAATGATTGGTGCTGTTAATACACTTTGGTATGAAGGAGATAAGCTTTGTGCCACGAATAGTGATGCCTATGGTTTTAGCGCTAATCTTGATGATTTTGCATCTGATTGGGGAGGGGAAACAGCTCTTGTTTTTGGAGCAGGTGGTGCCGCACGCGCTATCATATATGCCTTAAAAAAACGTGGATTTGAACAGATTTATTTAATTAACCGTACAAAACAACGTGCTGATAATTTAGCTCAGCATTTTGGAAAAATCATTAAAGTTTACGATTGGCATAAAATCCATGAAATACTTCATCAAGCTGATTTGATTGTTAATACAACCTCTATTGGCATAAAAAGTCCAGAAGAAAAAAGTGATTCTTTTTTTTGCGATTTTCATAAAGCAAAAAAAACGGCATTAGTAACAGATATTATTTATACACCATTGATAACTCCTTTTTTACAACAGGCAAAGGCTTGTGATCTCAAGACGGTTGATGGACTTGGGATGCTTCTACATCAGGCTGTTATAGGGTTTGAACAGTGGTTCGGAATAAGACCACAGGTAACAAAAGCGTTACGGACAGCTATTTTAGAGGATATGAGTGAAAAAAGAGAATGAAGATCATAGGATTAACGGGATCAATTGCTATGGGAAAATCAACAGTTGCTGATTTTTTCAAGCAAGCGGGTATTTCTGTTTTTAGTGCTGATGAAGCAGTACAACAGCTTTATAAAAGTGAGCCAGCTTTGTCATTCATAGAGCGTATTTTTCCTGGTGTGGTTGAAAACGGAGAAGTTAACCGTTTAAAACTTTCTGAAATTTTGATTGATGATAAGGAAAAATTACAAACATTAGAAAAAATAATTCATCCTTTGGTGCAAGAAAAAGAAAGGGAATTTATTGATATAGCGCGTGAACAAGGGAAAAAATTAGTTATTCTTGATATTCCACTTCTGTTTGAAAAAAATGGTGAAAGTCGTGTGGATAGCGTTATTGTTGTTTCTGCTCCACCAGAAGTACAAAAAGAACGTGTAATGATTCGCCAAGGTATGAATGAGAAAAAATTTGCCTTTATCAACGCTCAACAAATGCCAGATGAAAAAAAACGAGAACGTGCTGATTTTATTATTGATACAGGGAAAGATTTAGAGAATACACGTCAACAGGTTTTTGATGTGATAAAAAAATTGCTAAAGAATTTAAATTATGCGTGAAATTATTTTTGATACAGAAACAACAGGTTTAGATAAAGAGAAAGATCGCATAATCGAAATTGGTTGTGTAGAAATGGTTGATCGTTATCTCACAGGACGCCAATTTCATGTTTATTTAAACCCTGAAGGCGTTATTATTCCTGATGAAGTTGTAGCAATTCACGGATTAACCAATGAACGCTTGAAAAACGAGAAAAGTTTTAGTGATATTGTTGATGAATTTTTGGAATTTATCAAAGACGTGACAATGATTGCGCATAATGCGAGTTTTGATATTGGTTTTATTAATGCAGAATTAAAACGCGTCAACAAACCGCTTATCAGTGTTGATAATATTATTGATACATTGGCTATGGCGCGGCGTAAATTTCCTATGGGTCCTAATTCTCTTGATATTTTATGCAAACGTTTTGGAATTGATAACAGCCATCGTGTTCTTCATGGTGCTTTGCTTGATGCAGAGATTCTAGCCGATGTTTATATTGAGCTCATCGGTGGAAAGCAAGGTGTATTGGGTTTTGATAACAGAAGGGATGTTGATGAACATATCCAAAACGATAAAGATACATCTTATGCCGTTAAAATTCGCCCACAGGCTTTACTTTCAAGATTGAGTACGCAAGAAAAAAAGTTACACGCTGATTTTATCTACAAAATGGGTGAAAAAGCTCTGTGGAAAAATTTCAAAATTCATGAATAACATCATTTTTTATCTAAAAGAGTCACGATTGAAATTAAAAAATATCGATGTCAAAAAAAAACGGTCGTTGTGGGGAGGGGAACACCACAACGACCCTGTCGCTACATCGTACCTCAGCTATCATAGGAGGAGCAAAATGAAAGCTATTAATCCTGTAACAGCAAAGAAAAGCTCTAGGTACTTAATATAAAGTGCAACGACTTCACGTCTTATGAAGAGAAAAAATGGCTTTTTAGAGGCAAAGTGAAAAAATATATAAGGGTAATTTGTTTTTTTTAGCTGAAATGGAGAAAAAATTGTCATGAAAGCAACAGATCGTCTTTTTTTGGTTGACGGATCAGGCTATATTTTTCGTGCTTATTATGCTTTGCCGCCTTTAAAACGTAAAAAGGATGGACTTCCTGTAGGAGCAGTAGCTGGTTTTTGCAATATGTTATGGAAATTACTTTGTGATGCTCGTAATACAGCTACGGGTGTTGTTCCAACACATTTTGCTGTTATTTTTGATTATTCATCTGATACTTTTCGGAAACAAATTTATCCTGAATATAAAGCGAATCGCGTTGAACCTCCTGAAGATCTAATTCCTCAATTCGCGCTAATACGCCAAGCAACGAAGGCTTTTAATTTGCCTTGTATTGAAAAGGAAGGCTTTGAAGCGGATGATTTAATTGCTACCTATGCAAAGTTGGCAACAAAGGTTGGGGTAAAAACAACCATTATTTCTTCTGATAAGGATCTTATGCAACTCGTAAATACGCATGTATCTTTGTATGATGGAATGAAAGATAAGCATATAGGTATCTCAGAAGTTATAGAAAAATGGGGTGTTGCGCCTGAAAAAATGATTGATTTACAAGCATTAATTGGAGATTCAACGGATAATGTACCGGGTATTCCAGGCATTGGTCCAAAAACTGCAGCTCAGTTGTTAAATGAATTTGGTTCTCTTGATCTTTTATTGCAAAACGTAACAGAAATTAAACAAACAAAACGACGTGAAAACATTCAAGCTTATAAAGAACAAGTTAAAATATCTCGTGAACTTGTCAGGCTTAAAACAGATGTTCCTATAGATAATGATTTAGATGATTTTATTTTGGAGCCACAAGATGGTCCACGTTTAATTGCTTTTTTGAAAGCAATGGAGTTTTCAACATTAACGCGTCGCGTGGCAGAGGCAACAACATGCGATGCAGCTGTTATTGACGCACTTGATATAGATGTTGAATGGGAAAAACTAAGCCCCAGGAATGATTCTGATATCAGGCATGATTCTGATATCAAGAATACTGAGCGCGCATCCCTTCATAATTTTTCTGAAAATTCTCCACAAGTTTTTGCACAAGAACGTAAAGATCAAGCGCTGACTCAAAAAATTACAAGAGATGCTTATACAACAATTCTTGATGAGGAAATTTTAAAAGACTGGTTATCACAAGCACAAGAGCGGGGTTTTTTCGCTTTTGATACTAAAACAACATCTCTTGATCCGATGCAAGCAAAGCTTGTTGGTTTTTCACTCGCATTACAGCCGGAAAAAGCAGCTTATATACCTCTTGAACATTTTGATGAAGGAGAAGAGGACCTTTTGAGGGGCGGGCGCATTGCTTCACAGATTGGGGCTCGAAAAGCTTTAGCACTTTTAAAACCGATATTAGAAGATTCAGCGGTGTTAAAAATTGGTCATAATATAAAATATGATTGGTTGGTGATGAAGCAATACGACATTATGATAAGCTCTTTTGACGACACCATGCTTTTATCATATGCTTTTGATGCTGGAATGTTAACCCATAATATGGATGATTTGTCTGAACGTTGGCTTAAGCATAAACCAATTGCCTATAAAGATTTAACGCATAACGGGAAAAAAATTACTTCTTTTGCACAAGTAGATTTAAAACAAGCAACCCTTTATGCGGCGGAAGATGCTGATATAAAGCTACGTCTTTGGCAAGTATTGAAACCACAACTTGTTGCTCGTGGAATGACAAAAATTTATGAGCGTCTTGATCGACCTCTTGTAGAAGTTCTTGCAAGAATGGAAGAACGGGGGATTCTTATTGATAGGCAGATTTTATTGCGTCTTTCAGGAGAGTTGGCACAAGCTGCTTTGATTCTAGAAGAGGAAATTTACAAACAAGCTGATGAAAAGTTTAATCTTGCTTCGCCAAAGCAATTAGGGGATATCCTTTTTGGCAAAATGGGATTGCCTGGAGGCGCTAAAACAAAGGGTGGACAATGGTCAACTTCTGCACAGACCTTAGAAGAGTTGGCTGCTGAAGGTCATATTTTACCGCGTAAAATTATTGAGTGGCGTCAACTTTCAAAGCTAAAATCTACCTATACAGATGCCTTGCCTTCTTATATTTTTTCAAAAACAGGGCGAGTTCACACGAATTATTCTTTGGCAATAACATCAACAGGTCGGTTATCATCATCAGAGCCAAATTTGCAAAATATTCCAGTGCGAACTGCTGAAGGACGTAAAATTCGAACAGCTTTTATTGCTCCCAAAGGACATGTGTTACTTTCTGCTGATTATAGTCAGATTGAGTTGCGCATTCTTGCACATATTGCGGATATAAAAGCATTAAAAGAAGCTTTTGCTAAAGGGCATGATATTCACGCTATAACGGCATCACAAATGTTTGGTGTTGCGATAGAAGGAATGCATTCAGATATACGACGGCGTGCAAAAGCGATTAATTTTGGTATTATTTATGGTATTTCAGCTTTTGGATTAGCCAATCAGTTGGGAATTTCACGCCAAGAAGCGGGTCGTTATATTCAACTGTATTTTGAAAGATTTCCAGGAATTAAAGATTATATGGAGAAGACCAAAATCTTTGCACGTGAAAATGGTTATGTAGAAACAATTTTTGGACGTCGTATCCATTATCCAGAAATAAAAGCAAAGAATGTAAAAATTCGTTCTCTTAATGAGCGGGCAGCTATCAATGCTCCAATTCAAGGTTCTGCAGCCGATATTATTCGCCGCGCTATGATACATATGGAAGATGCTTTAAAAGCAGAAAAACTATCAGCAAAAATGTTGCTGCAAGTTCATGATGAACTGATTTTTGAAGTACCAGAAGAAGAAAGTAAAAAAACCATGACTGTTGTTAAAAATGTTATGGAAAATGCTACAATACCGGTTCTATCTTTATCTGTCCCGCTTGAAGTAAAAGTTATGACGGCTCAAAATTGGGATGAGGCACATTAATTTTTTTATTTATTTTTAAGAATATTGATTGCGTTGGAAAGATTAAGATAGGCTTTGATAGGCAAATGATCTGAAGCAATGCGTGCAAGTGGTGAATAATGATTTTCAATACTTGTTACCAATTGGTGGGGAAAAGAAAAAACTCTATCAAGGGCTAACAAAGGAAAACGAGAGGGAAAGCTTGGTACAACTTCAAAAGTGCTATCAAAATAGGGAAAAAAATGATTTAAAGATGAGCCTTTTCCCATTCGCCATTCATTAAAATCTCCTATGAGGAGTGTAGGCATAAGGGGGCGTTTTTGGAAAATTTCAAGGAGCATTTTTGTTTGTTGTTTACGAGAGTAACGTAATAAGCCAAAATGAGCCGCAATAATACGAATAGGTCCTGCTGCCATTTCCAACTCTACAATTACAGCCCCACGTGGTTCAATACTAGGAAGAGTGACTTGTAAAGTATCACGTACATATCCCTTTCGCAAAAAAAGAGCATTCCCATGCCAACCATGGCCATGAGGTGACATAGTATTAAGAGGTACAGGAATCAAACCGGTTTCAGCTTTTAATAGCTGAAGATTAATCAAACCGATGCGTTCCCCAAAACGTTTATCTGCTTCTTGAAGAGCAAGGATATCAACTTGTAATTCAGTAATAACACGGACAATTCTTGTAGGATTAAAAACTTTATCAACACCTACACATTTATGCACATTATAGGAAGCAACGGTCAGATCATAATTACTATTTTGATTGACGATGTTTGATTGATGATGAGAGCGGCTGTGAATTGTATTTAAAAAGGAGCTATGGAGTTTTTGTTGGATAAAACCGGTAAACCAAGGGAATTTTTGCTTATAAGGGATTTTTGTCATTTTGCGAAAAGAATAGTTTCTAAGAAGCAGAAGGTAAAGATTTACACTAAAAACAAAAGAACCTTGTTTCTTTTAGAAACAAGGTTCTTTAATTAAGTAATGATTTTTGCAATCAATCACGATTTGAGCCAAGAAACTGTAGCAAGAAGACAAACATATTGATGAAATCAAGATAAAGATTCAGTGCGCCCATAATAACTTTACGTCCTCTGGTATCGCTTTCATCTCCTTCATAATACATCAACTTAATGCTCTGGGTATCGTAGGCTGTTAAACCAGCAAAGATAAAAACACCAATCACAGAGATAGCAAACTGCAAAGCGCTTGATCCAAGAAAAATGTTCACAATCATGGAAAGCAACAAGCCGATCAATCCAATGAATAAGAATGAACCGATTGCTGTGAGATCACGCTTTGTTGTGTATCCATAAAGTGAAAGAGCTCCAAAAGTTGCGGCGGAAATGACAAAGGTTTGCACAACACTTTCTGTCGTATAGCGCAAAACGATTGAAGACAGTGAAAGACCAACCAGAGCAGCATAACCAAAAAAGAGACTACGAGCAGCATTTGTGCTCAATGTATTAATTTTAAAACTGAGAAATAAGACTGCTATGAGTGGTGCAAACATAACAATATAAGAGAATGGCGATGTATAAAATGTTACTCCAAATGGTGTTAGATAAACACTGCTATTGATTTGAGCTGCTGCTTGGCTCATATCTGTTGTCGTTGCTAATGATACAATTGCATAAGCGGCAGCAGCTGTAATAAGCAAACCAATGGCCATTGCATTGTAGACACCCAACATATAGTCGCGTAATCCCTGATCAATTGATGCATCGGCATGAGAAGCAGGTGCCGAACGTAAATCTTTAAAATTAGCCATAATATAAAATCCTTTAGCATATGTTCTGTCAGATATAGGGCTTTAAAGGTGTCTCTGTCATTACACAGATAAGCTTGGTATAAGCCTTAATTGGGCAAATACAAAAACCCTTAAGAATCACTGACAGAATTCCAGCATATATGCTCTTATTATGGAGATTTATTTAAAAATTACAAGAGATTTATATGAAGAAGGAACCTTACAAATTGGTAAGGAAATAGTTCATTTTAATAAAAAATATTTCCATTTTTTGCCATATTTTTGCAAGATAAAAAGACTACACTTAAAAACTTTTCTATTTTCACAAAAACTATGTAATACAATCCCTTATAAAATATTCACTATTTTTGCGTTTATGAGAAGAGCGGCAAGTATCATCACACTATTTTCAACCTCTAATATTGCATCTGTTTTGCACGGTTATAAGAGCTATTGAATTGGATTTTTATATAATATATCGATGTATAATGATAAATTGTCTTTTTGAATGCTAAATGATACTCCGAATATCGCAAGATTCTCTGGTTGAAAATCTGTTCATATTAAATCAATCAAGATTATTGACTTGCTTGTGTCTTGCAAGAGACATGGTTTTAATGGATTCAACATGAACAGATTCCAAATAAAAGAGATTTAGGATAGTAAGGGCTTTTATTCAATATGAAAAACGGTAATTTATATTTATAATCAATATGTTGCTTTAACAAGACACTATTGAAAATAGTTGAAAAAATGTTTTTTATTAAACAATATATAAAATAAAAAAGGAGAGTTTTTAAACGAAGCACTTAAGAAAGGCTCTGTAAAATCGATATCTGTAAAAACTAAAAAACATACGAAAAGCAATTGTTCTAATCAAATAAACAGAACTTCAAATGCTGTGAAATGTCTCCTCAAAAATTGTGATGTAGGACACATGGATAAAAAATATTGATTCTATTTGAGTTCATTTCTTTTGCACTAACTAAGTGTAGAAATGTAAAGTTGAAAAGAAAGTAAGATCTTATAGTCCCATGAAGAGAAACACGTGAAATGACGAGCAACAAGAATTGATTAAGAGAAATCAATGCGTAATCAGACTTGTGATGGTCAATAATCTCTGTTTTCTAAGGCACTGAACATATCAGTGAGAAGATGTACTATTGGAATGACGCCTTGCTTTCATCCAAGTACGCAATTCTTCAATAAGGATGGCAATAACACCGAGAGTGATAAAACTATCTGCAAGGTTGAAAATAGCAAAATAAAAAATATCATCAATATGAAAAAGTATATAATCAGTGACATGATGAAAGCGAATACGATCAATGAGATTGCCGATGGCTCCCCCAATAATAAGAATAAGGCCAAAGCGCATTAAAGACTTATTATATTCAGTATTTTTCCATAACCATAGAAGGAAGATAATCACAATGATCGTGATGGCGATGATTCCCCACTGAGAAAAGGAAGAAAAAAACGAAAATGCAATGCCAGAATTGCGCACATGATAAAGGGAAAGAAAAGGAATAAGCGAAATTTCTGTTCCTAAAGGCATATTGTGCATAACCCAGTATTTGACAGCTTGATCAAGTACTACTGTAAAAGCCAAGCCCAAGAGAAGAAAAGGGAGTGATTTACGAATCATGTTTTTCCTCACATGGTTCCAGTATTAAATAGGGGCGACGGATTTCATAAAGCATAACAGCTGTTGCTACAGCTAGATTAAGCGAGTCTGCACGTCCGCTTTGTGGAATACGCGTAAGTTTATCACACCGATTTGTAAGAAGATCTGATAATCCCTGTTTTTCATTCCCCATTAAAAGGATAATAGGGCCATTTTTGAAGTCAAGTGTGCGATAATCCAGAGAACCTTTGAGGTGTGTTCCAACAATCATACCTTTAAAGTGAGAAGACCAGTTTAAAAAGCCGTTTTCATCAAAACGATAAAGTGGTACAGAGAAAATAGATCCCATGGTTGCACGGACTGTTTCAGGCGAGAAAGGGTCTGTTGTCTCGCCAATTAAAATAACACCTTTAGCACCTACAGCATCAGCGGTTCGAATAATGGTACCAAGGTTTCCAGGATCACGTACACGATCAAGCGCGATGTAAACATCTTTAATCTGCCCTTTTATCATTTCAAAAGAGTGCCATTTTTGCTTGAAAATACCAATAACTGTTTGTGGATTATCGCGTCGGGTAAGTGATTCCATAACCTTTTGTGAGGCTTTAATAACAAAACCACCGTTGGCTACAGCACGTGCGGCAGTATTTTCGATAGTAGCATTACCGATTTCACTTTTAGAAAAAATAAGCGTCTGTATTGTCCAGCCAAGATTGAGAGCATCAATGACCAATTTCAATCCTTCTGCCATGAAAAGACCTTCTCTATTACGGTTTTTCTTTTGGCTAAGTGCTTTAAGATTTTTTATGATGGGGTTGCTAAGAGAGGTAATTTCTTTCACTCTACCAGTTTTGGGTCTACACATATTCAAGCAATCCAACGGCTAAAAAGAGAAGTAGAAAGAGCACGTCCTGCAACTTCTTCACGCAAAATAAGTTCTCCTGATTCGACCGTACCACCAAGATTTACAAATGCATCACGCATTAAAGCATGAAGTGCAAAGAAGGAAGCACGAATAGAATAAGCTGTAAGGACAACAGAGAGCGGTTTATCAGAGAGAAGTTTACGACAATTTGTGATCATGGCGGGTAAATGATCAAACAGTTGCCAAATTTCACCATGGGGTCCACGCCCATAAGCAGGGGGATCAAGAAGAATCATATCATAGCTTTTCTTACGACGCAGTTCACGCTCGACAAATTTCATAGCATCATCGCAAATCCAGCGAATAGAATGATCTGGTAATCCTGCTCTTTCTTGATTAGCTTTTGCCCACGCAATGGCTTTTTTAGAAGCATCAACATGGGTAACATTCGCACCCGCTCGTGCTCCAATCAAAGAGGCAATACCTGTATAGCCAAAAAGATTCAACAATTTTATAGGGCGTTCGGCTTTAACAATTTGTTCTTCCATAGAGCGCCAATGGGCATCTTGTTCAGGAAAAACCCCCACATGACGAAAGGAAGTAAAACGGCCTAGAAAAGACAATCCATTCCAAGCAAGAGCCCATGTTTCATCAAGTGGCTTTTTAGGAAAATGCCAACGCCCAACCCCTTCTTCATCAAGGTTTCCTGTGAAAATAGCATCAACATCAGCCCATTGTTTTTGTGGTAAAGCGGGTTTCCATAGTGCTTGACCTTCTGGTCGAATAATGCGGTAAGCTCCATAACGTTCTAATTTTTGTCCATGACCAGAATCAATGAGAGCATAGTTTTCGCTTATACCCGTTTCTAAAATAAGGGGCAGCTTTTCCTGCGGATATCTATTGTTATGGGAGAATTGAAAGCATTGTGCGGGCATGTTTTGTATCACGGTATATGAGGTATAAAAATATATTATAAAGCTCTTAAATGTTTCGTAAAAGTGCAAAAAAGCTAAAGTCAATTAAAACATGTATAAAAAAGAAAAAGAGCACTTTTAACTCTGTACTGAATATAGAATACAGAGAGAAAAGATTTCATTTAAATACCATTACACCAGATTTGTGATAGATGTTTTCAATTTTTCAATCTCGGCTTTACTTTTTTTGAGAGCTTTTTTGTATTTGTGATAGGAAAACCAACTGATCAGATTTCCTAATAAAATACCAAAACCAAAGAAAATAAAGAGCCATATAAAGAGGGGAGCATGATAAGTAAAACTTTCAGGATTTGCTCGAAAAGGATCAAGGGTTAACGGAACCATTTGACGATTAGCCACGATAAAAACAATCAAAACCGCTGCGAGAATCACACCGATACTTGTTAGAAGAATACGTTTAATTATCATAAGTTTCTCACTGATTAAGACGGTCGCGTAAATCCTTGCCAGTTTTAAAAAAAGGAATCCACTTTTCTTCAACAGAAACGGCTTCACCTGTTCGTGGGTTACGTCCATTACGGGCTGAACGGCTTTTTACAGAAAAAGCTCCAAATCCACGAAGTTCAACGCGATTGCCATTTGCAAGTGCTGTTGCAATTTCCTCAAAAATAGCGTTTACAATATTCTCCACATCCCGTTGAAAAAGATGCGGGTTATGACGAGCGATAATTTGTACAAGCTCTGATTTTACCACAATAGCCTCACTTTCACACAAAAAAAATTTGTAATTGTGCACTCCATGCATATTACAATATATAAACGGATAAAAGCAAAATAAAATCAAGAAAAAACAAATTGCAAGAAACAAAATTTGAAAATACCTTCTATAAAGGGTATACAGATTAAAAATGCGGAGGATTTAAGAGATCAGGAGAGTATGTCCGTACACAATCATTATAAAGCCTTTTCAACGCAATCATCTTTTGGAGATGTTTTAAAAAAAGCATCCCGTCATTCGCGTCGCATTAGCATATTAAAAATTTTTTTACCTCTCTTAGCGTTGATTTCAGCGCTGGTTTTTTGCTGGTTTACGTTTTTCTTGGTTCCCGTTACTTCTGATTCTATGCCTTTGAATAATGGAGAAAGTGGCGTGATGAATTTGACGATGCTCAATCCAAAATTAGAAGGGTATACGCGTGCTCATGAACCTTATTGGCTTAAAGCAGAAAAGGCATTTCAAGATCATACCCACGCTGGAATGATTGGGTTGCAAAACATTACAGCTAGAGCATTTATGGGCCAACAACGACAGGTTTTTCTCGTCGCACAAGGGGGGGTTTACGATAACATTAATGGTTTTTTACAGTTGGATAAGCCATTCACGATTACGACGAATGATGGGATGATGGTACAATTTATGTCAGCTAGTATTAACTTATCCGAGGGACAGTTAAAAACAGATCAACGTGTTAATATTCAGCAAGCCGGTTTGAATCTTGCCGCAAACGCCTTACAAATTCGAGAAAAAGGAAAAAACATATATTTCCATGGTGGTGTGCATTTAGTGCTTCAAAAGCAATAACGCAATATCAATACAAATCTTTAAAGGATATTTATAAAGAGAAGTATGTGTATATACAAACAGAAGAATTGAAATAATGAAATCGTACAAAAGATGGATAGGTGTGATGTTAGCTTTTAGCATGGGAATGTTAGGAGAAGGAGCAGTTTTAGGATATGCTGAAGTGGCTCATTTTGGAATAAGTCTATCAAGCGACAAAGAACCGGTAGAACTTCATGCAGATTCTTTGGAAATACGTGATAAAGAAGGGATAGCGCTTTTTAAGGGTGATGTTTCAGTGGTACAAGGTGAACGTCTTTTAAAAACGGCAGAATTAGTTGTTTACTACGATAAAGCATATAAAGAAATTGATAAAAACAAGGAAGATACAAAGGCATCATCTGTTTCTTTATTTGGTTCGTCGAGTATACAAAAAATGGAAGCTTTAGGAAAAGTTTATATAAAAATTGCTACGCAAGTTGCTACGGGTGATAAAGGTGTTTTTGATGGAAAGTCAAAAATGATGAGTTTGACAGGGAATCATGTTGTGTTAACTGATGGTGACAATGTGGCAACGGGGTGCAAACTAACGGCAAATATGGAAAGCGGAAAGGCTTTTTTAGAAGGTTGTGAGACGCCTAAGAAAAAAGGTCGTGTTTCTATTATTTTAAAACAAAATCAAAAGAATGGCCATTAAGATTTCATGTTTGGAATCAAAAGAAAAAAACAGACCGATAGGTATAATCTTGAAAGTGAAGCTTCAAAAAATCCCTTAAAAGGGACCTTGATTGCCAGTAATTTGATTAAAGTTTATCGAGGAAGACGAACTGTTAATGGTGTTTCTTTTGGCATTCGTACAGGAGAAGCCGTTGGCATTTTAGGGCCCAATGGGGCAGGTAAAACAACTTGTTTTTATATGGTGACAGGGCTTATAAAATCTGATGGAGGATCCATTAAAATTGATGGATTTGATATTACGCATCTTCCGATGTATCGACGTGCGCGTTTAGGTATTGGATATCTTCCACAGGAAGCGTCTATTTTTCGTGGTCTTTCAGTAGAAAATAACATTAAAGCTGTTTTAGAGGTCGTTGAAAAAGATCGCCTTAAACAACGTGAAGAGTTAGATAGCCTTTTACATGAATTTAAAATTGATCATTTACGTAAAATGTCTGCACTTTCGTTATCTGGAGGTGAACGTCGGAGACTTGAAATTGCGCGCGCTTTAGCTTCTCGTCCCCATTTTATGTTACTTGATGAACCATTTGCAGGAATTGATCCTATCGCTATTTTCGATATTCAACAACTTATTCGTCATTTAACGAGGCGTGGCATTGGTGTTTTAATAACGGATCATAATGTGCGTGAGACATTAGGGCTTGTCGATCGCGCTTATATTATTCATACAGGGCGGGTGTTAGTGCACGGTTGTCCTAACGATATTATCAACAACGTTGATGTACGCAGAATTTATTTGGGAAATCAGTTTTCTCTTTGATTTTACAGCTTTCACGAGTTTCCATTTAAGTTTAACCAAACATTATTACTGAAAATTTCCTTATTTATGCCAAAACTTCTTTTATGACTATAACCTTAATGTTGTTATTGAGTGGTGAAAAAGGCTTCATCATTAGAGGTTAGTTTGTTGTTTTATAAGTTTAGCTTACTCATAATTGTATCATAGAAAAGATATCACTAGATTAACGTGATAATGAGTGATAAACGAAGCTCTCAATAAATGCGTGTGTTATTGAAAGGTAAGAGATATTTATCATATTTTTCTCTGTCGAATCAAAAAATATATCGATGATGCTGTTTTAGGTATTTTGATGGGAGCACCGGTTTATATATTGCGGTTATTCAATAGGAGTTGTCGTATTTTATTGGTTTATATCGCCTATTTGAAAACAGGAGCTTGGCTACAGATATCAGGCTAAATCTATAAATCTTTTAAAATAATCATTAAATTTCTAAAAATCTTTATATTCTTGTTATAAGTCGATGTTCAAGCTATACAGTAATTTTCAAAGTAAAGGTCCATTTTGCTCAGTATGCTTTTCATCTTAATTTAAGGGCTCATTTTTAAAGAAAGAAAAACTTTGATGGCGGATTATACATCAAACTCTTATGACAAGTTTAATAAATTTATGAATAATGGCCTTTTCTAGAGTCGTAAGGAAATTAACTTTATGAACAACTTCATTTCTTTGGTTTCTCATGCCGTTAATGATGATCCGAATACTATTTATTATTGTTTTAGAAGTGATATGAGATGTATTGAGCCATCACCTATTATAAATTGAAAAGTAAAAACACATGCGATGTTGCGAAAAGTGAAAGAACATTAAGTATCTATAGCGTTTATAGGTTTATTGATGAGCATTTTAGCGTGTAAGAGGAAAATTAAAGTATGAATTTGAGTGAGTTAATAGCACCGGAAGCGATCATTCCGGCTCTTAAGGCTAATTCGAAAAAACAGGTTCTGCAAATTTTAGCCGAAAAAGCTTCTAAGCTAACAGGTCTTAGTGAGCATGTGATTTTTGATGTTGTTTTACAACGCGAGAAGCTTGGTTCAACGGGTTTGGGTGGAGGTATTGCGATTCCTCATGGAAAATTACCTGATATTAATCGGATCATTGGTATATTTGCACGTCTTGAAAGTCCTGTTGATTTTGAAGCTCTTGACGATGAACCTATAGATCTCGTTTTTCTCCTTTTAGCACCTGAAAATGCTGGTGCAGATCACTTAAAAGCTTTATCACAGATCGCACGTGTTTTGCGTCACACTGATGTTGTACAAAAGTTGCGCAGTACGCATAATGCCAATGCGCTTTATGCTTTATTGATTCAAACTTCAGAATCAAATGCAGCTTAAAAGTTATTATGAGCGTATAAATTGCGAGGTATGCACTACAGAGCGTAGGAAATAATATAATTTGCATCTTAAGACTAATAACAAAAGGTTATGTCATGAGATTTAAGAAAATTACTTCTAATTGAACCTTCTTTTTAAAGAGCAACCAACAAAAACGAAGGGCTTTTCCTTTCTTGTTCTCGTATATTAAAGCATCTAATTATTATGTTCGTGGATTCTTTTATCCTGTTATACTGTAAAAACACTATCATTTGAGATATGGTGAGATAAATTCTGTAAGTCTTCTTAATATATTAAGTGCTTTTAGAGTGTGTGGTAAATATTTTTAAACAGGACTTGTCTGTAGAGCCTTTAGTTAAGTGAATCACATGAGTGGGAAGAAAAGAGGAGATCGCTCGACAAGAATCCAAACTTTTTCAGTCCAGATTGGATTAAGAATCTTCGTCCTTTGAAAGCGGGAAAGAAATCAACAGAAAAGTTTATTTGTGCATTGAATTTTTTTGTAAGTTGAGTTTGAGTGTTTAGGGATAATATTTTAATGCTCAAGAAGAAATAAGAGATATATTGTATCTTCAGTATAGCAAGATATTGATTTTAAATATAATTCACTATTTCGCATGTTAGATGAGAGATCCGAATATTGTAAAATTCTCTCATTCCAAACTTGCTTATGTTGAATCAATCAAAACCATTTCCTTGCACGTTGTAAACGAAATTAGCGTGTGGATAAAAACTGTACAAGAAAGGGGTAAAAATGCTTCCTATGAATCGTCTCAAGTATCGAGAGTTGTAGCAAAACATTGGGAGCTGGAAAATAGTGTTATGGTGCCAGCTTTCTTCTTCACAAGTGGAGAGATCAACTATTTTATAGATATGATTTAGATGTCTGCTGTTGTATAGAGCTCATGCTAAAGAACAATTTTGTACGGTAAGAATGAAAATTATACCTTTAGGTTAGGTGAAAGAGTTTTTATGCATAGGAAGATTTATTTAAGTGTCTTTAATTGATTAAAATATTGTTTAAAAAACGGTAATGTTAGAACTGCTATAGAAAAAAGTTTTATATTTCTTTTTATAAATTACTTAGAAATAAGATAAGAAGACTTTCCCAAAGAATTCTTAAGAAGTTTTTTATAACAGAAAGAAAAATATCGTCTAATACATTAAAATAATACGATTAAGCTATTATAAGCTACTAAAATCATTTTAGAAATTAATAATTGGAGATGAAATATATAGGGAAATAAGATAAAAAGAAACAAAATTGTATGTGATTATTGAGATAGAATCTAAACTCTTTATGTTTTATTATTAATATCTTGATAATATTTTATTATTTTTACAAGGTCTTTTGAAGATTGAGAAAAAGTGTTATCGGGACGATATTGAATACGAAATATGAATGCACTATAATGAATAAAAGATGGAGTATTTTGCGAACATAAATGTATTGAATGCATAAAGTCGAGAAGTGATATTCGTAAGGCGATTAAGCTTTTTTGCGGGGAGTCTGGGGTGTATTTTCAAAATTTTGCATCAGATTGCTTGTGATATAAAGAGTATGGTTTATTTCTTAACAGAGTGATGGTATATTTTCATCTCGTTTTGAAGTTCTATAGCTTAAAGAAATCGTTTTTTATACAAAAATGAAATAAGTAGCGTAAAATGAAGATATTATTTTTTAATGTGGTTATTGAATAAGAAGTTTATGTTTTGGTAACGATTAAAAGGTCACAATGAAACGTAGAAATCTATTTTGATTAGTGTGAAAATATTTCGCTTATTGAAGGAATTAGGACAATAACACATGAATATCGAGGAGTTTTTGTTGAATTTTTCCAATGAAGAAAATCTTGTTAGAGACTAAAGAAGTGAGCTAAATGAAGATGTTTGAAAAGACTGTTATTGCTGCATCTGTAATGGTTCTTGTTACAGCGGGAGTGGCATATGCACAAACGCCAAGCCGTTTAAATCAATTTGAAGCGTGGGGAGCCTATTCTTATAAATCGCCCAAAAATACGATTTGCTATGTGTTATCGGTACCTTTGAAGGCTCTTCCAACGACAGTTAATCATGGTGATAATTTTTTCTTGGTTACCAAGCGTTCTCATTCACCTATTTCGTTTGAACCGCAGTTTATGGCTGGTTATACCCTTCAAGAAGGGTCGAGAGTGACAGTGACCATTGGAGGTAAGGACTTTGATTTTTTCACGAAAGATTCCTCAGCTTGGCTGGCGTCATCAGAGCTAGAAAAGCAGCTTGTTTCTGCTATGCGTGCTGGAAGCAATATGACAGTGCAAGCGATATCAAAACGAGGAACGCATACCACTTATACTTATTCCTTAAAAGGGGTCACTGCTGCATTAAATGCAGCTCAAAAGTGCCATTAAGGTTTCGATAACTCTAAAATAGTGATGTGAATTGGAAAGCAATGGCCATTTCCTATGACCTTAGACCAGTTGGTTCATGTTTTGCACGAAAAACAGATAATGTGGTCGTGAAGGAGAGTTCTAAGCTCTCTTTAATTGGTTTGTCGCAAGATGAAATGATGCAAGCTTTAAAGACAGTTGGTGTACCAGAGCATCAAACGCGTATGCGTGTGCGTCAGCTTTGGCATTGGCTTTATGTGCGTGGTGTTTCAAATTTTGATGAGATGCTGAATATTTCTAAAGCAATGCAAGAAACACTTAAGTGTCATTTCTCCATTGCGCGCCCAGAAATTGTTGGAGAACAAATATCAAAAGATGGTACGCGTAAATGGCTCTTACGTTTTCCTGCACGTGGAGCTGGAAGGCCTGTTGAAATTGAAACGGTTTATATCCCTGAAGAAGGACGTGGTACTTTATGTCTTTCATCGCAAGTAGGGTGTACGTTAACCTGCTCTTTTTGTCATACGGGAACGCAGATACTTGTTCGTAATCTGACCGCAGAAGAAATTTTGGCACAATTATTGGTTGCACGTGATTGTTTGGGTGATTTTCCTGATAAGAATACCCCTGATGGAGCAATTGTTCCCATTGAAGGACGAAAAATTACCAATATTGTTATGATGGGAATGGGAGAACCTCTTTATAATTTTGAAGCTGTTAAAAAAGCTTTATTGATTGCCTCTGATGGCGATGGACTTTCTTTATCAAAACGTCGAATTACGCTTTCAACTAGTGGAGTTGTTCCTGGAATTATCCGAACTGGAGAAGAAATTGGTGTTATGTTAGCAATTTCACTCCACGCAGTACACGATACACTAAGGGATATGCTTGTTCCCATTAATAAAAAATATCCGCTTGCTTTACTAATGGAGGCTTGCCGTAATTATCCTAGTCTTTCCAATGCAAAACGAATCACATTTGAATATGTTATGCTGAAAGATATCAATGATAGTTTAGATGATGCTAAGCGATTGATTCAGTTATTGAAAGGGATTCCTGCTAAGATTAATTTAATCCCTTTTAATCCGTGGCCAGGGAGTAATTATCAATGTTCTGATTGGGAGCAAATCGAGCGTTTTGCTGATGTCGTTAATCAAGCGGGCTATGCTTCTCCTATTCGGATACCGCGTGGACGCGATATTTTAGCTGCATGTGGACAGCTTAAATCAGCTTCAGAGCGCTTACGTAAATCTGAACGTTTACGACTTGAAAATGCCATTGGTCATTAGGTAACGCAATTTTCAGCGATATCGAGGCCTATACTTTTTTGTTTGTAATTTAATATCCAAACTTCATGCGATGGCATATGTGAGACAGAGATTAAGATGGATAAGTGCTAGATGAACAGTTTCAGCGTTTATATGCTAAATGGGGTAAGAGATTGTCTATAGTCTGTTTACATAATCTCTGAAATAAGAAGGAAACCTAATTTAGAGGGAATATGAGGTCTTAAGGATTATAACTAATTTCTACCTTATTATCATACTCGTTAATTCGGTTTTATGTCTTTTAAAAGCATCTACGGTAATATCTTTTAAAAAGTGGAGATTGTGCAGTGCTTCATGCTTTTGTTTATTATTTTTTTTAATAAGATCACGCTTCACAAGCAAAACAGAGGATCTAAAATATAAATACCATTGAGTTATCCATTGATATGTTTTTTAAGTATCTCTTAGTGCACTCTTCATATCACGATAATGCTTGTGAGGAGTATAACAAAAAGCTTCTGTGAAATGTATTGTACTCCTCCACCTTTATGTTTAATAAAGGTGTAAATTGGTACCACCATTCTATTTTTCAGCTCCCAATGTTGTAACAGCTTTTAGTACTTGAGATGGTTTATAAGAGGTGTTTTTATTCTTTTCTTAGATAGTTTTTATCCATACGAAAACTCCAGCTTCTTTTGTGATGTACAAAGGAAAGGTATTGTTTTATTCAAAATAAACAGGTTTGAAATGAAAAAATCTTATAATATTTGTTTTTTTATTTAAATTAAAAGCGATACATTACACCTTATAAATCAATTTGTAACGATAAGAAGATGGAGGGCAAAGCTGGTAAAAATACCTGCAATAAGCCAGTCAAGAAAGCGAATATAAAGAGGGTTCTTTTTGAGAGTTTTGGTAAGTTTATGCGCTGTAAAAACGATTGCAATTGTAATGGGGAAAGAAATAGGAATATAAGAGAGTCCTAAAAAGAGTAGCTTTTGTGTTGCCATAGGATCATTCGCATTGATAAATTGTGGTAAGAATGTTGCGTTAAAGAGTATGACTTTAGGATTGAGAAGATTAATTCCAATACCAGCAAGATAGTTACGTTTAGCGCTTTGAGATTTAGAAGATGTCTGTTCAAAGGAAAAAGTGGGGTTTCTCCGTAAAGCTTGAAAGGAAAACCATAAAAGATAAAAGGCGCCAACAATTTTCAGAAGAACAAAAGTATGTGGGGCAGCAAAAATAAGCGCTGATAAGCCAAGTGCTACAGCCGTAACCTGAATGGCAAATCCTGTTGCACTACCCAAGGCGCACATAATTCCAGCTTTTTTGCTTTGTGTAATGGTTCGTCCTACAGAAAGCATCATATCTGGTCCTGGAATAATTGCTAAAATCAACGATGCTAAAGCAAATTGTACAACAATAGACCACTCCGGTAGAAATGACACGTAAATCTCCTTTTATTTTTAAGCAGTGTTCACTATTTATACTTTGAGGCGCCTTTATTTACGCTTTTTGCGTCTTTTTAATGTTGCTTAAAAAGAATTTATTTTTATATTTCTTGCATCGTTTTGATTTTTGGGTAGAAATAAAAAAGTAGCTCATATAGAACGTTAAAATGAAAAAGTGGCAAAATATTAGAAAAGTTGTTTTGGCTTATTCAGGTGGATTGGATACGTCAATTATTCTCAAATGGTTACAAAGTGCGCTAGGTGTTGAAGTTGTAACTTTTACAGCAGATTTGGGGCAGGGAGAAGAGCTAGAACTTGCTCGTCGTAAAGCTGAAATGCTAGGTGTTAAAGAGATCTACATTGAAGATTTGCGCGAAGAATTTGTGCGTGATTTTGTGTTTCCGATGTTTCGAGCCAATACCGTTTATGAGGGGACTTATCTTTTAGGAACATCAATTGCACGTCCACTTATTTCAAAACGCCTTATTGAAATTGCTGAGGAAACAGGGGCAGATGCCATTGCTCATGGAGCAACAGGAAAAGGCAATGATCAGGTACGCTTTGAGCTTTCCGCTTATGCGCTTAATCCTGATATAAAGATTATTGCTCCATGGCGTGATTGGGATTTTAAGAGTCGGACAGATCTCTTTGAATTTGCTCGTATTCATCAAATTCCTGTAGAAAAGGATAAGCAAGGTGAAGCGCCTTTTTCAGTGGATGCAAATTTATTGCATTCTTCATCAGAAGGAAAGATTTTGGAAGATCCAGCACTTCCTGCTCCTGAATATGTCCATATGCGTACTCTTTCGCCGGAAGATGCTCCAGATCAAGCAACCAGAATTACTCTTGGCTTTAAAAAAGGCGATGCTGTTTCAATCAATGGAAAAAATTTATCACCTGCAACTTTACTTGCAGAGTTAAATCATTATGGGCGCGATAATGGTATTGGTCGGTTAGATTTGGTAGAAAATCGCTTTGTGGGTATGAAATCGCGGGGTATTTATGAAACACCAGGTGGAACCATTCTTTTGACGGCTCACAGAGCTATAGAATCTTTAACGTTAGATCGTGGCGCAGCTCATTTAAAAGATGAATTGATGCCACGTTATGCAGAACTCATTTATTATGGATTTTGGTTTTCGCCGGAACGTAAGATGTTGCAGGCAGCGATTGATTTATCTCAAGAACATGTTGAAGGTGAAGTCACGTTAAAGCTTTATAAGGGGAATGTAATTATTGAAGGGCGCCAAAGTAAAAAATCACTTTATTCCAGTGAGTTGGTAACTTTCGAGGATGATCAAGGTGTTTATGATCAAAGAGATGCAACTGGTTTTATTAAATTAAATGCTCTACGTTTGCGTACATTAGCAAGGCGTCATCAAGTTGATAAAGAAAAGAAATAGAAAGTTACGGTGACAAGTGTAATGTGGATTAATGCTTTTGTATGAAATGCCTAGTTTAAACATTTTTCTGTTGGTTTTTACCGTTCTTTCGTTCAATACTAGAAGCTTATCTTCTGCGTTAATAAATATAATAAGCAAAACCCATGATAATAATAGCAATGGAGGCTTCGATAATCAAAACAAGTCAATTTTGCTTTATAATATTGAATGTTTTTGATTTTTATCAGAACAAAATATGTTTATAACGAGGGCGGTTTTTGTATAGTGACTTAAGAGTATAAAGAAATTTTCATCTTTTTGCTTGCTATTATTGACGAATAAATTCAAGAACCATACACCCTATTTTGAAAGAGTGTAATTTTTAGGATAAATAATGATGCGTGATCAGTGTGATACCCTCAACCTTACGCCTGAATTAAAAGATGCAGCTTCTCAATCGAGAACTTGGCCATTTGAAGAAGCACGTAAGATTATCAAACGGTATGAAAAAACGGGTTATCCAGACAGTGTGATATTTGAAACAGGTTATGGCCCTTCTGGTTTACCGCATATTGGAACTTTTGGGGAAGTTGCACGTACAACCATGGTGCGTCATGCATTTCATATTCTCACGGAGAATAAAGTAAAAACAAAATTACTTTGTTTTTCTGATGATATGGATGGTTTGCGCAAGGTTCCTGAGAATGTGCCTGATCGCGAGAGGATGGAACATTATCTTGGTCAACCGTTGAGCCGTGTACCCGACCCTTTTGGAGATGATTATCCTTCTTTTGGAGCGGCAAATAATGCGCGGTTACGGGCTTTCCTTGATCGTTTTGGTTTTGATTATGAATTTGCAAGTGCTACGGATTATTACAATTCCGGTCGTTTTGATGAAACACTTTTGAAAATCCTTGCCTGTTATGACAAGGTTATGGCAATTATTTTACCAACATTAGGTGAAGAACGGCAAGCGACCTATTCACTCTTTCTACCGATTTCTCCCTTTTCTGGAAAAGTATTACAGGTACCGATGATTGCGCGTAATGTTGAAAAAGGGACTGTCACTTATATTGAACCTGAAACAGGAGAAACCATAGAAACAGAGGTTACGGGGGGCAAAGTTAAGTGTCAGTGGAAGGTAGATTGGGCAATGCGTTGGACAGCACTTAGCATTGATTATGAAATGGCCGGAAAAGACCTTATCGATTCCACAAATCTTTCTTCTAAAATTTGTAAAGTATTAGGTGGAACCCCCCCAGAAGGATTCAACTATGAGCTCTTTTTAGATGAGAAAGGGCAGAAAATTTCCAAATCCAAGGGAAATGGCTTAACCATTGATGAATGGCTTACTTATGCCCCAACAGAGAGTTTAGGGCTTTATATGTTTTCAAAACCTAAAACAGCAAAAAGGCTTTATTTTGATGTTATTCCTAAAGCTGTAGATGAATATTATGCTCATCTTTCTGCTTATGGTCGTCAAAAATGGCAAGAACGGCTCAGTAATCCTGTATGGCATATTCATAATGGTTGTCCACCGCAGGTTGATTTGCCTGTATCCTTTGCGATGCTTTTAAATTTGGTAAGTGCTTCAAATGCGGAGAATGCAGAAGTTCTTTGGGGTTTTATTTCTCGTTACGCTAAAGAAGCAAATGCACAAACTTATCCAGAACTTGATCAATTGGTGAAGTTTGCCATTAAATATTTTGATGTTTTTGTTAAACCAAACAAGAAATTTCGTATACCAGATGATAGCGAACGAGCAACATTAGCACAAATTGATGAAAAATTAGCTCATTTACCTGAAACTGTTGATGGCAACATATTACAAAATATGCTTCTTGATGTTGCACGATTAACGGAACGCTATCAAGATCATAGCAAAAAAAGCCCTGAAGGTGGGCCTGGTGTTTCTAATGTTTTTTTTCAAATGTTGTATGAAGTCCTTCTTGGACAAGAGCGAGGTCCACGATGGGGATCATTTATAGCGCTTTATGGGATTAATGAAATGCGTGCACTGATTGCTGAAACACTTGCACGTCCTGTGGAGGAATAATGGAACGAAGAGTGCAGGAAGTAAAGCGACGCCGTACATTTGCAATTATTGCTCACCCAGATGCGGGGAAAACAACATTAACAGAAAAGCTTTTATTGTTTGGTGGTGCTATTCAACTTGCAGGAGAAGTAAAAGCCAAAAAAGATCGTATTCAAACCCGTTCTGATTGGATGAATATTGAGCGTGATCGTGGTATTTCCGTTGTGACTTCGGTGATGACGTTTGAATATGAAAATCATATTTTTAATCTCCTAGATACCCCAGGCCATGAAGATTTTTCAGACGATACCTATCGCACACTCACAGCTGTTGATAGTGCTGTTATGGTGTTGGATGGGGCCCGCGGGATTGAGCCTAGAACATTAAAATTGTTTGAAGTGTGTCGGATGCGGGATATTCCTATTGTTACTTTTATCAATAAAATGGATCGTGAGGCACGTGATCCTATAGAGCTTTTAGATGAAATTGAAGAAAAGCTTGCTCTTGATACCGCCCCCATAACATGGCCCATTGGGTCGGGTAAAGATTTTGTCGGGACCTATGACCTTCATCATAACCGTTTTCGCCAAAAAGATGATGAGATAACACAGCGGATCGTTTCAAATCCCAGTGAGGTTGTCCATTTACTCCCTAAATATCAACGTTCCACTTTTATTGAAGGGGTAGAACTTGCTCAAAGTGTTTGCAAGAATTTTGATCTTCAAGCTTTCCGTGAAGGTCATATGACTCCGGTTTATTTTGGTTCAGCTTTACGAAATTTTGGTGTTCGTGATTTGATCAATGCACTTATTGATTTTGGTCAAAGTCCTCGTGATCAAAGTGCAGATCAGCGCAATATCATAGCAACTGAACCTAAAATGACGGGATTTGTTTTTAAAATTCAAGCGAATATGGATCCTAATCATCGTGATCGTATTGCATTTTTTCGGGTATGCTCGGGAACACTTGAACGTGGTATGAAAACAAAGTTGGTCCGAACAGGAAAACCGATGACACTTTCGGCTCCACAATTTTTCTTTGCGCGTTCGCGCCAAATTGCTGATCAAGCCTATGCTGGTGATATCGTAGGAATCCCTAATCATGGAACATTGCGTATCGGCGATACTTTGACTGAAGGAGAAGATATCCTCTTTAAGGGAGTACCAAATTTTGCACCAGAGATTTTGCGTCGTGTTTGTTTGGGCGATCCAATGAAAGCAAAAAAGCTCAAAGAAGCTTTGCAACAAATGGCTGAAGAAGGGGTTGTGCAATTGTTTATTCCTGATGATGGGTCGCCTTCTCTCATTGGTGTTATTGGTGCTTTGCAAATTGATGTTTTAAAAGAGCGATTAAAAATAGAATATTCTTTGCCAGTGAATTTTGAGTTTGCACGCTTTAATTTATGCCGTTGGATTTCAGCGCAGAGCAAAGATGAGTTGCAAAAGTTTCTCAGCAATCACCGCTCTGCTATTGCGTATGATTTAGAAGGTGATCCAGTTTTTTTAGCGGAGAACCATTTTTCATTAAATTATGAAGCAGAAAGAGCTCCTAAGATAAAATTTTCTACTTTTAAAGATTATCAAGTAAGCTTTTAATGTAAAGAAGAATTTTTTATGTAACAATTTGGTTGATAATGATTTTTCATATTGAGTTGGGGATCTGAATATTGTTATTTTTTCTGAAAACAAAAGGAGTATGTAAAGAACACTTTCAGATTGCACTGTATAAAGAATACGGTAAATTTATTTTATAATATTCAATAAGTTATAATATATTTGTAATTGTAACGTCTTTTAAAATTTTGATATATTTTTTCACAATAGCTTAAGACAAGGTCATATATTTCAGTATTTTGAATGTCAGCTAAAAATCTCCTGTATAAATAGAGCTTTTCAGTTTTTTCTTGTATGAAAATTGTATACAGTCAAAATAAAGCAAATAATCAATAAGATGAAATTTGTTATTCCCAATATGAGATCATATGACTTATAAACCACGTGTCTTTTCTATATCTTCTGGAATGGCTTTTTTGCCTCACTTTGTTGAGGCACTGCTCTCCGGTACCCTTATTGATAATTTCGCTCCCAATGGAGACATTCAAACTGCTCTTGCCGATAGCTTTATTTATGTTCCGACACGTCGTGCTGCTCGCGCTTTACGTTTAGCCTTTGTTGAAAGAAGCGATACACAATCAACTTTCTTACCAACCATTCGTGCTCTAGGCGATGTCGATGAAGACAGTTTCCTTTTTGTTGAAAATCATACCAGCACTCTGAATCCACCCATTGGAAAAAGTGAACGCTTACTGCTTTTAGCGCGCCTTATTCGCCCATGGCGTGAAAATTTACCTGCGCATCTGCGTGCCATGTTTGGTACAGAAGATGTACTTATTCCGGCTCATAGTGCTGATGCAATTTGGCTTGCTCAGGATTTAGCGCATTTGATGGACGAAATTGAAACAGAAGGAGCAGATTGGTCGAAACTTAAAGATATTGCACCTGATATGGTCGCTGAATGGTGGCAAATAACGCTCGACTTTCTGACTATTGTTACGCAAAATTGGCCACAAATCTTGACCGAAAGGCAACGAAGCAATCCCGCGGAATGGCGTAATCAAGCACTCACAATGCATGCAGAGACTTTGCGATGCACGCAGCCTGATAAACTTATCATTGCTGCTGGTGTGTCAGGTTCTATGCCCGCAGTTTCTCATCTTTTAAAGGTTATAGCTTCTCTGCCCAAAGGGGCTGTTGTTCTTCCTGGCCTTGATCTTCATATGGATGAAGAACAATGGAATGCACTAAGCACAAGCAATAAAGAAAAAACAGCTTGTGATTTTTTTGATCCTGCAGAAAATGTTTTTAGCCATCCTCAATATCATTTAAAAAAACTTCTAACTCTCATGGAGTGTCAACGTCATCATGTTTGCGAAATTGGCCAACAAAGTATAACAAAGAAAAAACGAATGGCTCTTTTATCAGAAGCACTCCGACCTGCTTCTACAACAGATAAATGGATACAAATTGTCCGTGATGATTATGAAAATCTTTGTGCAGATTGGTCATTTATTGAAGCTATAAATGAACGTGAAGAAGCTCTCGCTATAGCTGTTACCTTACGCAAAGCTATTGAAAAACCCAAAAAAACTGCAGCCCTTATTACAAATGACCGTAATTTAGCACGCCGTGTTGCCGTGGAATTACAGCGATTTGGAATTGAAGCAAATGATTCAGGCGGAATACCACTTGCACAAACATTGCCTGTAACTCTCTTACGACTTATCTTAGAAAATGTATTGCAACCTGATGATCCCATTGCTTTTCTTTCTCTTCTTAAACATCCCCTTACAACACTCCAACAAAATCGTCATCGTTTACGGGAAATGGCAGAAAATTTTGAACTTTTTGTTCTTCGAGGGAATACAGGGGGCATCAATCTTTGCGAGTGTGATCAATTTCTTGAAAAATGGATTGATACATCCTTTCATAATAGTTCTGAAATCGACACCCTTGATCAGCAGAAATGTGAAGAAGCACGTCTCCTTTGTCATCTTTTGAGGACAGCTGTTGAACCTTTAACATCTCTTATGAAACAAGAGAAAGAATGCACCATCAATGAGGCTGCAATAGCAACTGTTGAGGTTTTTGAAAATTTTGGTCGCAATGAGGATAATTCTCTTGCACATCTTTATCAACACGAAGCAGGACAAGCCCTATCAAAGTTTCTACGTGAATTGGTCAGTGATCAATCAGGATTAACATTTCATCTTTGCGAATGGCCTGCTATGTTTTCTGCCATAATAGCAACTCGTTCCGTCGCACCTTCGCCTGGAGGACATCCACGTTTATTCATCTGGGGTACTTTGGAATCGCGTTTGCAAACGGTTGATACAGTGGTCATCGGCGGTCTTAATGAAGGATCATGGCCAATATCAACCCGAAATGATGCTTTTTTATCGCGACCGATGAAAATGATGTTAACTCTGGAACCACCAGAGCAGCGTATTGGTCTTTCTGCGCATGATTTTCAATGGGCGATGGGAATGGATAAAGTGGTGATGAGTCGCGCATTGCGCGTTAATCATACGCCTTCCATTCCATCACGCTGGCTACAACGCATGGAAACAGTTGTAGGAAAACAGGTTTGGGAACAAATCCGTGAACGAGGTGAAATACTACGCCATTGGGCAAAGATGCTTGATCATACAAGCATAACTTCTGAGGTGGAACGTCCTTGCCCTTCTCCACCTCTTGATATACGCCCGCGCCATTTTTCAGTCACTGAAATAGAAACATTGCGATATGATCCCTATGCTATTTATGCCAAAAAAATCTTAAGGCTCAAACCACTTAAAGAACTTATTCATGATCCTAGCGCTTCAGAACGTGGAACACTTTATCACGCTATTCTTGCAGCTTTTTGCACACAAATGAAAAATCCAAATGCTGCAAATGCACTCAATGTACTGCTTGCTATTGGGCGTAAAGAGTTTGATAAATTCAACTTTCCACCCGATATTGAAGTAATTTGGTGGAATAGTTTTGAAAATCTTGCTCCACGCTTTATTCAATGGGAACAAAGTTTAGGACTGCGAGAGCGATATTCGGAAGTGGTATCACAAAAAATCCCTATAGGAACAACAGGGGTAACCCTTTCAGGACGTGCTGATCGTCTTGATGTTTTGCCAGATAAAACGGTTGAAATTCTAGATTTCAAAACCGGAACGCCTCCTTTATCAAAACAAGTTCGTGAATTATTATTTCCGCAATTGGCTTTAGAAACAGCTTTACTCATACAAGGGGGCTTCCCAGATTTTCAAGATTTTACACCCTCAAATTTATTTTACATTCCCCTTAACAAAAAAGGTGAAATTAAATCCCAATCAATTCTTTTAAAGAAAAAAGACGGAAAAACTTATCTAAGTGCTGTTGATCTTGCTGAAAATGCATGGGAAAATCTTATCGCACTCATAACTTATTATCAAAATCCACAACAAGGCTATCTCTCACATGCTGTCCCCATGTCAAAACGATATGAAGGTGACTACGACCATTTGGCTCGGTTGTGGGAATGGTCAAGTGGTTTTCATAAAGAAGAGTAATCATGACGTTTTTTTCTATTCCTGAAGCCGCTCTTGATGCACAAGCAACAGCAACACATCCCCAAAAAAACGTGTGGGTTTCTGCAAATGCTGGATCTGGAAAAACCCACGTTTTAAGTGAACGTGTTATCCGTTTGCTTTTAAACGGTACGCCTCCAGCACGTATTTTATGCCTTACTTATACAAGAGCTGCTGCTGCTGTTATGCAATCACGAATTTTTCGCACGCTTTCTAGTTGGAATGAGCTCGATGATGCACAGCTGCAAGAAACCTTAACACGGTTTGAAAAAAAACCTGTTAATGCGCAAAAACTAACTTATGCAAGGCAACTCTTTGCGCGTGCCCTCGAAACGCCTGGTGGCTTAAAAATTCAAACGATTCATGCTTTTTGTGAAGCTCTCTTACATCAATTTATGTTAGAAGCCAATATTGCAGGGCATTTTGAACTTCCCGATGATATCGGTCGAAAAAAATTACAACAAGAATCCCGTCGCGAACTTTTAGCCCGTCGTGATGTACAACCTGCTTTGCAACAGTTACTTCAAGTTATTAGCGAACATACTTTTAATCAATTGCTCTATGAGGCAGTTGAAAAGCAACATAAATTGTCTGATTTTTTATCTTCTCTTTTATCTGAAAATGGAGAAGAAAAATTGCGCGCGCTTTTTAACTTAGCGCCCAATGAAACAAATCAATATCTTCTGGAACAAATTAAACAAACAGCGCGCCTTCCTCTTTATGCTCTTAAGCATTGTGAAACCAATGGTAATCAAAGCTTTAAGGATATGGTGGCAAAACTTTCCCAATTAGAAAAGGTGCATGATGAGACAAATATTCTCAATATTATTTCTGATATTTATTTTACAACAAAAGGTGAGCCGCGTAATTTTTCACATTTATTTCATAAAAAATCAGATGAAATTTGGCCTTTTATTCAACAAATGCTTGAAGATAAACAAAACAAGCTTTCTGTTCTTTTAGAAAAATATCAATGCGCAAAGGTTGCCACCCTCAATATGGCTGCTTTTCAGCTCTGTACTATTTATCTCAAAATTTATAAGAATCTAAAAAAGTCCAATGGCTTCTTAGACTTTGATGACCTTATTGAGCGTACACTTCATTTGTTACAGCGCAAAGGTGCAAGCCAATGGGTGCACTATAAACTTGATCAGGGACTTGATCATATTCTACTTGATGAAGCACAAGACACCAACCCTGAGCAATGGCAAATTATTCAACTGTTGGCACAGGAATTTTTTTCAGGGTATAGCCAACGAACAAACATACGGACTCTTTTTGCTGTTGGAGATGAAAAGCAATCTATTTATTCTTTTCAAGGCGCTGCTCCAGAAAATTTTGCTGCAAATGGACGAATTATTCAAAAAAAAGTGCAGCAAACAAATCAGCAATTTGAAAAAATACAACTGCATTATTCTTTTCGCTCTACAGCAGATGTTCTTAAAAGCGTTGATCTTGTTTTTGAAACACCAGAAAACTATAAAGGACTTTCGGCAGAAAATACAAAAACGGTGCATGAAGCTATCCGTGTTCACAGTCCCGGTGAAGTTGTTATATGGGATGCCATTTCAAAAGAAACGAGTGAGTTTCCTCAAGATTGGCATGCAACTGTTAATCATTTAGATACACCTGAAGTCCGTTTAGCAGAAAAAATTGCTGAAACGATTGCTGACTGGTTACAAAAAGGCGAAATGCTTCCAGCAAAAGGACGCTTAATACGTGCAAGTGATATTATGATCTTGGTCCGTAAACGTGATCAATTTGTCTCAGCTCTTTCTCGTGCTCTTAAACACCGTAATATTCCCGTAGCAGGGGCTGATCGTTTACAGCTTACCAAACATATTAGTATCCGTGATTTAATGGCGCTTGCGCGTTTTGTTTTACAGCCACAAGATGATCTTTCTCTTGCTTGTGTTTTAAAAAGCCCACTTTTTGCTCTTAGTGAAGAGGAACTCTATCAGCTTGCTGCACACCGCACCGGCTCTCTTTGGCAAAGTCTGTGTGCGCATACATCATCGCAGGTATCTTTTAAAGATGCTTTTGAAAAGCTAAACCATTATCGCGCTTTAGTGGATAAAATACCAGTTTTCGAGTTTTATAGCCATATTTTGAATAATGATAAGGGACGGCAAAAAATTCTATCCCGTTTAGGATCTGAAGCAAATGATGTGCTCGATGCTTTTATGGATTATACGCTCACTATTCAAAAAACAGGATTACCAGGATTACAAGCTTTTTTAGAAACATTAAGTGCAAGCGAACCAGAAATTAAACGTGAATTTGAACAAAGTAATGAAGAAATTCGCATTATGACTGTTCATGCTGCAAAAGGACTAGAGGCTGCTGTTGTGTTTTTAGTCGATCCTGGCAGTGCGATTTGGCATCCTCAGCATGCGCCTCACTTGCTTAAAGTTCCTTTAAACAATGCACAATGGAACGGAAAACAAGCCTTTATTTGGCATCCCAATGAAAAGTTTAATACAAAACTCTCTAAACAAGCAATTTCATATTTAAAAGAGCGTGCAGAAGAAGAATATAGGCGTCTTCTTTATGTAGGAATGACACGCGCTGAAGATCGCTTGTTTATTTGTGGGTATAAAGGTCCGAAAACGCCATCTCATACATGGTTACAACTCGTAAAAAAAGCCCTCGAACCGCATGCCCTTGCTATAAAAGATTCTTCGGAAGATATTGCAGCTTGGCGTTATTGCATTACACCTGCTTCTTCTGCTTCTATAAACTCAAAAGTTCCTTGCACTGAATCTCAAACCTTACCAGCGTTACCTGCTTTTTTCTCTCATAAAGTACCAGCAGAACCAGTGTTACCAAAACCGTTAAAACCGTCAGTGGCGAGCCTTTCCATTGAGGCTGATACCGAGATTTCTTTTAATTCAAAATATCATAGCGTTTCGCCTGTTTTGGGAGAAAAAAATACCAACAGGGCTTTTTCCATTGAATATGGTAATCTCGTTCACCGATTGTTACAATACTTACCCGATTGTCCCCCACAAAAACGTCGAGATTATGCTCGAAACTATCTCAATATCAAAGCCTCTCATTGGGATGAAAGCCAAAGAGAAGATGCTCTTCGCCATGTTTGGAAAATATTAGATCATGTTTACCTCAAGCCCCTTTTCTCTGAGCATTCACGTGCTGAGGTCTCCTTAATGGGTATTGTGAAAATTCGTGGAAAAGAACAAGCAATTTCTGGTCAAATTGACCGTCTTTACATCACGCAAAACAGCATTATCTTTGCCGATTTTAAAACAGGAACCCCACCAGAAAATGAAGCTGCTATTGCTTCCCATCACTGGTTGCAAATAGCTCTTTACCGAAAATTGTTGCAAGCTATTCATCCCGATAAAGATATCCAGGCTCTGCTTATCTACAGTAAAGAAGCCAAAATTTTTAAACTTCCTCCAGAAAAACTTGAGGCATTTCTTAGTGAAGTTGCTTTATAAGCTACTCTTTTCCTTGCAAATCATCTTTACACTTTATTTACTTTCATAAAATCGCTCAAACAAACACAACGCACAATCTCTGGTGTAAAAAAGTCCTTTAATAATTTATCTTTGCAATAACTTGATATGAATTGTTATTATACCAATCTATAAAAAGTGAATATAAAGGATAAATCAATGACGTGTATAAAAGTTGATAAGGACAATTTCGAAAGTGAAGTTCTAACCTCTTCCACCCCTGTTGTGGTTGATTTTTGGGCAGAATGGTGTGGCCCTTGCAAAGTGATTGCTCCAATTTTGGATGAAATTTCAATAGAAATGCAAAATCAAGTTAAAATTGCTAAGGTAAATATTGATGAAAATCCGGAACTGGCTACCCAATACGGAGTACGTTCTATCCCTACATTATTAATGTTTAAAAATGGAAATATTTCATCGAATATGGTTGGCGCTACCTCTAAAGGACGTCTTTCTGAATGGATAAAAGATGGGCTTAGTTAATTCCACATATAATCACTCTAAAGGAGAGAAGTTTTGTCTCTCCTTTTGACTTTTTTAAAATATTCTTTTTTGCATTATATTATAATGAAAAGACAATAAAAATCAAAATTTTAAATGAATTTAAGAATTCGTGCTTTTATGCATGATTCAATTGACCATTTTTATAAAAAATTACTTTGTATGAAGAATATAGGCAATTCTTTCCTTATATGCGCGTTAAAAATATTGGGTGAATGATAATTTCATAAAGGTATTTCTTCTTAGATAAGACTATTGAGATAGATAGTGCTTTCAACACATAAAAGGAGATTTTAAGCAAAAACTTTGCAAATTACTTTTCTGAAGCTCACAATTTTTAAGCAGAAAGAAACAAGCAATTCACTACAGGTTATAGAATGTTCTTCTAAAGGGTTACCACTTCAATTTAAAATTCTCTTATACTATTCTCTAGAATCAAAATTGTAGGTATCAGATTCTCTAAAATAAATTGATGAATTCCTATAAATTAACGGCTGTCCTTTGCAATTTATGTCATTTTTATATGAAAGAGTCAGCACTTCGTTTCATCTTCCATGGTTGCTGCCTCCATGAAGCCTTCTTTATGTTGTTCATCATCTCAAATTTCATAGGTATATCCTGAGATATTACCAACTAAAAAATGATGATGCCCATGATTATATCTATATTTTTTAAAATGTACGAATTGTAAAAGACTGTTGCAAACATTCAATGGAATGTTGCGCTGATCTAACTGTTACATGACGCCCATGTTCTTTATAGTGTAAGGTGAGTGCAAAAGTGGCGAGCTCTAAAAGAGCTGTATTTCTTTCTGGCCATTCAACAAGTAAAATATTTTTCTCACGAGCTTCATGAAGCCCTAATTCATCAATTTCTTCTGCCATAGAAAGGCGATAAAGATCAGCATGAATAATTTCAAACTTTGGAAGTTGATAGCTTTGCACAAGAGTAA
The DNA here is from genome assembly GCF_042196985.1 of Bartonella sp. AA97HXZ. NCBI lineage: Bacteria > Pseudomonadati > Pseudomonadota > Alphaproteobacteria > Hyphomicrobiales > Bartonellaceae > Bartonella > Bartonella sp. AA97HXZ. The sequence goes on along the minus strand of NZ_JBHIRC010000002.1, from coordinate 192,164 downwards.
AAGTAGGGCTTGGAACATCCATAGTGTTATCGTTCGCAAGTGTTTGAATGATTGTACGTGCAATGGTTGATTTTCCAGTTCCAAGATCTCCTTGCAGCGTTACAAGATCTCCTGGCTTTAAAGAAAGAGCTAAATTTTGTGCAAAAAGCTTTGTTGCCTCTTCATTTTCAAGAAAAAAACTAAAATTCATTAAAAGTTCCATGAAATGGATGAAAAATTTTTGTTATCATAAAGGTTAAAATTAAAAAATCGTATCTCCTTTGGAGAGTGGGAAAAAACATTTAACTGTTGTTCCTTTTCCAGAACCGGTAAGAATTTCAACATGTCCACCGTGTAGTTCAACGAAACTTTTTACAAGGGAAAGGCCAAGACCCGCTCCCGCACGCCCACCATGGTGTGAATGGGAAGAAAAACGTTTAAAAATACGATCAAGGACGTCTTCTGGGATGTCAGAGCCCTGATTGTGAACGCTAAAGACAATGTTATCATCTTGTTCATCGACGCAAAATTCAATAGTACTCGCCTCCGTTGCAAAATTAATAGCATTACTCAGTACATTCACAAAAATTTGATGCAAGCGTTTTTCATCAGCAGAAATAGAATTTAAGGAAGGAGAAATTTGTTGTAAAAGCGTAATATGACGTTCATTAAGGCGATCTTCTACACGTGCTACTGCTTGTATCATAGCATCGGCAATGTTAACCGATTTTATGTCCAACTCCATAATGCCTGCATCAAGGGTAGCAAGATCAAGAATATCGTTAACAATATTTAAAAGAGTTCCTGATTCTGAATGAATGTGTTCAAGATATTCTTGTTGACGTTCATTGATAGAGCCGAAAATTTGATCACGTAAAATATCGGAAAATCCAATAATATTGGTGAGAGGTGTGCGTAATTCATAAGAAACATGTTGGACAAATTCATTACGCAAACGATCAGCACTTTCTAATGCTTCATTTTTTTCTTGAAGAGCACGCGCAACATGGACAGTGTCCGTAACATTCACAAAAGTAAGCATCGTTTGTCCATTAGGAAGAGGGACCAGAGTATAGTCAATAATCATATCATTTTTAAGATCTATACGACCTGAAAATGTTTCACGTTTTTCAGCAAAACCGGTAATGAACTTGGTAAATTGATCCCATTCTTGCCCCAAGGTTAAGGCTGAACAATGGCTTTGTAACTGCGTAATATGGGTTCCTTCTACCAGTAAATTATAAGGAAGAGACCACAATTTCGACAAGGCAGGATTCGATAAGCGAAGGCGTCCATCAGTACCAAAAACGACCACACCTTCAGAAAGTTTATCAAGTGTTTCACCTTGTATTTTAATAAGTGTATTATAACGGCGCTCAAGATCAATTTTTTCTGTAAGGTTTTCGTAAAGCCAAGTGACACCTCCTTGTGGATGAGGGTTCGAGACAACACGCACCGTACGTCCATCTGGAAGATTCCAAATTTGTTGGTTCGATTCTGTTTGCCAATAGGCTTTTAAAAGTTCTTCTTTCCATGCGCGCCAATCAGGGTGTTCAGCAATGAGCCCCTTTTCACGTAAACGTTCAAGAAACAATGTATGGCTTGGTTCACTTTCTAAAAAAGAACTCTCCAACGGCCATAAAATTTTGAAAGCATGATTACAGAATTTTAATTTTTGGTTTGTATCAAAAATGGCTACAGCTGTTGAAATTTGGTCAAGTGTTTCACAATGGCTTTGAAGAACATATCTTAATTCATGAGCAAGATTTTCATATGCGCTGTCATCACGTGCAAAAGCTGCCATCCCTTCAGCTGTTGTAATACGTGTGAGATGAAAACGGTGCCGTTCTCCACCAATAACCGTATAAACATGTTCTTGAAAAATTGTTTCTGTTTCATCTGTTTTGCGTTGTGTATTTTCATTGAAAAGATCCCCCACGTCATCACTGTCTTCACGAAAGTCTGTCATTTCTCTAAAGGCGCGATTGATAAAACAAACTTTTCCTTCACAATCTTTTATCCATACGGGCTCTTGAATAAGATCAAGAAGATTACGCTGCATTCTCAATTCAGTAAGAAGGCGGGCGATATCTTTCTGTAAACGAGAATTTTCTTTCTGTTGTTTTGAGATATCTTGAAAACGAGCAATGGCGACTGTTCCTGCGATGACTCCTGTAACTTGTAGCGGTACATTGTTTGTGGTGGTGATAGAAAGATCAAAAGGGTGACATTTACAACGTAGTTGAGTCAATGCATAATCAAGTTCTCGCAGAGAATTTTCTTCAACCCAGAGCTCAAAACGCTGAAAATCTTTCTGATCGATTCCTATTTTTTGCAATGCAGAAAGAGCACCAACAACACGGGGTAAGGTTGTTGGATTTTCCCAAATAAGAAGGAATTGCTCGGTTTCTTCCAGAAGCCATTCATAATATTTAAGTTTTTCAGAAAAATTTGCCTGAATTATCTTCAAAGGCTTCTGTGCAGTTTTTTTTGCACGCACGGTAACAGCTATACACAAGAGAAGTGAAGCACAAGAAATTCCTCCACACAGCGCTAAAAGCAGCCATGGACCATTCGGCAAAGTGAAGAAAAATGGTAAATAACCTTCCAATGACTGAGCAAAAGCGCATGTTGGAGAAAAAAAGAAAAAAAAGCAAAATATATACGTATAGATTCGGATCTCTTTTTGAGTTTTTTCTTTGGGGTTATAGTCACCAAAGCTGAGCACGGCATCTTTCCCTTTTTTAACCCAAGGAAACGTATTAGTAACGGTAATGGTTTGGTTTATAAGGTCCTTGTGGTGAGACTCCAATATAAGCGGCTTGTTCTTCTGATAAAACACTTAATTTTATTCCTAACCGATCCAGATGTAGACGTGCAACCTTTTCATCAAGATGTTTAGGCAAAACAGTGACTTCATTTGTATAGTGTTCTGAACGGGTAAAAAGTTCAATTTGCGCTAAAACTTGATTAGTAAACGAGGCCGACATGACAAAAGAAGGATGCCCAGTCGCATTCCCGAGGTTTAACAAACGCCCTTCAGAGAGCAAAATGATGCGTTTTCCATCGGGAAAGGTGATCATATCAACTTGTGGTTTAATATTTGTCCATGGCAAATTTCTAAGGGCAGCGACTTGGATTTCGTTATCAAAATGACCAATATTTCCAAGAATACACATATCCTTTACTTGTCGCATATGATCTAAACGAACAACATCTTTATTGCCTGTTGTCGTGATGATAATATCAGCACTGGAAGCAGCATCATCCAAATTAACAACTTCATAGCCATCCATAGCGGCTTGAAGAGCGCAGATAGGATCAATTTCTGTTACTTTAACACGAGCCCCAGCACCAGAAAGAGATGCTGCTGAACCTTTTCCTACATCACCATAACCACAGACAATGGCAGTTTTACCAGCGATCATCACATCTGTTCCACGTCGAATACCATCGACCAATGATTCTTTACATCCATATTTATTATCAAACTTTGATTTAGTGACGCTATCATTAACATTAATAGCAGGAAAAGGTAGAAGTCCTTCTTTTTGTAACTGATAAAGACGGTTTACACCTGTTGTGGTTTCTTCGCTTACACCTTTAATTGCCGCGCGCTGTCGTGTAAAAAAACCTGGCGTTGCATCCATACGCTTTTGTATTTGTTTGAAAAAAATTTCTTCTTCTTCTGTTTTGGGATGCGATAAAATATCTTTATTTTGTTCTGCACGACTTCCCATTAAAATATAGTTTGTGGCGTCAGCTCCATCATCTAAAATAAGATTGGAAGGATTACCATCTGGCCATTGGAAGATTGCATCTATATAAGTCCAATATTCTTCCAATGTTTCACCTTTAATGGCAAATACAGGAATGCCAGTTGCGGCGATAGCTGCTGCTGCATGGTCTTGCGTAGAAAAAATATTGCTAGAGCTCCATCGTATATCGGCGCCAATCGCTTTTAATGTTTCAATTAAAACAGCTGTCTGAATTGTCATGTGCAATGAGCCAGAAATACGCGCTCCGCGCAAAGGTTGACTGGAAGAAAACTCCTTACGACAAGCCATCAAACCAGGCATTTCTGTTTCAGCAATATCAAGTTCTTTACGACCATAAGCAGCAAGTGCAATATCTTTGACAACAAAATCTTGAGCTGCCATTCTTCATTCCTTTAAAATAAGTTTTTCCAAGACGGTAGGAGAAATTAAAAAAAAATGCAAGACAAGAAGAGGACTTCTTTATGTGAAAAAGCTCTTTTAAAATCTCCATAAATTTGTGCAACAAATATGCATTTATGGATCTGAGTAGTGATGTTGCTGACGGAGTAGGAGATCTTCATGATAAGTTTTATTATATAAACAAAATTCTATCCTTTTCACGTAACTTTAAAGCTTTTAAAAGTCTCCAGAGGGAATACCTTTTAAATAATAAAAATGGTGCATTGCTTTACAGTTTTTATATTGATTTTTATGGGATAATATCGAAAGTAGTATACTCGTATTCTACTCACTTATGCGGTTGTTGAAAAAGGAAGAATTACTTTAATCTCATTATTAAGCTTTTTAGCAAAATAATATAAATGTAAAGCCATAGATTATCATGTTTATGGATAGGCAGTTCAGAATCGGTTCTTTAGGATTCCAATGTTGCACCTGCTCTTGGATAAAGACAGTTTATAAGAAGTGCTTTTCTCCTGTTTTCAACGATTTTTATCAAAAGACTATAGATATACGATTAAACATTTTTTGTGATACTGAATAGAGTATTTAAAATGTAAAAACATCACTCTATTGAACACTCTGATTTTAAAACCGCTAACAACGCGCTATGAATTATAAATCAAATAATTAACTCAGTTTTGGAAGAATTTATTCTAGACGAGTAGGTTTTGGGAAAATTGACCATGTGGACGAAATCGCCAGAGATAACTTGGCAAGAATGCTGCCATTGCTCTGGGGGTAATACCCACACCTTCTAGAGTATATCCATTCTCTATAGCTTCTTTAGAAACAATGTTATCCATTTGCAAAAAACGTATCTGATTGGCTGTTACGAGTGTTGGTACAAAAGGCAATTTACCGATTGTTCCCAAAATTCCTCCAATCAATAGACCAGCAGAAAGGGGCATGGATAGGATTGTTTTTTTACGGTGAATAATTTTGAGTATATTTTCAAGAGTATTTTGGAAGGTGATAATCTGGGGACCACCAAGATCATAATTTTTTCCCCAAGCAACCTGTCCATCTAAAGCGCGCACGATAAACTCAGCAACGTCACCAACATACACGGGTTGCAATTTGCTTTGTCCACCTCCAAAAAGAGGCATAATTGGTAAAAAACGTGACAAATCTGCTAAGGTGTTAAAGAAACAATCCTCTGGTCCAAAGATAACGGATGGACGGATAATAATTGCTTGAAGATGCTTGTTGTGAATGATTTGTTCACCCATAAACTTAACACGTGCATAAAGACATGAAGCATTCTCGTTAGCCACAAGTGTTGACATATAGATGAGCGGAATACCAGTTTCTGCTGTTAATTCAGCAACATTGTAAACACCATCAATTTGTGTGTTTTTAAAATTCGATTGACTTGCTTGTTTTAAGCTACCAGGCAAAAACACTGCCGCATCAGCTCCAAGCAACGCGCGTGCAACAGAGGCACGATGCTTGATATCTGTTTTAAGCATTTGGGTTTGTCCTACTTCTCCTATTTGGAGCATATAATAAGCTTTTTGCGGACAACGAACAGCGATACGAACGCGATATCCCCGCTTAGTCAAAGTTTCAACGACATGTCGTCCTACAAAACCGGATCCGCCAAAAACAGTAATGAGTTTAGGATGTTGATAAAGTGCACAATCAAGTTGCATGATTAAAAAGTCTATCTTTCAAAGCTTTAAAAATAGCTAATTATCTAGCACGGTGGTGTTTTATTGTCACGCAAAATATCACCCGCAAGATAAAGAGAACCACTAATAAGAACAATAGCCTCTTTATATTCCATTTTAATTTTATGTAAAGCATCTTGTAGGTGCGCTTTTGGGGCAGCAGGGATTCCTACTTTTTGGGCTGATTTAGCTAAGTCTGTTGGAGAGATACTGGCATTATTGTTAAGCAGCGGTATCGTATATACTTTATCGACAAGGTTAGCTAAAGGACGAAAATAACCGACAGCATCTTTGGTATTAAGCATGCCAGCAATCATAATAATGGGGCGATCTGTTTTTTTTCTCCATTGTGTAAGTTCTGCCGCAATAACTTTTCCTGCAGCAGGATTGTGACCACCATCTAACCATAAATCAATATCAGGAGATAGTTGATCAACCAAAAGTCCTTGGGTAAGATGCTGCATTCGTGCGGGCCAATAAATATTTTTCAAAGCGTCATTTATGGTTTGTTCTGAAAGTTGAAAACCCGCTTGATAAACTGCTTCAAGAGATGCACCAGCATTAGCAATTTGGTGGTCTCCAATAAGGTTAGGAAGAGGAAGATCCATGAGACCTTGATGGTTTTGAAAAACCATACGTCCATGTTCTTTATAGCTTTGATAATCTTGATCAAAGAGAGCATAAGATGCTTTATTTTTATCGGCAAGGGGTATTAAAGTAGCAAGAGTTTCTTCATAATTCTGCTTTCCGATGACCACTGGAACGTTTGGTTTTATAATTCCCCCTTTTTGAAAAGCGATTTGAGCAATTGTATTTCCAAGAAAGCTCTCATGATCATAATCAATGGGCATAATAAGCGATACAGCTGGTTTGTTAACGACATTGGTAGCATCAAAACGTCCTCCCAATCCAACTTCTAAAATGACAACATCAGCTGGATGTATACTAAACAACATAAAGGCAGCGGCTGTAAAAATTTCAAAAATAGTAATCGGCTCTTGACGATTTACTTTTATAATTTCACGGATTGTCTCAGCCAATTGGTTTTCTGTAACAAGTTGACCACCTCCTTTTTGACCTAACCGGCAGCGTTCATTCCAGTTGACGAGATGAGGTGAGCTATAAACATGAACGCGGTATCCTGCACTTTCCAAAAGAGCACGGCAAATTGCTGAAGCAGATCCTTTGCCATTTGTTCCAGCGATGTGAATAACAGGGGCAAGTTTTAAATGTGGGTTACCAAGACGCTCTAAAAGGTGAACAATACGCTCTAAAGAAAGATCAAATTTTTTCGGATAATTTCTTAGTAAATCATCCACCACCCTTTGTATTTGACTTTGTTGCATAAACTTAAGCTGCTTTTGTCCTAGAAAGCGATGTTTGAGAGTCTGTTGGGGATGGATCGGAAGGGTTAAAAACAGCAGGGCGTTTCATCATCAAGCGTAAAATACGCGCAATTGTTGTTTTCATTTCTAAACGCGATACAACCATATCAATCATACCATGTTCAAGCAGATATTCACTACTTTGAAAACCTTCTGGTAGGGTTTCGCGTATAGTTTGTTGAATCACACGTGGACCAGCAAAACCAATCATAGCGCCAGGCTCGGCAATGTGAATATCACCAAGCATGGCGTAAGAAGCAGTAACACCACCGGTGGTTGGATTAGTCAGCACAACAATATAGGGAAGCTTTGCTTCTTTCAACATTTCAATCGCTACAGTTGTACGGGGCATTTGCATCAACGAGAGTGTTCCTTCTTGCATTCGTGCACCACCAGAAGCAGCAAAAAGAACCAGCGGACGCCTTTCAGCAATGGCAGTATCAAAAGCTTTGATAATAGCTTCTCCTGAAGCCATACCAAGTGATCCACCCATAAAGGCGAAATCTTGAACAGTTGCAATAATTGGTAAGCCTTCAATCGTACCACGTGCACTTAAAATATTGTCATCAACCCCAAGTTTAGAACGATAATCTTTTAACCGGTCAATATAGCGTTTTTCGTCACGAAATTTTAAAGGATCTGTTACAACTTTTGGATTTTCAAGAGCTGTATAAACACCATCATCAAAAAAATGCATGAGACGATTTTTAGCACTGATACGCATATGATGACCAGAATTGGGAGCTACAAATTGATTAGCTTCCAGATCTTTATGGAAGACCATTTCACCACTGGTAGGATCTTTAATCCATAGATTTTCTGGAATTTCACGGCGCCCCAATATAGAGTTAATTTTAGGACGAACATAATTTGTAATCCAGTTCATCTTTATAACCTTCCTTTAAATATTGTGCATCTTTTGCATGATTTGAAAGAATATAGAACTTAAGCAGTCACATTTACTTTACCGGTTGAACAAAGGAGTCTATTTAATACTTTTATCAGCGTACGTATAGCTTGTTTTTTAATTTTTAATTTTTCCCATATCATAACAATCATATGCATCATGAAGAGTATTCCCTATAATAAATTTCTCATAAGTTCTAAGAACTTACATGTTTGTATTTTTTACTTTGGTGTTAAAATTTACTCCTTGCGATGGTTAACAAACGCCTTATTTTTAATAAAAAATGAATATCCAATTAATCATTCGTATCAACAGTTTTGAAGAAAAGAAACCTTATAGTATAAGGCGCTAACAAGGCTAAAATAATCCATTAAAGATAATGAATACAATAACGCTATATTAGCGAAACGCTAACATCAGAGCAAGATTTTTTTCAAAAGGTTTCTTTAAAGCGCACGCTTTTTACAATTAAAATAGAATACGCTCAAAATATCATTATATTACTCATTTACGTGCTTGTTTTACACAGATATCTTTCAATAATTTCCAAAACTCTCTTATGAAGAGTATACACTCTCCATGAATGGTATAAAAGACATTATGCTATCCGTTTTTACTGAAATAGAGGGTACAAAGCGGCACCATCATATTCTTTTTCAGTTTTCAATACGACGATAATGTTTGCATTAAGAGGATTCATATAAAGATATTTCACGCTTTTTTGAAAGTACTTTTACCCGCACACCACCTCCGTTTATGACATATTAACAAACGATTTCAATTGATCCAATATGAATAGGATTAAAATGAGAAACCCTCATAATATTTAGGTTTTTCACTCATGTCATAAAACGATAAATTATCATTATAAATCAATATATTGCCTTAATAAAAAGAAAAGCATAAAATTTTATATTATGCTTTTGGGGGCTTACAAGTTTTGTTTGATTTAAAGTTAAGGAGCATTATTTTTGTGTGATGCGTGCTATGTCTTTTGGGAAAGCGTTTTGTGTAAATGTGTCATAAAGGCGGCGGCAAAAAGCGGTGTTGCTAGATTAATAATAGGAATCGAAACAAAAAGCGCTATCAATAATCCTGCGCCAAAAACCGTTGTGTAATGAGTATGTAAAAAAGCACGGGCATCTTGTTCTGTTCGAAAACGGTAAGCTGCAAACAAGAAATATTCATGACCGAGCAAATAACCATTAATAAGATAAAAAGCAATTAAATTAATACCTGGTATGAAGAATAAAATAAAAGCAATTCCATTACCAAGAAGGCTTAAAATAACAAATTTAAAGGAAATGATAAGAGAACGCTGAAACGGCAAAGCTTGTCCAATAGGCTCGTTTGGGTAATCCTCTTTTTCAATGATTTCAGCAGCAGAGTCAATGAAAAAACCACCAATCATAGCTGAGATCGGTGCAATCAAAAAAGCCAACAAAAGAGCCAAACCAAGATTAAAAATGATAAGCATGCTAAAACCAATCCATCCCGCCCAACTAGGGAGTCCAGGAAGAAATTGAGCAATCCAGGGCCAAAAGTAAGACACAAAAAGTTGGTGCACACATAACCATAAAATGGTGAGAATGAAAAAAGTAACCCCCAATGCTTTCAGTATCATAATACGATATTGCGAGGTTAGAAGACGTTGTAAAGCACGATAAGCAGCAGTAAAAATCATAGATTAGTAAATTAAGGAAAGAAGCAAAAAAAACAAGAAATATATTTATTGTATGATTTTTTCTTTCTTTGAATTACAAGATTTTTTTCAAGAACATTATAAAAAACGGTTAAGGTTTCTTTGTTAAAAATAAAGTTTGAATAAATAGAAATTTTGATTTTTAAAAACAAAGAAGAATTTAACAAAGTAGCTGTTGTAGAAGAAATTTTTAGTATTTTTGTACATAGTGTAGATTATTGCGTTTATATGATATATGTAAAAAATTAAGGAATAAGAACTATTTGGTAGAAAAGTTGTTTATTTCTATTTATTCAGTAGAGTTATCTAACTTCGTTTATCTAAATGTTTAATTGTTTTGCACAATTCCTAAAATTCTGTACTTTTCTACTATTTGGCGGCATGCTTTTGCCTCTCGCTTTCAAAAAAATATTGAGTTCAATGGAATAGGGGTAACGTAGTAGCTCCGTAGATATTCTAATTTTGGGCAACAGAATGATTAATATGATAGAAGTGGAAAAAATAAGCTTAGGCGATTGACCGTCAGATCCCATAGAAAAGAGCAGTTTTTTGAGAAGAAGCAAAGAAAGGGAGAAACCACGGATGCTTAAAAATGATGAGATTTTGAATTTTAAAAGCTATAAGTGCAATGAAGTAAGCATTCATTGAAGCACTTTTCATACAAGTGGTGCACTGTATCAAATAATTTTTAGATAATAACACCACTAATTTATCGAAGAGAATTGATCATTTTCAACTTGAATAAGAATCCCAAATATAGAAATATTCTTTAATTTCAAAGACTCTATTCAACATCAAAAAATTATTTACGTACACATTATAGGCGAGACCAATGTATGGATACAAAGCTTTCGATAAAGGAATAAAAATGCTTCTCATGAAACATCACAATGTGAGGATATCATGGATAAAATTCTAGTTTTTGTGGTCTTGGTATTCTGGAGAGAGGACATACACATTTAATCTTAAAGACCGATCACTGAGGAAAATAATAAAGGCTTCAGTTTCATAAACTTATAGACAGTGGTGCAGTGAATTTTGTCTACACTCTTTATAAGCGTCAGTGTGAGATATGCTTCAAATTGCATTGAGATGTTATAATATCATTGATTTATACATTATTTTTCATAGCGAATAAGAGCTCAAAATAAAGTTGTCATATTTTCTCATTAGCTGCTCTCATTATGAAACAATCAAAATCATTTATTTGCATATCATAAATATGACCAATATGGGGATAAAAACATTGAAGAAAGAAAATGCTTTTTATAAATTTTATCCATTACAAGAGCTTTGTCAAAATTGATGGTAGCCAAAGTGAATGATAGCTTGTTTTTTATAAGCTGGCGAGACAGTGGTGCAATAGATTCTACTTTTATGAAGGCTAGGGTGAGATAGGATTTTAAAAAAACATTTCCCAACGCTCATCATACCCATTTCGCAACAGCGTTTGTGAATGGTATATGGGTAAAGCTCTCGTGAATAATATAAAACTTATAGGGCATCACTAACTTTACGCTTAATAAAAAGAGCACGCTGGCACCATCATCCTCAGTGTTGTCCGAGACAAGCCCTTGGTTCTTGAGACGGTCCATTATAAGCGCTTTTAGTTCTTTCTTAAACGTTTTGTATTCATACAGTTATCCTTGTTTAAAACGTGCAAGAAAATGATTTTTATTGATTCAATATGAGAGAGATTGGAAATAAGAGAATCTTACGATGTCTGGGATTCTAATTTAATATGAACAATGCTAGGTTATCATTATAAATCAAAAATATTATATACTAATTGAGATGGATAGACACCTATTGTCAGTTCTATTTTATAAGGTGTTTTAATATCAACGCGTTTGAAGAGTTCTTATTTGCAAAGGGGTATATTTTTCTCATGAGGAGTAGATGTTTGGGGGGCAAAAAATGATACAATCACGTTTGCTAATTTTTGCGCTACGTGTTGTTTACTCATATGAGGCCATTGTTCAACTTTTTTTCTACTTACGAGATAAACTTGATTTGTATCAGCACCCATGACACTTGTACCATCTACTTGAAGAGAAATATCATTAGCAAGAATGAAATCAGCTCCTTTTTCAACACATTTTTTTTGCGCATTGGCAATGATATCACATGTTTCAGCAGCAAAACCAATGACCAATGAGGGGCGGTTTGGAGCGTGTCCAATCGTTGCTAAAATGTCAGGATTTTCGACTATATCAAGGGATGGTGGTATTTTATGAGCATTCTTTTTAATTTTGTGTAAAGACTGCGTTTGACTGCGCCAGTCACAAACAGCGGCAACAAAGATGGCACCATCAGCAGGCAATGCGGTTTGAACGGCTTTTAACATCTGTTGTGCTGTTTCAACATGAATTGTTTTTACTTCTTGTGGGTTTGCAAGATGAACAGGTCCACAAATAAGTGTTACTTTTGCACCCAAATGTGCAAGAGCGGTTGCGATGGCATGACCTTGTTTACCTGAGGATCGATTAGCAAGATAACGTACTGGATCAATTGGTTCATGGGTAGGACCAGAGGTAACGATGAAATGGCGGCCAAAAAGAGGTTTTTCATGCACATTCAAAAGATTCTCTATAGCAGCGACAATAGTTAAAGGTTCGCTCATACGTCCATATCCAATCTCATCACGTTCAGCCATATTTCCGATTTCTGGTCCGATGATATGAACGCCATCTGCGTGCAATTGTGCAACATTACGAATAGTTGCTGGATGCACCCACATGGCTGGATTCATGGCGGGTGCAATCAAGAGTGGACAGCGTGCTGCTAAAAGGACACAATCAGCCAGATCATCTCCTATGCCATTGGCTATTTTTGCAATGCGGTTGGCTGTAGCAGGAGCTAAAATAATCAGATCAGCATCACGTGCTAATCGGATATGTCCGATATCATGTTCTTCTTCGCGTGAAAATAAATCAGTATATACAGTACCACCGCTTAAAGCTTCAGCGGCTAAAGGCGTAATAAATTTTTGCGCCGCTTTTGTCATCACAACTTTTAAATGTGCTCCACGTTCTTGTAAACGGCGAATCAAATCAAGGGCTTTATAAGATGCAATACTTCCACCAATAATAAGAAGGAGAGATTTTGATTTCAATGATTGCACTTCAACAGCACTGGCATGAGAGGGGAGTGTGGTGTGAGTAGGGGGATTGCTTAAAAGACGGCGGGCTTCTTCTTCCATAGAAATACCGTTTTGCGCGGCGCGTATGCGCAAAGCTTCTTTGGTTTCAAGAGACAGGTTACGAATAGTAATACTGGCCATAAAATACCTCCAAGAAATAAAAATGATTTCAATGATTTCATTGTTGATATTTTTAGCATATTAAGGAGATTAGAAAAGATGAAAAAAGTAAAAAGTAAGACAAGCGCAACAAAGTGCAATGATGAAAAGACTATAACGACCATAACGGTTTCTGTGGCTTTGTTCCACAGCAAGTTGTTTGAGGGTAGCAGGAGAAAGATTAAAACCTGTTTTTCTCATTTGATTGAAATCTTCTTCTATTCGTTGGAAATTTTGAACCAATTGTGGTGTTTTGCGTGCCAGCGAAAGGAGAGCTTGTGCTCCTTCACTAAAGTCTTTTGCAACGCCTACGGGTCCTAAATTTTTACTAATCCATTCTTTGACAATGGGTTCAGAAGCTTTCCACATATTAAAAGTGGGGTCTAATGTGCGGGCAACACCTTCCACGACAACCATCGTTTTTTGCAGCAATAAAAGTTCAGGTCGCGTTTGCATGTCAAATAATTCAGTGACTTCAAACAATAAAGTGAGCAATTTAGCCATGGAAATGCTTTGTGCTGATTGTCCGTGAATTGGTTCGCCAATAGCGCGATTGGCTTGTGCAAAGCTTTCGATATTATGGTGTGAAGGAACATAGCCTGCCTCAAAATGGGCACGTGCAACTCGATGGTAATCGCGGGTAATAAAGCCGTAAAGAATTTCAGCAAGGAAATGCTTTTCTTTTTTGCCAAGCCTTCCTGTAATGCCTAGATCAACAGCGACAATACATCCTTTTTCATCTACGAATAAATTACCAGGATGCATATCGGCGTGAAAAAAACCATCACGCAGTGTATGACGAAGAAAAGATTGAATAAGCGTAATAGCAAGCGCCTTCAAATCAAATCCTGCCTCTTTGAGTTTGGAAGTTTCGGATATTCTTATACCATCAATCCATTCCATTGTAAGAACATTACGTCCTGTCCGTTCCCAGTCAATACGTGGAACCCGAAATCCTGTATCATGTTGAATATTTTCAGCCATTTCAGATATAGCTGCTGCTTCTAAGCGTAAATCCATTTCAAGTCGTGTTGTTTGTGCTAAAGTATCCACCACACAAACAGGACGAAGCCTTCGAGAGGCAGGGATATAGCGCTCTTGTAAATGAGCAATGAGATAGAATCCTCTAAGATCTTTAGAAAAACGTGCTCTGATATTGGGACGAATAACTTTTACAGCACATTTTTTCTTATGGCCAGTTTCATCACTGTATTCAGCTGGATGAACTTGAGCAATAGAAGCGGCGGCAATGGGGGGATAAAAATTTACGAATAAATCATCAATAGAGCGACCAAGAGAACTTTCAATTTGAGCAATAGCGGCAGTGCAAGAAAATGTTTGGACACGATCTTGTAGCTGTGACAAATCTTCCGCAATATCACGCCCAACAATATCAGGTCTTGTGGCAAGAAATTGACCAAGTTTTATGTAAGAGGGTCCAAGCTTATTAATGGCATATGAAATATTTTCAGATCGCTGTTTCTTTTTTGTTTTGCGTCGTGCTAATGCATTCGCTATACGATGACATAGCGCTGGAAATCCTTGAAGATCATCATGAGGAAGAGCACTTAAAACACCTTCACGTGTTAAAACCCATCCTGCACGCATCAATTGAAAGTAAGGGGAAATTTGCACCATTTTTAAATTTTCCAACCTGAATGCAGCGCTGCAATCGCACCGGTGAGATTGCGGTACGATACCCGCGAAAACCCCGCATGCTTGATCATATGGGAAAAATCATCTTGCTTAGGAAATTTGCGGATAGATTCAACCAAATAACGATAAGCATCGCCATCATTTGCGATAAATTGACCTAGCTTAGGGATAGCATGGAAAGACCAAAGATCATAAATTTTATCGAGCCAAGGCATCTCGACATTTGAAAATTCTAAACATAAGAAACGTCCACCGAGCTTTAAAACACGAAAAGCTTCTCTAAGAGCTTGATCAATATGAGGAACATTGCGAATTCCAAAAGCAATCGTGTAAGCGTCAAAGCTTTGATCTTCAAAAGGTAGATTTTCTGCATTGGCTTCAACAAAATCAATCAGAGGGGCAAGACCATTTTTTTGTGCGCGTTTTTTGCCAACGCTGAGCATTGAGCCATTAATATCAAGCACTGTAGCATGGGCTTTTTGGCGTGAAGCATTAAGAATACGAAAAGCAATATCACCTGTACCGCCAGCGACATCAAGAACTTTCCAATGAGAAAGTGCTGGTGGGGAAAGCCAAGCAATCATGGAATTTTTCCACACACGGTGTAGCCCTAAGGATAAGATATCATTCATCTTGTCATAATTTTCAGCAACAGAATGAAACACACCATCCACCATGGATTGTTTTTGTGTTTCATCTACTATTGTAAAACCAAAAGAGTGCTCCATGCCACCCTTGGTTCCTACACGTTCTGTTTCAATTGCCATGTATATGATCTTCCTTATTTTTCTTTTATCGTAAATGAAATAGAGAGGGAATGTTCAACTACGAAAAAACAACGTATAAAACTACGACGTTTACACAGCCAAAAACAGAAGAGTACCTTTAGATATCAAGATTGGCAACGCTTAAGGCATTGTCTTGAATAAAAATACGTCTAGGTTCAACTTCATCACCCATGAGACGAGAAAAAAGTGAATCTGCATCGGTTGCATCATTAATCTTTACTTGTAAAAGAGAACGTGCATTGGGATCAAGCGTTGTTTCCCAAAGTTGTTCAGCATTCATCTCCCCAAGACCTTTATAACGTTGAAGAGTAACACCTTTTTTACCGTTTGTAAAAATGCTCTCTAAAAGGCTCATAGGACCAAAAATACGCTCTGTTTTATCTTTGCGACGTAAAAGAACAGGAGGATGATATATGTCGATAAAATTTTGAGAAATGCGATCAATTTGGCGTGCGTCAGTTGAATTTATAAGTCCCACATCAAGCGTAACAACATCTTTAACACCACGCAAAATACGCTCAAAACATAAACTTCCATCTGCTGTATATTGTCCACTCCAACCTTGTTCCATATCATCAGCAATCAGATTAAGGCGGTGTGCTGTAGTATCTGCTATTTTTTGCGCTTTTTCTTGTGTTGCAAAGACTTCAAGATTAAAAGCGCCAGCAATTGCTGCTTGTTCAACAATATTACGGTCATAACGGGTATGAAGACCATTTAAAAGTTGACGTAATATACGAGCATCTTTAGCGAGTTGATACAAATCAGCTCCTGCACGAACTTCTCCCGTTGAAAGCTCAAGCGTTGTTTCTTCTAATCCAGTATCGATCAAGAATTCTTCAAACGCTGCTTCATTTTTAATATATTGGGAAGATTTTCCACGCGATACTTTATAAAGAGGAGGCTGAGCAATATAAAGATGTCCACGTTCAATCAACTCGGGCATTTGTCTAAAAAAGAAAGTGAGCAGCAGAGTACGAATATGGGCTCCATCAACGTCCGCATCCGTCATGATAATAATCTTATGATAACGTAATTTATCAGGCGAAAATTCATCCTTACCGATAGACGTTCCAAGAGCTGTAATAAGTGTTCCAATCATATCAGATGAGAGCATGCGATCGAAACGTGCTCGTTCAACATTGAGGATTTTACCACGAAGGGGTAAAATTGCTTGATTTTGACGTGAGCGCCCACTTTTTGCTGAACCGCCAGCCGAATCCCCCTCGACAATAAAGATTTCTGATTTTGCGGGATCTCGTTCTTGGCAATCGGCAAGCTTTCCTGGTAGAGAAGTGATATCAAGTGCCCCTTTTCGTCTTGTGAGTTCACGTGCTTTGCGTGCTGCTTCACGTGCTGTTGCAGCTTCTACCACTTTACTAATGAGAAGTTTTGCTTCATGAGGATGTTCTTCCAGCCATATTGAAAGACCTTCATTGACCAAACTTTCAACAATAGGGCGCACTTCAGAAGAGACTAACTTATCCTTTGTTTGTGAAGAAAATTTTGGATCAGGAACTTTGACAGAAAGAATAGCTGTTAATCCTTCACGGCAGTCATCACCGGTTAAGTTCACTTTTTCTTTTTTAGCAATACCTGAAGATTCAGCATAGCCATTAATTTGGCGTGTAAGGGCACTTCTGAAACCTATCAAATGCGTTCCACCGTCACGCTGAGGGATATTATTGGTAAAACACAAGACCTTCTCATGATAGGAATCATTCCACCACAGGGCAACATCAACGCTCATACCATCCTTTTCACTTGCAATATAAATAGGAGTATCAAGCAGAGCTTTTTTTGATTGGTCAATATATTTCACAAACTCTATTAATCCACCTTCATAATGCAATTCAACGGATTTAATATCAGCATGACGCTCGTCAACAAGAAGAATATAAACCCCAGAATTTAGAAAAGCTAATTCCCGTAAACGACGCTCTAAAGTTTCAAAATCAAACTCAACCATAGTAAAGGTTTCAGAGCTTGGTAAAAATCTAATTTCTGTTCCACTTTCTTGATCGCAATCGCCAACAACTTTTAATGGAGCATCAGCTACCCCGTGGGTAAATGATATTTCATGAATTTTACCATTGCGTTTGATTTGCAATTTAAGCCAAACGGATAATGCATTCACAACAGAAACGCCAACACCGTGTAATCCGCCTGAAACTTTATAAGAGTTTTGATCAAACTTTCCACCGGCATGAAGCTGTGTCATAATAACTTCAGCGGCAGAAATACCTTCTGTTGGATGGATATCTGTCGGAATTCCACGTCCATTATCACGAACAGAACAAGAACCATCAGCATGGAGTGTGACGTTTACAAGAGTTGCATGACCGGCTAAAGCTTCATCGATAGCATTGTCTACAACTTCATAGACCATATGATGTAACCCCGATCCATCATCAGTATCACCGATATACATACCAGGACGTTTGCGTACAGCATCAAGACCTTTGAGAACTTTGATAGAAGCGGCATCATAGTTATTGCTTTGTGCTGGTGAGGTTATTTCATCACTCATAAGTTAGTCCATTCCTGTGTTCAATTTACAATATTTTATCCGCTTTTTTAAAGCTCAATGTTCTGATCAGTTATTTATGGAATAACCACATTAAATATTTACCGTATATCAGATCTAGATTCAATATCTGTCGATATATAATGGAGAGAATGATAAAATGATAGTGTACTGTTATGCTGTAAAACACTAGGACGGTGATATAAGGCGAATAAACACTTATGACTTATACAAAAAACTGTTTCATAAACGATGCTATTTACTTTGTTTATTTTTGCATATGCGTAATGTTTCAGAATTAGTTATGCATTTTTGTGTTACACTAATAAAGGTCTCACTTGTTTTATCCATAAATCAATTTTTCAATCCTAATTCTACCATATATTTAAAACAAAGGTTGCGAGCTCTCTAAGCAGTTCAAACTTTTGTATGTTAGATTGAGGCGAAAATATTTTGTATATTGGTTTGTGTCATCTTTAAAATGTGAAAAACGCTTCATTTGAGGAAAATATAAATGCGTAAATGTAAAAATACGTTTCCACGATCATCTTTTATATTCAACTTTACAATTAAAAAAACGTCTACGGTGATGTTTTTGAATAATGAGGGTAATGACGAATTATCTTACGCTTTTGTTTCTTGCATTCTCGTGAGGTTGCATCGCTCATTCAAAACAAAACGCCATTGTACTGTTTATTCACGCGCTTTTTTAAGGAGCATCTCTCAATGTTCCCAAACTCATTTTACAACGATGTTTGAATAGTATAACGCAAAATGCCCTGTGAATACTACAAGATTTATGTCCCCCATCTTTCCCATCGTGACAATAAAGTGCAAATCAGAATCATCATTTTATTTTTCAGCTCTTAAATGTTGATGCAACCTTAATGTTGAGAAAACCCTCGGCATTTGAGGGGTATTTTTACTCTTTTCTTCAATAGTATCTATATACTTCCCAGGTTGTGATACGCAAGGAAATGGTCTTAATATTTTAAGGTACGCGGGATATTTTGATAAAATAAAGTGTACCACTAAAGTATATACAGCTTATTTCTTATATTAAAAAATTAAATCGCTTTTCTCTAAAATTACTTTTTATATATTCATTTTGGAAAATTAACATCAGAAATCTAAGCATTTTCAATGGTTTCAAAAATAGCAAGAATTTTATTTATTAAACGCCAGATATTTTGGTGAAGTGCGTTAGATAATAATTAAGAAGTGTTGCATCTTAGTTTTGAAAAATGGGGGAGAGATTTTGAAAATAAAAAAATCTATATATGTGAAACATCTTCAATTGCGTTTACAGTACTTTTTATTCAATAATCCATACAATATTTTTATTCGTATTTTATTTGTAGCAGGGGGGGTTCTATTTTCCTCTTACGCAGAAGCTGAAAGGCTGCCTTCTTTTTTTGATTCGCATGAACATTTGGTACAACCTGATACAACGGATATCTTTCGTTTGCGTTTTGTAACAACTTTTGATTTTCCTCCTTTTAATTTTATTGATCAATCGGGGTATCTTGCAGGTTATAATATCGATTTATTGCGCGCTATTTGCTCAAAATTAAAATTAGAGAAGCTTTGTGAAATAGAAGTGATTCCTTGGAAAGAGCTTTTAGAACATGTTAAAAATGGTGGTGCAGAAGTCATTATTGCGGGTTTAAAAGAAACAAGTAAAACCCAGCAAGATCTTGTTTTTACAAAGTCATATTTGCGCTTTCCAGCGCGATTTGTTGCTTCTCGACGTTTAAATCTCGATGAGCCAATAAGCGATCAATTGATACATTTAACCAGTGGTGTTTTGTCTAAAAGTGTTCACGAAAAACTCTTTCAATATTATTTTCCTAAAGCCAAATGGCAAGGGTTTAAAAAGAGAGAAGAGCTCTATAAAGCATTACAAGAGCGTAAAATTGACCTTATTTTTGATGATGGATTTGCTTTATCATTATGGTTCAAAAAACAAAAATCTGTTGATTGCTGCCATTTTGTTGGGGGGGCATATATGGCGCCACAGTTATTGGGGCAAGGAATGCAGCTTGCTGTTGCAAAAAAGAATGAAAAATTGGTTGATATACTCAATTATGCGCTGAAATCTCTAGAAGAGGATGGTAAACTTACAGAACTTTATTTGCGTTATTTTCCAATAAGTTTTTTTTGATGAGTAGTTTTTTAATTAAGGGCTGTTAATCTTTCTGCGCCTAGTCGATAGGAAATAGCTTCTGCGAGATGATAGCGTGAAAGAGTATCTGATCCGTCAAGATCAGCAATTGTGCGTGCAACTTTGAGAATGCGATGATAAGCGCGTGCGGAGAGGTGCATTTTTTCACTCACATCTCGTAAGAGTATGGTCGCACTTTTATCAGGAATGGCAATCTGTTCTATAATTTTGGCAGGGCAATCGCCATTGGTACGAATATGATCAAACCCCATTGTTGAAAAACGTTTAGCTTGAATGGTACGGCACCGTGCGACGCGTTTGGCAACGTCGCAGCTTTTTTCTGATTGTTCTGGTTGCATAAGGTCCATAGCCGTCAAAGCAGGGACATCAATCCGTAAATCAATTCGGTCAAGCAGAGGACCAGAAATACGGGACTGATAATCGATTTGACAGCGTATCCCTTTAGGGCAAACATGGTCTTTTTCGCCTGCCATACCACAACGGCAAGGATTCATTGCGGCAATAAGTTGGAAGCGAGCAGGATAGCTAATATGGTGATTAGCGCGGGCGATAACTGACTCCCCACTTTCTAAAGGTTGACGAAGAGAATCAAGAACCTGTGGAGAAAATTCAGGCAATTCATCAAGGAATAACACACCATTATGAGCAAGGGAGACCTCTCCCGGTCGTCCTTTAAGCCCTCCACCAATCATTGCGGCCATGGAAGCAGAATGATGTGGGGAACGAAAGGGACAATGAAGTGAAATGGTATTATGAACCGTTTCTCCTGTAATAGAAGCAATCAGAGAGACATCTAAAAGCTCACGGCTATCAAGAGGTGGCAAAATGGAAGGTAAGCGTTGCGCTAGCATAGATTTTCCAGCACCAGGGGGACCTACAAACAAAAGGTTATGGCGTCCAGCAGCACAAACTTCTAAGGCACGTTTGGCTGTTTTTTGTCCTTTGATTTCGCAAAGATCTGGAAGTTCAGTTTCGATAGTATATTGGCGCGGTTGTGGACGTTTTTGAATTTGGGTTCCTTTGAAATGGTTGACTATAGTGAGCAGAGTCTCTGGGGCAAGAATATTTATTTCTGCATTTGCCCATGCTGCTTCAGGTCCACATTGGAAGGGACAAATTAGTCCTTTATCGAGTGATAAAGCTGTCATGGCAGCTGGTAAAACACCATTAACGGCGGTAAGTGAACCATCCAGTGATAATTCTCCTAAAATGACATAGTCTTGAGCTACTTCGGGAGGGAGGATTCCCATAGCAAGCATTAAGCCTACGGCGATTGGCAAATCATAATGCGATCCCTCTTTAGGCAAATCAGCTGGTGCAAGATTAATCGTAATTCGTTTAGTAGGCATAGAAAGTCCACAAGCGTGGAGGGCTGCTTGTACACGTTCACGGCTTTCTGCAACTGCTTTATCAGCTAATCCAACAATAGCCATTCCTATTTTACCAGACGAAATCATAACCTGTACATCGACAGGGACTGCCTCTAGACCGCGAAAAGCAACAGTTGTAATACGTGCGATCATTTATTTATTTTCCCCCTTTAGACTTGGTAGAGACAATCATATCTATTTATAAAAATCAAGAAGCATCTCTATAGCTTTTTTTATAGAGAGAACTATATACGTGGGCAGTTTTTTAGCATTCCCATGGAAAGTCATTTGTACAAATTTAACCATGATGATATGGGACGCAATAAAACATTTATAATAAGCTAAATAAATATGTTAAGAAAAAAAGAATGAGGCTGTTCGTGTTATACAACAGTGCAAAATTTTATGAAAATATAAGGGGAGGATAACGTTATGTATCGCAGAGTGTTATTTGATGTGATAAAACGTGTAAAATGTGCAAAGCAATTATATTTACCTTTCTTATTTTTATATTATTTCAAAGCGTAGTAGATGCAAAGTGTATTATAAGGTATCTGATTTTATGGTATACCAGACAAGAATTTTGTTAAAATCAGGGACTGTGCGCTGTGTATTTATAGGCTTGTGTTTTACTTTTTCTTTTCCACAGCCACTTGCTGCATTTGATTTTTTCGGCATCCCTCTTTTTGGTCAAAAGAAAACAAATTCTTCTTCACATTATGCCAAAAGTACAGAGAAATTTTATAAAGTTGATGTTGTTGCACCGCCAGGTGCACCATTAGAAGGTATAAAAATAGTTAAATCTGTTTCTTCTCTTGTTGCTGATAAAGAGAAAGCATCCGCCAGTTCTTCTGGTTTGCTCGCCAAGGCGCGTTCAGATTATCGAGCAATTCTTTCTGCTCTTTATGCTGATGGACGCTATGGTGGTGTTATTAGTATTAAAATTAATGGCTTAGAAGTCGCTGATTTAAGTCCGGTAACTCAACTTCCAGCACGATCCAATATTGTTATTACAATTAATGCTGGTCCACAATATGTTTTTAGTATTGCCAATATTGATAAAGTAGCTCCGTTTGAAAAACGTAAAGCGCATAAAATGCCCACAATTGAAGAATTGGGCTATAAAGTTGGGGCTATTGCTAAATCTGAAACCATTTTGAAAGCAGAAAAATGGGCGATAGAAGGATGGCGGCAACAAGGTTATGCTAAAGCTAAAATTATGAAGAGTGAGGTCGTGGCTGACCATGCTGCGTTGCGTGTTGAAGGACGGATTGTTGTTGCTCCTGGACAAAAGGCTTATTATGGTCCTTTAAGTGTGCGTAATATAAGTAAGAAACCACGTGTAGATTCAGCTTATATCGCGTGGATGACCGGATTGAAACCAGGGCAGATATACGATTCTGATGCGTTAGCTAAGGCAAATGAACGTCTTGCGCGCCTTGGTGTTTTTCGTGCTATCAATATACGTGAGGCTGATACTATTAATCTAGATGGTAGTTTACCGCTTGCACTTGTTGTACAAGAACGTAAACCGCGTCGTTTTGGTGTAGGCGGTAGCTATTCAACTTTAGACGGTGCTGGTTTTGAGACTTATTGGATGCATAACAATCTTTTGGGTCATGCAGAGACTCTTAAAATTGAAACAAAAATAAGTGGTGTTGGTAGCAATAAAAAGCAATCATATAATTTTAAAAATTTTGATTATCTTTTCGGTGCTACATTTGTAAAGCCCGGTGTACTCACGCCAGATACAGATTTCAGGTCAGAATTAAAAATACAACAAGATGTTTTAGAAAATTATACGACAAAAGCCATCAAAGGAAAATTAGGTATTACGCATATTTTTAATGGTAATCTATCGGGACAGGCTGCTGTAGAAGTTTCAAATGGTTATTCACGTGATATCTATTTTGGGAGCCGTAATTTTACAACAATCGGTTTCCCTAGCGGTTTGATTTACGATAGTCGTAATAATAAGTTTAATGCAACAAAAGGTTTATATGGTGAAGTTTTCATTGAGCCTTTTTATGAGATGCGTTTTAGCAACTTTGTTGCAAAAGTAACAGCAGAAGGTCGTTCTTATTGGGCGTTGGATGAAGGGGATCGTTTTGTTGTTGCTGCGCGGGCAAAGCTTGGTGCAATTCTTGGGAATGATGCAGCACAAGTACCCGCAAATACGCTTTTTTTTGCTGGTGGTGGGGGCTCTGTTCGTGGTTATGCTTACCGTAATATTGGTATCAAAACAGAAAATGATGGGGTTGTTGGTGGACGGGCGCTTATTGAGGGGTCAGCAGAATTGCGTGTTTCTTTAAATGATAAAATAGGGTTTGTCAGTTTTCTTGATGGAGGTTTAGTCGGGGAAAAGGCGAATTTTGATTTTTCTCAAAAAATTAAATGGGGAGCCGGTATAGGAGGTCGTTATATGACGGGTCTTGGTCCTTTACGCGTTGATTTAGCCTTTCCTTTAAAGAGAGAGAAGGGTGACCCTCGCATTGGTTTTTATGTGGGTATAGGGCAAGCATTTTAATGAAAAAAGGTGTACATTTATCAGCTTTCTTCTTTGTATTTTTGTTTTTTGGGGTGGGTGGTTTTGTTTTTGCGCAAAGAGGAGACATTCTTCCCTCTAGCGAAATGAAAACAGATGATCGCTCATGGTTTGTTTCTTTAATTGAACGAAAGCTTTCAGCGCCTAATCGTCAAGTTCGTTTACACAATATGCAAGGGACACTGTCTTCTCAAACATCAATTGATACTATTACTGTCAGTGATAAAAAAGGGGTTTGGCTTAAAATTACCAATGCTAAAATGGATTGGAATCGTCTAGCGTTGCTGAGAGGACGGATGGATATTAACCAGCTTTCGGCAGAACAGGTTACATTTTTACGCAAACCGCAAGGCAATTCTTCTTTTGTTTCTTCCCTTGAGACTGGTAAATTCTCTTTACCAAAATTACCGCTTGCTCTTTCTATCAATACGCTTACAGCTCAACATGTGACATTTGAACAGAATCTTTTTGGTTTTTCTGCTGATATGTCCTTAAAAGGCAATTTCACCTTGGCTGGTGGTAATTTTGATGTCGATATAGCGGCGCATCGTTTAGATGCACCGGGTTCTTTTTCTGTTCTCACCAAGATATCTGATAGTAATCGTACAGCTCAAATTGATATTTCTGCTAACGAACCACAAAATGGTATTTTGGCGAATATTTTTAACATTGAACAACGTCCAGCATTAAGTCTCGTCGTGAAAGGTGATGGTACTTTTGATGATTTGGTTATCAAACTTTCTTTAGAGTCCGATCATCATTCTATTTTAGATGGTAATGTTATTCTTGCAAGTGTTCCAGAAGGACAGAGTTTTTCTACGAAATTAGAGGGAACACTGAGCCCTTTAATACCTGTTCAATATCGTAGTCTCTTCGAATCTGATATAACATTAAAAGCAAAGGCAAGAAGAACAAAAGAAGGTGTGACACACCTTGATCAGATGGTTATTCAGAACAAAGCAATGAATGTTATAGCCAATGCTGAAATAACCGCCGATGGATTCTTGCGACGGCTTTTTGTTGATGGCAAAATGGCTCTTGATAACGAAAAGGAGTCTATTCATTTACCTATATCAGAAGTGCCAAAACCTGCGAATACTCTTGCTTTGAACATTGACTATGGTCGCGAAGGTCAACAATCTTGGAATGGGCGGTTGGTTGTAAATCATTTAAGCAATAAAAATATTTATATTCGCGATGCAATTTTTGATATGGGAGGAGTAAGCGAAAATCTTGATAATGCAGCTTCTCGTCATGTTGGTGTTCAGGTTAAAGGGACGCTTCAAGGGGTTAAAAAGATTAAGGGAGCGTTAGTAGAAAATTTAAGCCAAGCGGTTCATGTGCATTTAGATACGGATATTGTTTCGAACAAACCAATTTTGATTCATGATCTGAGTGTTACGGCTCAGGGTTTTTCTTCTTGGTTAAAAGGGACAATGGAGAATTTTGTTTTTAAAGGCGATCTCGGTTTAAAAGCTCAAACATTAACTCCTTTGGAAGTGTTCAGTAAACAATCACTTTCTGGTAATGCAGATATTAAAGCCAAAGGAACGATCAGTTTGTTGAGTGGCATTTTTGATCTCCAATTATCAGGAATGGCTGACGATATGAAAATAGGCGTGCAGTCTTTTGATCGTTTATTCAAAGGAAATACTACTCTTTCAGGTGGCACTGCTCGAAATACAATGGGCTTCACTTTACGTCATTTTAATTTGAAAAATCAATATGCAAACATAAAGGCTGATGGTTATTTTTCAGATGAAAGCGCTAAAATGGATCTATCTGCTCAAGTATTTGATCTAGCTCAATTAGATCCGAAGATAAGTGGTGCACTTACAATTCAAAGTACGGCGAGAGGGCGCAATAGCCATATAAAACTAAATACGCGTGCCCATATTTCTGAAGCATTAATTGTAGGGAAGAAACTTCAAAACACAACATTTAACATAGATGCATTTGTAGATAATACAGCACCAGTTACTTCTTTAACAGGGGTGGTAAAGGGTGAAGGAATTTTTGCTAAGAAACCTTTGCATTTATCGGCCTCTTTTGAAGATTCTCATAAAATTCGAAAACTTGAAAATATCGATATTAGAGGGGGAAGTGCAAAAATAACGGGTGATCTTTCTCAACAACTTGGCGGTTTTTTGAAAGGAGCGCTGCATATTGATGCCGATGATATTTCCGTACTTTCAGCGTTATTTTTGCAGGATGGTAGTGGAAAAGTAAAAGGAGATTTTATTTTTGATGAACAAAATGGCAGACAAAAAACCAATGTGAAGGCGCATGTTAACCATTTGAAATTTTCCAAGAATAAAATAAAAAAATTGGCAATAGATGCTGACATATTCGATCCTTTTGGCATGACTCAGTTTGAAGGAGTTATCAATGCAGAACATATTCAAACACCTTTGGTAATGGTCAATCGTTTAAATGCTCACGCTGATAGGAATAATGGACAAACGGTTTTTACTGTCCAGGCGACGTTGCATGATACTCTCAATGCACGGCTTTCTGGTCGTTTAATGGTTGAGGAACTTCCAGAAAGTATAAAACGAGAAGTGCAAATTGAAGCTGTGGACTTAAAACAACATACTTTTCATGCGACATTGCCGAAGCCATCTATAATCTCTTTTGATAAAGATGGAATGACAATCAATGAATTAGGAATTGCAATAAATGGGGGCAACATCATCTTAGCAGGAAATATTCAAGATACCCTGAATTTACAACTTACAATGAATGCCCTTCCTGCTACTTTAGTCAATTTGTGGAAATCCGATCTTGGTGCAGCAGGGAGTGTAACAGGGCAGGTTATGATTCGTGGTCATTTAAAAAAACCTGATATAACTTACGATATAAAAGGTGAGGGACTGACAACCGTTGCTTTTCAAGATAAAAAAATTATGCCTTTTTCTCTTTCTGCCACGGGAAACACTGTAGATCAAAATCTTACTTTGAATGCAAATTTAACAGGAGAAGGAGTACAAGCACAAGCTCAGGGGCGTGTATCTCTAGAGAAAAATGCGCTTGATCTTCGTATTAATTTGCAAAATTTATCTGCACGTTTGGCGAATGGTTTTATTGCAGGACAAGCGCTTGATGGGACAGTGATAGGTAAAGTTGATATTGGTGGAACAATGAAGGATCCATCTGCTCATTTTGAGCTTTCTAGTCAAAATTTAACCGCTATGACGCATAAAGGACCGATGTCAATCAATATAAATGCTCGTGGTTCTTATAAAAAATCGACATTTCATATTGAAAATATGATAGCTACTGGAGATAAAGGATTAGATCTTTCCATCCATGGGCCTGTATCTCTTAATGGTTCAGAGGCAAAATTAAACGTTAAAGGGATAATGCCTCTTGATTTTGTTAATCTCTTATTAGCTAAGCGTGGTGCACATATAACGGGTACAGCAAGAATTGATACAGCTCTTAATGGGTCATTATCAAAGCCACAATTGATAGGAAATATTTCTATAGGCGACGGTAGCTTTTTTGATTCACAAACAAATGTAGGATTAAATAATATAACAATTGAAGGCAAATTGAAAGGTGATCATATCCTTATAGAAAAAGCTTCAGCTTCTTCGTTTGAGGGGGGAGGAATTTCTGCTTCAGGTCGTATCTCTAATGATCTAGAGACAGATTTGATATTTCATCTTGATAATGCCAATTATAATGATGGTTCTATGATTCTGGCAACATTATCAGGTGAGATGACAATGACAGGTCATTTTTTTAATAGTCTTGTTCTTGGTGGTGATATCATCGTTGAAAAAGCTGAAGTTTTTGTTCCTGATCATTTTAAAAGTGCCAAGTTTCTTGATGTTAGAAATAAGAATTTAACTAAATCGATTCAAACAACACTTGAACGTGCTGATGTTAAGAACACGAACAAAAGCAAAAGCCGTATAGTTACACAAGAATCTTCATCTGTCGTGCTATCAAATATGCGTATTACAGCACGCAATCAATTTTTTGTACGCGGAAAAGGCTTAGATGCTGAACTGGGAGGACGCATTAATCTAGCAGGTCCATTGAATGATGTGCATCCAGTTGGTGAATTTAGAATGATTCGTGGACGTTTTGATATCTTGTCGCAACGTCTTAATTTTGATCAAGGACAAGCGAGTTTTAGTGGTAATCTTAATCCTACGGTTTATTTTGTAACCAACAATAACAGTGGTGATATTCGTGTCACTGTAACTGTAAGTGGGACGGTTGATAATCTTGATATTAATTTTTCATCACAACCAAATTTGCCTCAGGATGAGATTTTGGCGCGTTTGATTTTTAAACGCTCTCTTAATGAATTATCACCATTTCAGATTGCTCAACTTGCAGCAGCAGCGGCTGATCTTGCAGGTAGTTCTAATACATCTTTGTTGAATACTTTACGAACTAAAATTGGACTTGATGATCTTGATGTTATCGTTAATGAGAAGGGGAATACAGGCTTACGTATTGGACGCTACATACACAATAATATTTATTTGGGCTTTGAAGCAGGGTCTGATGGAACGACGAAAGGGACAATTAATTTAGATATTTCGCGTCATCTCAAAGCTAAAGGTGCCATAGGAAATGAACAAAATTCTAGTATAGGTCTCTTTTATGAAAGAGATTATTAAAGATTGAATTTTAAAAAAACAATTTCTTCGTTTTTTGTCTCTCATTTCTAAATCTGAGGAAGGAGGCATAGACTAGAAATCCTATAAAAGAAGAAGCTTTTTGTTGAGGCGTGAAGAGATGTATCTGAAATATTTGATTTTTGTTATGCTATTCTCTAAAGGGACAAAATCTTCACGAAAGATAGTATGTTATTTTGCTGCTATATATTTATTTTAGAGAAATACCTTACCTTGTTTTCAAGCCCATATCGTGCTGTTGCCTAAAGAATGTAGTGTGTGCAATATATTGATTTATAAAGATAATTTATTGTTATTCAACTTGAATTAGAACTTTGAATATCGTACGAATCTCTTTCGTATTGAATCAATCAAAATCATTCGGCTTGTATGCTACAAGCGGAGAATCCTGTGTGGATAAAACTATTAAGAAATAACTAAAAATGCCTCTTATGAATCATCTCGAGAGCTAAGAGCTGTCGCAACATTAGGGACTGGCAGAATAGTGTGAGTGGTGCCGGCTTGTTACTCCATAAGCGTAAAGATAGAGGGGGTTAATGGATTTATCGTTATACAATTCACGAATGTTATTGCGAATGGGCTTAGGGAAGACTTTGAGAGAGATCTCTTTAAAACAAGTACGTGAATTTGCAACACAATGGCATTCTGTTTTTACGTGAAGGACATGATTCCATTAAAGACCGTCAAAAACGTGAGGCAAGCAGAGAATTCATAAGATATCGATTTTATTGTCAAACGCATTTAAAGCAATATTTTTTAATAATAAAAATTACCTATTATTTTAGATTTTGTTTATTGTGTCTGGAATAAGATCACTTTTCTTATAACGAATAGCTCCCCAAACAGAATACTCCAAAATATAACATTATTGTGTTGCAAGTTTATGTACTTGTTTTAAAGGAACATTTCTCAGTGTGCGCTTGAGTCTATTTCATAAGATTGCTTGTGAAATGGTATAAAGTATCTCTTATGAATGGTATAAAATCTACACTACCGTTATTAATAAAGGTATAAGTATTTACTAAAGCTATAAGCCGGCATTATCATTCTATTTTCCAGCTTCTCATGTTGCTGACAATCTTTTCACTTGAAAGTGTAGAGGTATTTTTATTGCTTATCTTAAGAGTTTTTATGCATATACCAATATCTCTTATGACGTACAACAAGCGCTTTTGATTGATCCATCATAAATATAAAGAAAATTTGCAATAAGCAAATTACATCTTATCTTTTGTTTAAGATATAAAATAACAAATTACGATTATAAATCAAAGTATTAAAATGTATATTAAAAGATATTTTTGTAAAAGTATTTATCAGAATTATATGTCGTATTTTTCTATTTTAGCGGTTAAAAGAAAGAGGAATGTCATTTTGCTTTTCATCTGTTTTTTTACATATTGAAATTATAGCCTTATATAGGCACTAACGTTGTGCATTTATAAACTCTTCAAGCCGTTAAGGTATTGGAGGAATATCATTTTAGTTTCTAAATGTAGAAAAAGCAGCAAAGCTTGCTTTAAAGCAAGCTACAACAGTAAAAAAGTTTTATAATAAAACCTCTCTTATTTTTTCAATGTTTTTCTTTTAAACGGAGTGTATCTATAATTTGCAACACAATTTATAATTGTTAGCTTATTCTGTTGTACCATAAAAGATCGACATTTGAGGTGTGGTGATATAAGGTATGTAAGCCTTTTTGACACAGTATTCTGAAAGCACGTGGTGAATATTTAGGGTAAGCCTTGTATAAGTGAATCACATAAGTTGTTATCAAGAGGAATGAGCTCAATAAAAATCTAGATTGTTTACAGATCAGATTGGGTAGAGTCTTTGTCCTTTAAAAGTTGTGTGGAGAAAAAAATTATCAGTGCAGGGATAAACACGGATAAAGGTTGTATTAATCCAGATTCATCATCATCCGCGATAATTTTTTCAAACTTTTATGCTTTCTCTTTCAGGATTCACAACACTTATGAATGTTTCAACACTTATTTGAGGAAGGGAAGGGGTTTTTGAAATTTCATGGTTAAAGTCAATTGCATTCAACAAAATAGCGAGTAAAGTTTTCATCTAAATCCAAGAAGTTTATTTTCAATAAACCATAAATTCCTTGCCAACTTTGATTAAAGTAATGCTTTTTCGTGGTAACAAGTCTTTTTTATAAATGGAGCATTACCTTCTATCCATTTTTTATTTCAAATTTTATTTAAGGATCTAGAAATTAGGAGGTATGTTTTTTGAACTGGATATTATGAAGTTTTTTATAAAACCCATGTTCTTTTGCTAGCAATTCTTTTTGAGTACCTTGTTCAATCAGTTGTCCATTTTGTATGACCACAATTTTATGAGCACGAGCAATCGTTGAAAGGCGATGAGCAATAATGATCGTTGTGCGTCCTTTAGTAAGGTGATGAATAGCTTCATTAATTTGTGCTTCGGTGTGTGAATCGAGCGCACTTGTTGCTTCATCAAGAATCAGAATTTCACTATCGTGAATCATTGCTCTAGCGATAGCGAGTCGTTGTTTTTGCCCCCCTGAAAGATTACAGCCATTATCACCTATCTGTGTATCATAACCATTTGGCAAACTCATAATAAAGTCATGAGCATTTGCTGCTTTTGCTGCTTCGATAATTTCGTCATCACTAGCCCCTTCTTTTCCAAGCCCGATATTATATTTAACAGTTCCTTGAAAGAGAAAAGTATCCTGTCCTACATAGGCCATCAGGTTTCTCAGAGAGCGAAATGTTGTGTAGCGAATGTCTTGATCATTAATCAATATGCGTCCTTTTGTGGGGTCATAGAGGCGCATAATAAGGTTGATAAGGGTTGATTTTCCCGAACCGGATGGTCCCACCAATGCTGTCATTTTTCCGGCTTCTATTTCTAGGTTGATGTCTTTCAATATCATTTTGTTATTAGTGTATGCAAAAGAAACATGTTCGAAACGAATAGTTCCTTGCGTTTTATTCAGATCTTTAGCTTCTTTATGTTCTACAACTGTAAGGGGACAATCGAGTA
This sequence comes from Bartonella sp. AA97HXZ, assembly GCF_042196985.1. Taxonomy (NCBI): domain Bacteria; kingdom Pseudomonadati; phylum Pseudomonadota; class Alphaproteobacteria; order Hyphomicrobiales; family Bartonellaceae; genus Bartonella; species Bartonella sp. AA97HXZ. Next base: position 160,247 of record NZ_JBHIRC010000002.1, on the reverse strand, counting down.
TTTCAAACATCGTACGGATATTGACCAAGCCAGATTCAATTTTAACACGTACATTTGCTAGTCTTTTTGCGGGTTCATAAGCTAAAAGTAAAGCAACAATAAAGGACATAAATTCACCTTGAACACCTGCGCGTTGGGTTGCAAGATAACCGGAAAAACAAATAATACCTGCAATGGCAACACCCGTGAGTGTTTCCATAATTGGATTGGTAATAGCTTCGAGTGTTGCAATACTGTTTGTTTGTTTTTCAACATCACAAATGGCTTTGTCCATCCGTTTTTTCATGACTTCTTCTAGTGAAAAGGCCTTGATGATTCGAATACCAACAGCCGTTTCCTGTACGATTTTGATAATTTCACCAAGTGAAAGGAGCTCTTTTTCCATCAAGCTGCGAACGCGTTTTAAAGCCATTCGAACGCCTAAAAAAGCTAGTGGTCCTACGATTAAAGTAATGGAGATTAACACAAAGTTTTGAATGAACATGACAAGCAACAGACCACTAACGGAAAGCAAATCACGTACAAAAGTTGTGATAATAGTATCAATTATATTACGTACGGCTGTCGCGTTATGAGTTACACGAACAAGAAGATCAGATGAAGTGTTATTATGATAAAAAGAGACACCTTGTTCCATAAGTCGTGCAAAAATTTTACGCTGTTGTTCAGCAATGATACTATTGCCTGCTTTGTTTAGAAAGTAAGTTTGGAAAAAAGTTGCAACTCCTTTGAGAATAAAGATAAAAGCAATGAAGCTAGAAATCAAAACAATCATAGGAAAATTTTGTGCATCAATAATCTGATTAACAACATCCCGCATAATCCATGCACTGGTTGCTGTGGTACAAGAAATGATGATCATTGAGAAGATAGCCGCACTGTACCAACGCATATGTTTACGAAAATTTTCTCGCAAAAGGCGGATAATAAGATGTTTGTCAAAAGAGGAAATTTGTTTTTTAGCCATGAAGAGCTTCTATATTCTCTCATTATTTTATGCAAGATTGAAACACTCTTAATTAAAAAGCCCCTTAATCTTTTTTACAAAAATAGCTTTTTCTTTCAAGGTTCATCACATCAATTTCACGACGGTGAGAGTGAAGAATGTAGTTCAAAGTTTCTGTAAAAGGTATAACGAAAATTCGTTGTTCATCATTATTTTTAGTTTTCAATAAAAGATACCGGTGAGTTTCACTATTGTATTTACCAATTTCCATATTGTGATAGCCTTTGGCACTTGAAATGGCTCACAAAAAACATTTCTGCTTTTTTAATAATTTTTATGTATCATCTCCATTTGTGATGTGTAAGCAAACAATTTTGCCGCATTGCATGATAAAAGAGCTTGAAATAAGAAGACCTTACGATGTTTGAGCTTTCTCATTAATATGCAAAATGACGAATTCTTCTTATAAATTGATAAAGCATTATTAAACTCTTAAAAGGATTTATACACATTTATAAAACCTTAAAAGCACCACAAAAATTCTATGTGGTGCTTCTAAATAATACTATACACATCATTTTGATGCGTTGCATGCGAATATTATTCCAATGCAAAACTATTTAGGTGCTATCACCATCATCATTTGCCGGCCTTCAAGCTTTGGCTCCAATTCGATTTTGGCAATTTCACTTGTATCTTCTTTCACACGCTGAAGAAGCTTTAATCCAAGATCTTGGTGAGCCATCTCACGACCACGAAAACGCAAAGTAATCTTTACTTTATCACCATGATCAATAAAGCGATGAACAGCCTTGAGTTTGACTCCATAATCATGGACATCAACATTTGGGCGCATCTTAATCTCTTTGATTTCGATGACTTTTTGCTTCTTACGTGTTTCAGCAGCTTTTTTTTGGGTTTGATATTTTAATTTTCCCAAATCGATGATTTTACATACAGGTGGCTCCGCATTTGGTACAATTTCAACCAAATCAAGTCCCGCATCTGCAGCCATAGCAAGAGCTTCTTGTATCGCAACAACTCCCTGATGTTGTCCCTCATCATTGATAAGCTGAACATGAGGTACCCGAATATCCTGATTTGAACGTGGTCCGTCTTTTTGGGTAGGTGTCATTTTAAACGGTTTACGAATGGTTTATGCTCCTTAAATTTTGATTCAACTACAGTTAATTTAATATACAATTATGTACCTAAAAACAACTATAATTCGTGTTATTTTCATTATTTGATTTATTACTTTTTGGAATGATTTAGATTATAAAAGTTTTTCTCTTAATTTAAAGAAATTGTTTTATAGAGGATAAAAAATCATGGATCAAAATATTCCTTGTCAGTTTTTTTCATTTGAGAACACCGCACTTGCAGTACGCTATCGCAAGGGGCGCCAATCTCCAGGTTTGGTTTGGCTTCCTGGCTATCAATCCGATATGTTAGGAAGTAAGGCAGCGTTAGTTGATCAGTTTGCTCAGAAGAATGATTTGTCTTGTTTACGTTTTGATTATTCTGGACATGGAGAATCTGAAGGTGATTTTTTTCAAGGAACAATTTCGCGTTGGGTTAAGGAAAGTTTAGCGACTTTTGAAACCTATTGTGAGGGTCCACAAATTTTGATTGGTTCCTCTATGGGGGGGTGGATTGCGCTAAGGCTTGCAATGATGCTAGCACAGAAAAATAAGAAGCTTGCTGGCATGATATTGATTGCTCCAGCACCTGATTTTACACAAACATTGGTGGAACCAAAATTAGGCCCAGAAGAATGGAAGGTTTTGGAAGAAAAAGGCTATATTGAACGACCTGCAGTTGATGATACAGAGCCAATGCCCTTTACAAAAACATTGATTGAAGATGGGCGCGAAAATTGTGTTATGAAAGGATGCATTGATGTTGGGTGTCCAGTCCATATTCTACAAGGGATGGAAGATGAAGATATTCCCTATCAGCATACATTGACTTTACTTGATCATTTACCTCTCCATGATGTAACATTGACACTTGTTCGTGATGCAGATCATCGCTTTTCTCGTCCACAAGATTTAGATTGCCTTGAAACAGTATTGAGATCTTTTATTAATCAGATTAATGCAAAGTAAGGGGTACATTTATTGATGAAGATAAAAATATATGAGCATTTCTAAACAGCATTTTATTTTTTCTGAGCGTTTTGTACCTGTACGGGTGCGGGAAAATAAGTATGCGCGCCGTCTTACCTTACGTATTGATGCCAGAAGTCAGGAGATTTGTGTAACAACACCACCAGCAATAAATCTCTATGCGGTTGAAAATTTTATTGAAAAGCATCGATCTTGGATTGAGGCACGTCTTGCTCATGTACAAATCTCTCATAAAAATGCTTATCTCAAAGAAGGGGCGACAATTCCCTTATTGGGTGTTTCTCATACCATAAAGCATAGAGAGGGACGTGGGGTAACAGAAATCATTACAGCAGATGCGGAGCAAGGGCCTGAAATTATTGTTTATGGTCAATTAGAATATCTCCCAAGACGCATTGCTGACGTTTTGAAAAAACAAGCGGCGCTTATTATAACGCCTTTGGTGGCACATTATGCTCATCAGGTAGAGCGTAAAGTCAAATCCATTTGTTATAAAGATACGAGAAGTCGTTGGGGCTCTTGTTCAATCGATAAGCGTCTTTCTTTTTCTTGGCGCCTTATTATGGCACCAAAAGAAGTTGTTGAGTATGTTGTTGCCCATGAAGTTGCTCATCTTGTTGAAATGAATCATGGGCCAAGATTTTGGGCTCTTTGTGAAGAGCTATGTCCTGATAGTAAAACATATCGTGCTTGGTTGAAAGAAAATGCTCCTAGACTGCATGCAATTAATTTTGATTCATATAATTTAGAGGCGTAAAAAACTTTCAAATGAAGGCAATATTTAACGGAACTTTTTGTTGAGTGTTTTGTTGAGTGTGTGCTTGCTCATGTATAATGAGGAAGCCATTGAAGCTCTCAGCACGATTGTTCTCCCCTGCTTGGTTTGCTGAGTGTCTTCAATGTTTTGCTTTATCTTTTTTGTAATTCAGCGTAATAACCCTAAGTTCCGATGACTTATAAAAAAATGGGAAGGTTTTTTATGTCTGTTCTTACAGATCCACTTCAGCTATTACAGGCACTTATTCGTTGTCCTTCTGTTACACCTCATGAAGCAGGGGCTTTATCAACTTTGGAACAATTTTTGAAAAAAATGGGATTTCACGTCGATCGCCCTGTTTTTACGGATAAAAATACAGATAATGTTGAAAATCTTTATGCAAAAATGGGGAGTGAAGGACCCCATCTTATGTTTGCGGGTCATACGGATGTCGTACCGCCAGGTGCATTGGAAGATTGGACTTACCCACCTTTTGAAGCTGTTATAGATCAGGGGAAATTATATGGGCGGGGTGCTGTTGATATGAAGGGTGGTATCGCTTGTTTTATTGCGGCTCTAGCGCGAGTTCTTGAGAAACGACCCATTAAAGGAAGGGTAAGCCTTTTAATTACTGGTGACGAAGAGGGGCCTGCTGTTAATGGTACGGTAAAACTTCTCAAATGGGCAGAAAAAAAAGGCGAAAAATGGACTGCGGCTCTTGTGGGAGAACCAACAAGCGTAAAGACTGTTGGTGATATTATCAAAATTGGTCGCCGCGGATCGATTTCTGGTGTCATTACCGTGAAGGGTCGTCAAGGTCATGTTGCTTTTCCAGAGAGGGCTGCCAATCCCTTGCCTTTGGCAAGTAAGCTTATTCAAGCATTGACACAAATCGTCTTAGATAAAGGGACAGAAAATTTTCAACCCAGTAATTTAGAGCTAACAAGCATCGATACCGGTAATTTAGCGGTCAATGTTATCCCAGCGCAGACAACAGTTCATTTTAATATACGCTACAATGATCTTTGGACAAAAGAAACACTGATGAAGGAAATTGAAAAGCGTCTTGCTTTGGTGCAATCAAAAAACAATGGTGATCAATATCCCTCTTATCAGCTTGAATGGATTCCAAGTTTAGGAGATGTTTTTTTGACCAAAAATGATAAACTCATTCAAACTTTATCCAATGCTATTAAAAGTGTAACAGGGAATATACCAGAATGTTCCACTTCTGGTGGTACTTCAGATGCGCGATTTATTAAGGATTATTGCCCAGTGGTTGAATTTGGCTTACCAGGGCAAACGATGCATATGGTAGATGAGTGTGTAGCCCTTGATGCAATAGAAACACTTACTACTATTTATGAGCGTTTTATTATTGAATTTTTTGCATAAAGAAAAGGTTGCTGGTTCAAAAATACCTTTATCTTGTTGTGCCATAAGATATTGCCATTTATGGTGTGGTGATACGAGACTCGTAAAACTTAATATATTAAGTAGTCTTAGAGTAAGTGATGAATATTCTTAAGTTGGGATTCTTGCCTGTAGAGTCTTTAGTTAAGTGAATTACATAATTGAAAAGCCAAAAGAGATCTGCTTGAAGAAGCAGAACTGTTTAGACCATATTGGATTGAAAATATTCGTTCTTTAAGGTGTAGAAAGGAAGTCACACGCAATCATATATGGAAAACAATGAATATTATATCATCATTGTGTGATGACAGGTTGATGTCATAAAGACACACAAAAACATGCTGCTATTGTAAAAAGTTCGTACAACATAAATGCGCTCATTCACAGCTCATGTTTTTATATGTTTTCTGCACTCGCATAAAAGGTACTTCTTGTTCCAATTAGACTCTCTTAGAATAAAGCCTATAGGAAAAGCGCTTTAAGTTTGTTTTATTTCATATATTTTGCTCTGCTTTTTTGTCCCCAAGAACTTCCGTTGCAAATCATTACGAGATAGAAGGTGAGCTTATTTAATCAGCTTTAATCTTGGTTATGATAAAGATACACAGAATTTTTTGTAGCAGCAGGTTGATTTCTTTAACCAAAGATTGTCCTAGTATTATTCTCAATTTTTTAATTAAATAACCTTAAAGGACGGGTACAGACACTTATAAGCATATACGCATACAAGTAAGATCATATGAGATTAACATCGTTTCGCTCGCTAACAAAGCAATACCGATTCATATTTAGTATATTTGCCATTTGAGCACATTATTTGTTTAGTAAAGCTCATGATGTTGCTGTTACCTATAAATTAATACCGATCATACAGCCGCGTATCTCAAATAAATATTGGTTCAGTATTTTTTGCGACAACAGCTTTTATATGCCAAAATGGGATAAAAGCATTGTGTATATCTATTTTTTATAATCTCTGAAACAGACATACAACCACAACCTGATTGAGGGAAAATATAAAAGGTATAAAGGTGAAAATCAGCGTGCTTTTTTACTTTCTTTTTTATTCGGCTTTACGGTTTTCAAAAGTAACTAGAGTAATATCTTTTTAAATAATCAGAGACTGATGCATGGCTTCATGCTTATTTCTCTGGTTCTTTAAATGGTGCCACGATTTCATAAAGAACAATACATTATCGTATTATGCATTCACATACTTGTTTTAAAGAAATTTTCTTAATGTTTGTCACATTTGTGCTACTACGGTGCTTATGAATGTTGTAATATAAAATCTATAATGCCTCCCCATCTTTATGTTTATGAAAAATAAAGTTAGAGCACCCTACACTTTCTAGCTCAAAATATTGCAATAGCTTTTAGCACTTAAGAGTGTTCATAAGAGGCCTTTTTACTCCTTTTTTATAGTTTTTATCCACATGCTTCTCTATTTTTAAGGTGTAAGCAAATGGCGATAACTAACTTGCTATAAATAGTTTTGAAATGAAAGAATCTCACAATATTCTAGTCTCACCTTGCTATGAAAAATGATAATTATGATTAAAATAAGTATGTTGTTATAAAAACTTTAATTTGCGAGTTGGCTGATGATGTGATCAAGAACAATACGTCCTTTGGCTGTTGCTTTTAAGCGTTGGTTATCGACCATTTCTATCAATTCTTGGTGTTGTAACTCGATCAGTTTTTCCATAGGGATGCGTTTGGGACTTAAGGTTTCATAGCGTATAAGTTCTAAGCCTTCGCAAAGGCGTAATCCCATAAGGAGCATTTCATTTGCCTGTTGTTCAGTGGTTAAATGTTCCGTTTCAATACAGCCATGTCCTGTTGTTTCTACCAAATTAAGCCACTGTTCGGGATGCTTTTCATTTATTGTGACATAACGTTCGCGGTTTTCAAGGTGTGATGACAATGTTTTTGAACAGAAAGAGGAATGATTCGGTGTATGCTCAATGAAACGTCCATGTGCTCCTGGACCAAAGCCTGCATATTGGTGATAACGCCAATAAAGAAGATTGTGTGCTGATTCGGCACCGGGCATTGCATGGTTTGAGATTTCATAGGCAGGAAGTCCATGTAGTGCCGTTATTTCTTGAGTAAGATGATACAGATCTGCTGCTAGCTCTGATGGGGGAAGGATAAGTCTTCCTGCATCATGAAGCCGTTTAAAGGCAGTTCCTTCTTCGATTGTCAATTGATAAAGAGAAAGATGGTCCGCTGCTAAATCAATTGCTTGTACAAGTTCAGATTTCCATTGTTCAAGGGTTTGTTCGGGACGGGCATAAATGAGATCAAAAGATAAACGTGGAAAAATTTGCCGTGCTAAAGTAATAGCGCAAAGAGCTTGTTCCACATTATGGAGTCGGCCAAGTTTGCGCAATGCTTTATCATTGAGCGCTTGTATCCCTAGAGATAAGCGATTAACACCTGCCGCACGATATCCACGAAAGCGCTCTGCTTCCACACTGGATGGATTAGCTTCTAATGTAATTTCAACTTTATCATCGACTACCCATTTTTTTGCAAGTGCTTGCAATAAGGCATCGACAGTTTGCGGCTCCATAAGGGAAGGGGTTCCTCCACCAATAAAAATACTTGTAATATGGCGTGGGCCTATTTTGTGGTATTGCGTTTCTATTTCGCGCTTAAAGGCGGTGACAAAACGTGGTTGATCAACACCATGGATGCGAACATGCGAATTAAAGTCACAATAAGGACATTTAGCTACACAAAAGGGCCAATGAATGTAAATGCCAAAAGGTTCATTCATGAGAATGCTAAAAGGTTTTCTGCCAAAAGTTTGAAAGCACGTGCGCGATGTGAAAGAGGGGGAAGATCATTACGTTTCCAGTTGTGTTTTTGCTCTGTTGACATTTCTCCAAAGGTATTTTCATATCCATCGGGTAAAAAAATAGGATCAAAACCAAAGCCTTTATCTCCCCGTGGAGGCCAAATGAACGTTCCTTCAACGCATCCACGGAAGTAATCTGCATGAGCATCAGGCCATGCAATGCAAATGACGGATATAAAACGGCATTTCCGTTGACTTTTTTCTCGTGCTCCGACTTTTTGGAGTTCATTTTCTATTTTTTTCATAGCTTTTGGAAAATTACGTGTACCATCGGCTTGAATTGCCCAATCAGCGGTATAAACGCCTGGCGCACCCTCCAATGCATCTATCTCTAAGCCTGAATCATCAGAGAGGGCAGGAAGTCCTGTTTTTTTTGCTGCTGAAAAAGCTTTAATATAAGCATTTTCTTCAAATGTTTTTCCCGTTTCTTTTGGTTCTGGCAAGCCCAGTTCTTTTGCCGATTGTATTATTAAACCGAAAGGCGTAATTAAAGTAGTGATTTCATGCAATTTTCCAGTGTTATGTGTAGCAATGACAAGTTTTTTATCTGCTATGCTTCTCATATAGATTTCTCCAAAAATGAAAGGGGAATTATTTTTGTGCTAAAAACGGTTTAAATGCTCATATACACACACATTCTGCTTAATTTCACATAATATGATTATTTTACACGTTTTATGATATTTTATTCCAATAAAATTTTTTATCTTGCACGAAGATAACCTTGCAAAGATAGGAAAGACATGTCTTTTTTATGATAGCATTTTATGGTAAACTTCCAATTTTCTGCTTGCTCTAAAGGGTGAAATTTTCTATTTACAGCGATTTTTAATCAATCTAGATTCTCTTGACAAGTCCCTACAGCAGACCACTTTACAGATCAATTCTTAATCTTAAATATTTCTCACACACTCTAACAAAAATATTTCCTGCGTAATTTATCAAGCATCACTCTGAAAGGTAGCATTTTACAGCTCAATAGGATAATATGTTTTTATACTACTTTAGACTATTTGACCAAACCTTGGCAAAACTTATATAAGAGATGAGGATTTTAAAAGTAGTGAAACAGTTGTGATGAAGCACAAAACTATTGATAATGAACTAAAATATCTTGATGAACGTTCGCGTGATATTTTTCGCCATATTGTTGAAGCTTATCTTAATGATGGTGAACCTGTAGGATCACGTAATCTTTCGCGGCTTTTACAACAGACATTATCGCCTGCGACGATTCGCAATGTGATGAGTGATCTTGAACATCTCGGTTTGATTTATGCACCACATGTTTCTGCGGGTCGAATGCCAACACAATCAGGTTTACGCTTTTTTGTTGATGCATTTATGGAAGCGGGTGATTTGCCAAACGAAGAGCGAGAAAATATTGAAATGCAAGTCAAAGAGGCTGGTCATGCACAATCGGTTGAACATTTTCTTGTCCAAGCAAGCCGAGTTCTTTCAGATCTTTCACGTGGGGCAGGGCTTGTTTTAGCAACAAAACAAGAAGGAACATTGAAACATATTGAATTTGTGCGCCTTGATAGGGAGCATGCTCTTGCCGTTTTGGTGACTCAACAAGGTGAAGTTGAAAATCGTATTGTTCATTTACCGGAAGGGGTTACTCATGCACAATTGACGGAAGCAACGAATTTTCTCAATGCCCATATCCAAGGGCTTACATTGAGTGAAGCTAAAGGGGAAATTGCCCGCTTATGCGCAGAAACACGGGCTGCACTTGATGATTTATCGCATCATCTTGTTGAAACGGGATTAGCTCTTTGGGGAGGAGAAGGTGCTGATCATAAAATACACCTCATTGTTCGCGGGCGTAGCAATTTACTTGAAGATGTGAAAGCAGAAGAAGATTTAGAACGATTACGCCATTTGTTTGATGATCTTGAAACGCGTGAAAGTATGGCACAACTTCTCGATTTAACGGATGAAGGTTCTGGGGTTAGAATTTTTATTGGTTCAGAAAATAAGTTATTTTCACTTTCTGGTTCTTCTTTAGTTGTAGCACCTTATCGTGATTCACAACAAAGAGTCATTGGTGCTTTAGGTGTTATTGGTCCTACACGGCTTAATTATGCAAGGATCGTGCCCATGGTTGATTATACAGCTCAACTTGTGTCACAGTTATTGCGTTAAAACGATGCAAGTAAGTATTTGTACTATAAAAGCTCATTGTATTATATAGTATTATATACATCGATACCCCTTGATTTTTGTCTGTAGAATTTCGATATCGAGAATAACGAATCTTATGAAGGAATAAAATTTTTATGTCTGATGAAAAAAACAAATTTACTGACGCTTCATTTGAAAATTGTGATTTAAAAAATCCAGCTGATCGTAATACACTTAAACAGGCAGCCGATGAATTTTTAAAAACACATAAAACAGAGGAACACGAAGTCGTTGAAACAGAAAGCAATGAGGTTAGTGATCTTTTAGCGTCTTTGCAGGATGAAAATAAAGAACTGAAAGATCAGCTTTTACGTCTTGTTGCAGATATGGAAAATCTTCGACGCCGTACTATGCGAGATGTGGCGGATGCAAGAGCTTATTCCATTGCTAATTTTGCACGGGATATGTTATCGGTTTCTGACAATCTCAATCGTGCTTTGGAAGCTATTCCAGAAGGTGCACGGGAGAGTGATGCTGGTTTGAAATCATTGGCAGAAGGCGTTGAAATGACTGAACGTGCCATGATGGCAGCATTAGAACGTCATGGGGTGCAAAAAATTCATCCAGAGGGGCAAAAATTTGATCCTCACTTTCATCAAGCGATGTTTGAAATTCCCAATGCTGATGTTCCAGATAATACTGTTCAACAAGTGGTTCAGGCAGGTTATATTATCGGGGAAAGGGTGTTACGTCCAGCTATAGTGGGTGTAGCCAAAGGAGGAGCAAAAGAAACTTCTGTTGAAGATGATTCGGCTTAAAACACATCAATAACAAACCTCTATCGTAAAATGCAGTATTCCCTGCAGTTTCATATATATAGGGTCTTTTCTCAAAGAGTTTTTAAAGGGTGTGACAAACACCCTTTTATTTTTGAAGTGGCCAATTTCCTTTTACAACATACACGGCATCGCTTGAGGGAAATGGCGATGAAAATAAAACAAAATGATCAACCTCAAAAGGAGGAAATGAAAAATTCCTTCGAAAGAACAGATAAGGAACAAGGTCTTCAGGTTTAGTATCAAGCAGTCGCGCAATAGTAATATGTGGAGTAAATTCTCTTTCATCAGGTGTTAGACCTAAATGGCTACGGATAGATTGCATCTTTTCGTGTAGAAGATTGAGAGCTTTACAAGGTTTAATGCGAATAACAAGAGAGGGGGCAGTATTTTCTGAACCAAAAATATCAAAACCATCTATTTGTAGCATAAAAGGAGAGAGCTTTATTGTGTCAAAGGCGTGCATAAGTATATCTGCGGTAGAACTTTCAACTTTGCCAAAAAAAGATAAGGTGACATGAAAATTTTGCGAATTAATCCACTGCGTATTTGGTAAGCCACTTTGCAACGACACAAGTTGTTGTGTTGTTTGTTGAGGAATTTGAAGGGCACTAAATAGACGACCCACAATATTACCTCTTTACAATGAAAAGATGCCACTCCAAGCACAATGATAGATAACGAGAGTGAGTTGTCTACCAAAGAACATAAGGCAATAGTATAGAAAAATAATGTTTAAAAAATGCTTACCATAATTATGAATATACACAGCTTATTTGTTTTAAGAAAATGGTTATGATATTGATAAGAATTGCGTTTTCAGGATCTGTATCACAATGATGTGCAATGGAAGATTACTTGTGTATTATAAAGGCTACAAAGTTAGCAGAAAATAAGAAAAGTTGATAGATTTTTGATGTGTGAAATTATTTTGACATTTATCTTTAGCCTAAAATAAAGCATACTTTAATACAAGGTAAAGAGTTCTCTTTTCTGTAAAAATTTAATTATATGATTAAGTCGGGGAATAGCCATAATACGCAAAACTATTCAAATTGGTCAAATAATGTTAGGAAAGGAAGAAAAAAATCGAGCATAACAAAATTACTATAAGCTTTTACATTTATGATAATTATGCCAATCTATAATGGATATGAATATTTGTATAAAAGCGGGAAGAGAAATTAAAATTCAAAATAATGATGGAAAGTTCCTATTTTCTAAGAATTATCATCTTTGTTTATGATGAAAAAGCACTAGTTTTCCTCTCCAAAGTTGTTATTGATGAGCTTTTCAAGAGCATTAAGAGCATCTGTTGCTTCTGGTCCTGAAACACGAATGGTGAGGTTGCAACCGGATGAAGCCGCTAGCATCATAAGTCCCATAATTGATGATCCGCCAACAATTTTCCCGTCCTTTTCAACTTCAACAGTAACATTAAAATTGTCAACAGTTTGTACAAATTTTGCAGAAGCACGTGCATGCAACCCACGTTTATTACAGATATTGAAATGACGACTTATACATGGGAGGGTATCTTTGGAAAACATTGGTATTTTATTATCCGCTATAAAATCATACTTGGTACATTAATATATTTACGCCCTGCTTCTTGTGCTATTCTTAACGCGTCTGATAATGAAATATCAGGACATTTGCGAATAGAAATCAGTTTAATAAGCATGGGCAAATTAACACCCGCAATCATTTCAACGCGTCCTTTTTCAATAGCAGGAATAGCTATATTTGATGGTGTTCCACCGAACACATCTGTTAATATGATGACGCCATGATCCGTATCTGTATCGGTTACTGCGGCTATAATATCACCTCGGCGCTGATCTATATCGTCATCGGGATAAACGCATATTGTTGCGAACTTTTCTTGTACTCCAACAACATGTTCCACGGCATGTAAAAATTCGACAGCCAGCTCACCGTGCGTTACAAGCACGAGTCCAATCATTTACGCAAACTCCTGTTAACTAATAAGACCCAACCATAGTTGGTGGGAAAGACATTGTACAAGGCTTTATCTTGCTGCCAAGAAAAATTTGCAAAAAAAAGGCAAAAATTGTGATTTTTTTATCTTTAGAAAAAAATTAGACAGATTTTTGCCATATTTTTCTAAACAAAAATGCTTCAATAGCTTGACAAATGGCTGTACAATCGGCTTCACGAAGAGAGGGAAGTTTTAAAAGAGGAATGTGCAAATTTTCAAATTGAAAAGTTTTATTTGTGGAAAAACGTTCATATTCCGGACCGAGAAAAATAACACAATCGATAGTTGTGTTCTTTTCAAATTCTATCATATAAAGACCAACGCCACGAATCTCGATGCCGCCCTCTAAATTATCAGGAGTGTATCCGTGAAGCTTTCCATTTTCCGCACGCAACATTGTATAATCATCACTGATAAGCTTCGCTTCACGTTTTGACCACTCAGCGCGGTCAAGCAAAGAAAGGGTGATGGTTGATTTTCCTGATCCGGATGGACCTATAATTAACAGCCCCTTGCCGCCTAGTTGAAGGCAATTTGCGTGGAGTATTTCACATTTTGTTTTCATGTCTTTTACTTTGGATAAAAGATTTATTTAGCAAGCGGAAGCATGATAGTAAAACGTGCACCAGTTTTACACTTCCCAAGTGTAGGATCAATAATATTTTCGGCTGTAATTGTCCCATTATGAGCCTCGATGATTTGCCGACTAATAGAAAGGCCAAGTCCAGAGTTTTGTCCAAAAGCATCTTCATTTGGTCGATCTGTGTAAAAACGTTCAAAAATGCGTTCAATATTTTCTGAACGAATACCTGGGCCATTATCTTCAATGGTTAAAATAAGGGTTGAAGCATGGCTTTTCATAGTAATGCAAATTTTGCCACGATTCCGAGGAATAAAAGAACGCGCATTTTCAAGAAGATTTGAAATCACTTGTCCTAAACGAAGTTCATGTCCCAATACAAGATAAGCTTTTCCATGAGGACGTGGGACAATATTAAGGCTTATATCAATAGTTTGCGTATTACGATACACTTCCTGAACAGCATGAACAAGACTTTCCAAAAGCGGTGTCATATCAACAATCTCTGCGGTTTCTCGTGCAAGCTCTGCATCGAGTCGCGATGCATCAGAAATATCTGTAATCAACCGATCAAGGCGGCGCACATCATGTTGAATAATTTCCAGCAATTTTTCTTGTGCTTCTTCATTTTTAGCCAGAGGGAGCGTTTCAACAGCACTGCGTAGGGAGGTGAGAGGATTTTTTAATTCGTGGCTTACATCAGCAGCAAAACGTTCAATGGCTTCAATACGCATATAAAGGGCATTGGTCATATCACGAATAGAAGTTGAAAGGTGACCAATTTCATCTTCACGCATTGAAAAATCAGGAATTTCTACACGCTGATTATTGCCATTACGCACTCGATTAGCCGAGGCAGATAATTTACTTAATGGATGGGCAATCGTATGGGCCAAAAAGAGAGAAAGAACCAAAAGTACGCTACCTACAACGGCAAAAACTTTAAAGATAACCAGTCTTTCGCCTTTTACAATGTTATCAATATCGGAACCAGTGGTTGAAAGAAGAAGAGCTCCAACCACTGCGCGATAGCGTTGAACAGGAACGGCAACAGAAACAATTAATTGCCCTTGTCTGTTGCGTCTTTTAGCCGTAGCAAGAGATCCGTTTAATGCGCGGTACACTTCTGGATAAGCAATACCACTGGTTTTTGTTTGTTCTCTGTCAAGAGCAATACCTTTGCCATAAAATGCGCTTGAATACCATGAAGTAAGGCGATCCCACATGTTTTGTTCTGTTTTAAGTGGGGGTAAATCATAACTAAAAACTTCTCCACTAGAATAAAGAACGCGCGAATCAAGAAGGAGAGTAGCATCACGATCATAGATACGTGCTCTTGTCGTTTTAGGTGTAATAAGACGCCGTAAAAGAGGGGCAACTTGCTCAGGGTTAATAGGAAAATCCCAAGAATCGGTTGATTGAGGAGCGGGTGTAACGCTTTCACCAGTCTGTAACTCTAAGAGTTTTTGAGGGTCAATGAGGATAGAATTTGTATCTACTGTTGCAGAAGCAGCAATAGCCCCAGCAATAATTTTTCCTTGGGTACATAAACTTTTGATTTTTGCTTCAATTAAACCATCGCGAAATTGGTTAAGGTATAAAATGCCTGTAACTAAAACGGCAAGAGCAGCAATGTTTAATATAACAATGCGACGTGTGAGGCTGGAAAAAAGCAATTGTCTAAAGAGACGTTGTGTTCGAAGATGCAAACGAGCGAACATAAGAAATGGCGTTGAGGATGTACCATTAACGGTTGTTTTTTGTAAAGTTTCCAGTTGAGAATTGTCTGTCATCGATTTGATTGCCATTCAAATTTTTGCGACAAAGTAGTTTTATACCTCGTGGAAACGATAACCTACACCATAAAGTGTTTCAATCATTGCAAAATCATCATCCACTTGTTTAAACTTTTTACGCAGACGTTTAATGTGACTATCAATGGTGCGATCATCTACGTAGACTTGATCACTATAAGCAGCATCCATTAAAGCATCACGACTTTTTACAACTCCTGGTCTTTGTGCTAAGGTTTGCAGAATCAAAAATTCCGTAACGGTTAAAATAACAGGTTTATCTTTCCATGTACAGGTGTGGCGTTCTTGATCCATCACAAGATCTCCACGTTTGAGAGAAGAGGTGGAAGAAGTTCCTGTAGAAAGCGGTTGGTTACGTGCATTAGAACGGCGTAAAATAGCTTTCACGCGTTCAATAAGAAGACGTTGGGAGAAAGGTTTAGTAATAAAATCATCAGCTCCCATTTT
This sequence comes from Bartonella sp. AA97HXZ, assembly GCF_042196985.1. Lineage (NCBI taxonomy): Bacteria > Pseudomonadati > Pseudomonadota > Alphaproteobacteria > Hyphomicrobiales > Bartonellaceae > Bartonella > Bartonella sp. AA97HXZ. The sequence goes on along the minus strand of NZ_JBHIRC010000002.1, from coordinate 144,327 downwards.
GAGACCAAATAATTCATCAATTTCATCATCTTTAGAGGTAAGAAAAATAACTGGAAGATCAGATTTTTGACGCAAACGACGCAAAAGTTCCATCCCATCCATTCGGGGCATTTTAATATCAAAAATAGCTAAGTGTGGAGGGTGAAGTGTGAGACCCTTGAGTGCAGATGCTCCATCTGTATAGCTTTCAACTCGATATCCTTCTGTCTCAAGCGCAAAAGATAAAGATGTCAAAATATTGCGATCATCATCAACAAGTACAATCGTTTGTGTGATTGTTGGTGTATCTTTCATGGTTTCTTAGACCTTTCTATTGCTGTGGTAGCAAATTACCCACACTTATTTATATGGGAGTTCATATTTTTTTTGCAAAACAAATATGATACAAATTGTAGCAAAGTAAAAAACCTTTTGTCATTACTGTAAAATCTTGTTTTGCTTTCATAATTTATAATGTTTCTACGTCTATTAAGATCCCTTCATTTGAGAGAAAATTTTCATAAAGGCTTTTTTTATCAAGGTTTATTACAAAGTTTATTATTGTATTTGTCTCATAATTGAACAGATGTAGTTTTGATTGTTGAAGTTTAGAAAATCTGCCTATGTGTTTTAAGAGCAAAGAAAAGAATGTGGCAATATATGCACAAAAATTTGTTTCTGCTACACGAAAGGAGGTCGTAATGGGATTTTTTAATTTTATTAAAACTGTAGGGGAAAAGTTAGGTATTGGGGACCATGAACCAAAAGAAAAGGATTTTAAGAGAGCATTTGATCATTTTCAACTCGGTACAGAAAAAGTCAATATTCAAGTTGAAGACGGTAAAGCTATTTTAAGCGGTGAAGTTCCAGATAGGGAAACACTTGAAAAAGCACTGCTGGTTGTTGGCAATTCACAAGGTATCTCTTCTGTAGATGTTGATCAATTAAAGGTTATAGATACAACGCCTAGAAAAACTTCTCGCTTTTATGAGGTTAAATCTGGTGATAATCTTTGGAAAATTGCTGAAGAGGTTTATGGAAAAGGGCAAGGTAATAAAAACACATTTATTTTTGAAGCCAATAAGCCAATGCTAAAATCTCCCGATAAAATTTATCCTGGACAAGTTTTACGTATTCCTGAAATTGACCATAGTTAATTCATCAAAGGGGATAATTTTTTACTGATGGCATAAAACAAAAAATAAAGAAGCGTAAAAAATTTCACGCTTCTTCATTTTATAAAGTTTGTATTTATAATAAAAGGAGCTTAGTGAACAGGAGAGGATTTAGAAGGTGATGGTACTTTCATAGCGTTTACAGAGAAATCAACATCAATGGTTCCTGCTTTCTCAAATGTTAATTTTGCGCTAATTTTATCACCTAACTTAAATGGTTGTGAAAGCCCCATGAACATAATATGATCACCGCCAGGCTTAAGCGTGATTTCGCCATTTCCCGGAATTTCAATGCCATTGTGCATTTTTTCCATTTTCATAATATCATTAACGACAGCCATAGAGTGTATCTCTGTTGTTTTTACTCCGTTTGTGGAAATAGAAACCAAACGGTCTGGGGTATTACTGTGATTGATAATGTAGAGATAACCGCTACCAACTCTTATACCTCTAGGTGTTTCGCGTGTCCAAGGATTGAGAATTTCTATGTCGCCAAGTTTATATTGCTGAGCACCTGCTGGCAGGGTTATACCAGCAAAGAGAAGAGCACACACGATATTTATGATAACCTTTTTGTATGGATATTGTGTATGTATTATATTCTTAAAGATGAGATTTGTTATTTTCTTAATAATAGATGTCATCATTGATTTACCCTCCTTCATAAGATTCACACTTTGAATATTTTTATTTTAGCAGAGCTTTTATTTAAAATAAAAGAAAGAAATGCTAAAATGAAATTGATTTTAATATAAAAATCATAGAATTCTTGAAATTTAAAAGAAGACAGTAAGATTTACAATGACAACACACCTCTTAACGCTTCCGTGTTCATCTCATAAATAGTATTTGCAAATGGTATAAAATCTATGATGCACTACTGTTTTACTTAATGAAGATATAATACAGAACAATCATCAACCACTTTACCAATTTTTAATATTATGACAGCTCTTGGCATTTTAAAGCGTTTATACAGAGGTATTTTTATATATTTTCAAAGTTCAAAATTATACAGTTAAGAAAAAACACTTTAGGTGAATTTAAAGCACAGATTTCAAATAGCCGCAAACAATGAGACCGTTAGAAGGAGAATTTTTGAAAGGAGATAGATAGATAATACCTTTACTGATATGAGCATTAGATATGATGACTATTTTAGTCCAAGGAAAATTTATAATATTTGTGATATAAATTATTCGCCTTTTAAAAAGCTTTTACGTGAGTATGATTTTATCAATGATGAGAAGATCAAGAGCGAGAGTGCAATCATTCTTTTATTTTTTAATTTTTATAGAAAGATATATTTTTTGAGAATTGCAAGAAAAATATATTATCCTCTCAAGTCTCTCATAAATATGGTATTTATGGGTCATTAGAGTGCCTATTTTAAAATAAATTTTTTATTTTAGAGATGTTTCTCTCATTATTCTCTTGTAGCAATAAAAGCCTGTTCTTATATACGAGGCAGCAAGGCTTGTTGCGACTTGCAGTTTATCATTATTTATATTGCTTGAAGCAATATACGGGCTTTAGGTGTTATGAGGAGCTATCTTAAAAAGATGCTTTATGAAGGTTGAGGTAGCTTGCTGAATGGAGATTATAATATGGCAAAAGTAATTGGTATTGATTTGGGGACAACGAACTCTTGTGTGGCTGTTATGGATGGCAAAAACGCAAAAGTTATTGAAAACTCAGAAGGAGCGCGAACAACACCTTCCGTTGTTGCCTTTACTGATGGGGGGGAGCGGCTTGTTGGGCAGCCTGCTAAACGGCAGGCGGTGACAAATCCTGAAGGGACAGTTTTTGCAGTTAAACGTTTGATAGGGCGCCGTTTTGATGACCCTATGGTTGAAAAAGATAAAGCGCTTGTTCCTTATAAAATTGTTAAAGGTGACAATGGTGATGCATGGGTTGAAGAGGCGGGAAAGAAATATTCTCCGTCACAAATTTCAGCTATGATTTTGCAAAAGATGAAGGAAACAGCAGAATCTTATCTTGGTGAAAAAGTTGAACAAGCCGTTATTACGGTTCCTGCTTATTTTAATGATGCGCAACGTCAAGCCACGAAAGACGCAGGTAAAATTGCTGGACTTGAAGTTTTACGGATTATTAATGAGCCAACTGCTGCTGCTTTAGCTTATGGTTTGGACAAAAGGGACGGAAAAACAATAGCAGTTTACGATCTTGGTGGTGGTACATTTGATATTTCAGTCCTTGAAATTGGAGATGGCGTTTTTGAAGTTAAGTCAACCAATGGGGATACGTTTTTAGGGGGGGAAGACTTTGACATGCGCTTGGTCGGTTATTTTGCCGATGAATTCAAAAAAGAACAAGGAATTGATCTGAAAAATGATAAACTCGCTTTACAGCGCTTAAAAGAAGCGGCAGAAAAAGCAAAAATTGAGCTTTCTTCGTCACAGCAAACAGAAATCAATTTACCATTTATCACGGCAGATCAATCAGGTCCTAAGCACTTAACAATGAAATTGACTCGGGCAAAATTTGAATCTCTCGTTGACGATTTAGTGCAGCGTACCATTGAACCTTGTAAAGCTGCGTTGAAAGATGCTGGATTAAAGGCCGGTGAGATTGACGAAGTTGTTTTAGTGGGTGGAATGACACGTATGCCCAAGATTCAGCAAGTTGTGCAGAGCTTCTTTGGTAAGGATCCACACAAAGGCGTTAATCCTGATGAAGTGGTCGCAATGGGTGCTGCCATCCAAGGAGGTGTATTGCAAGGCGATGTCAAAGATGTGTTGTTGCTAGATGTAACACCTTTATCTTTGGGTATCGAAACCTTGGGTGGGGTTTTCACACGCCTTATTGAGCGCAATACCACTATCCCGACGAAAAAATCGCAAGTTTTTTCGACAGCTGATGATAACCAGAGTGCTGTGACGATTCGTGTTTTCCAAGGTGAACGGGAAATGGCAAGTGATAATAAGTTATTGGCTCAATTTGATCTTGTTGGTATTCCTCCAGCCCCACGTGGTATACCTCAAATTGAAGTTACTTTTGATATTGATGCGAATGGTATTGTTAATGTTTCGGCCAAAGATAAGGGAACAGGTAAAGAGCATCAAATTCGTATTCAGGCATCAGGTGGTTTAAGTGATGCTGATATTGAAAAAATGGTAAAGGATGCAGAAGAGCACGCGGCTGAGGATAAAAAACGCCGTGAAGGTGTTGAAGCTAGAAATCAAGCGGAGGCTCTTATTCATTCAACTGAAAAGTCGCTCAATGAATATGGCGATAAAGTATCAGCTGAAGAAAAGGGACAGATTGAAACAGCAATATCTGATTTGAAATCTGCGCTTGAAGGCAGTGATACGGAAGAAGTAACAACAAAGATGCAAAAATTAGCAGAAGTCAGTATGAAACTTGGACAGGCTATGTACGAAGCCTCACAAGCAGCGAGCGCTGACACTGAAACAGAGGCAAAGAATGATGATGTTGTTGATGCTGATTTTGAAGAAGTTAATGATAAGAAGAAATAGTGTCAGCATATGTGTTGATTAATTGATAAACCCGGCCTTTGAAATATAAGGCTGGGCTTTATTATTTGAGATAAGTTGCAACTTTGTTGCTAAAAATATAAATTAAAAGCAATATTATCCATAAAGATGGATGACAGAAAAATTATCAGGAATACATGATGAAGGTTGACTATTATGAAATTCTTGGCGTGACTCGCGAATGTGATGATAAAAAGTTGAAATCTGCTTTTCGTAAGTTGGCAATGCAATATCATCCTGATCGCAACGCGGGGGATAAAGAGGCAGAGCGAAAATTCAAAGAAATTGGCGAAGCCTATGAAGTTCTTAAAGATCCCCAGAAGCGTGCTGCTTATGATCGATTTGGCCATGCGGCCTTTGAAAATAGCGGTGGTCAAGGGGGAGCAAATCCCTTTGGTGGTTTTGCTGCTGGTGGTGGATTTGCGGATATTTTCGAAGACTTTTTTGGTGAGATTATGGGAGGGACACACCGTAAGCGTGGTGATAGTCGCGAACGTGGTGCAGATTTGAGTTATAATATGGAAGTGACTTTAGAAGAGGCATTTTCAGGAAAAACTGCAGAAATTAATATTCCCAGTTCCGTTACGTGTGATGTTTGTGAAGGATCAGGAGCGAGAAAAGGCTCTAAGCCGCAAGTTTGTGGAACATGTCATGGATCTGGTCGTGTGCGTGCTGCACAGGGTTTCTTTTCTATTGAGCGGACATGTCCTACATGTCATGGACGTGGTGAAACTATTACGGATCCATGCCCCAAATGTCAGGGGACACGGCGTATAGAGAAAAAACGTTCATTAAGCGTAAATGTTCCAGCTGGTATTGAAGATGGAACGCGTATTCGCCTTTCTGGTGAGGGTGATGCTGGTATTCGTGGTGGCCCCAATGGTGATCTTTATATTTTCCTTTCCATTAAACCGCATGAGTTTTTTCAGCGAGAAGGAGCAGATCTTCACTGTCGCGTTCCTATTTCAATGGTAACAGCTGCTTTAGGAGGAGAGTTTGAAGTTTCCGACCTTGATGGTGTTAAAGCACGCGTTAAGATTCCAGAAGGGACACAAAATGGACGTCAATTCCGCCTTAGAGGCAAAGGTATGCCCATGTTGCGCCGTCAGCAAGCAAGGGGTGATCTTTACATCCATATCACGATTGAGACGCCGCAGAAATTAACGCAAGAACAACGTGAATTGTTGCAAAAATTTGAGAAACTCTCAAATCATGAAAATTCACCGCAATCACATGGTTTTTTTTCACGTATGAAAGAATTTTTTGAAAATATTTCTGGTTAAAATTATGTGAATGTTCTCAGAATAATTAGAGAGAACTGTGGGAAAGTTATTTTCATTAAGCTTTCTATTGTCTCATTATCTTTGAAAAGCATTTTTTCTTGAAAAGAAAAGAGAGAGACAGCTAATTTAGGATAAACTCCTGCTGCTGATAGTTTTTATATTTCATGAGTTTTATGGATAAGTCTTATTTTTGAGTGTCTATGACATTTTAAAAAGGGCTTATCCATATAAGAACGCAATTGAGTGATTGATAATAAATATTGCCAGTGTCATGATAACTGCCTTTATGCATTCAGTATTTTTGGTGTTTATTTTTTCACTCAAAATTTCTTTTTAAAGACTCTATAATAAAATTATAAAATAGGTAGCGGCTTGCCAAGAAACGCTAAATAAGCTGTTAGGCAATCCATCTTTTTCAAATAAAGTATCAACTTCTTATAACCGATTTTATTTTTGGCATTTTTCATAGTTTTAATCACTGCTTCCTTTAAAATAAGTGTTATTTTGTTCGGAATAGCTTTTACATGCCTCATCTTAGCTTTTAGCAGTAATCATGTCTTTTTAGATGCGGATTTAGTTTTGTATTTCTGATGTCATAAATAGTTCTTCCAGATAATAAAAAACGCTATAATCAAGTTTATTTTGTTCCAAAGAAATTGTGGAATGAGATAATGTGTGTTGAATGCTAAAGAAGACATAACAAAACACTTTTTGAGTTATTCGATGTATCTCTCTTGTGGGGAAACAGATTCGATGGAATTCACTTAATTGAATTTATTGGCATAATAAAAAGTTGGTGGGAAGATAGAGGAAGTTACCTTTAAAAAGAAAAAATAAATACAATAAAAAATAGCACAATATGCTTAGAAAACAGCACGATATATTGTTGAAATTGATTGGTGATATGGAAAGAGAAATTTACGAAATGAATCTTTTTTCATAAAATAACATAATTAAAAGAGTTAAAAATTCTACAAAACATTGAATAATTCAAGCATGTATCGCTATGCAGAAAGAAAAACTTAATGACCGATCATGAAAAATGAGAAGTTTTATAAAACCTTACGAAGAGAGTAATCTAAACAATTAAATGCTTTTACGAAGATGCTTCTGAAGAGTTATCGAAATAAAGTCACAATATATGATAATTTTGCAAAGCCTTTTTTTGATTTTACGATATAAAAAGATAAATTATGATTATAAATCAACTTATTATGATTCTCCATGAGGAGCGTTCAATTGACATTTCCTCATGTTTAATGATTGAGAAAAAGTCAAATTTTTAAAACCAAAGTTATAGTTTATTGGGATAAGCTATAAAGCAGTTGAGTGATTTCTTATCTTGGGAATATGTTAATTTTATTATTATAAGAAACTTTATTTTTATCTTACAAAATCAATGGTTGTATATATTCCTATTCATTGTTAAGTATCCATAGGGATAAACTAATGAGTTGAATGTACGGCTTAGCTTCAAAATTTTGCTTTTCAATTTTATATATAAGGTCATAAAATAATGACATTTTTTTACGTCTATTTTGTTTAATTTTTCGCTGTCAATTTTTAAAGGAAGTTTTTTGTATTTCATTTTGCTATTCCTTTTTCGTAATTTAGAGGAAAATTGACGATTTTCAGGGGAGGGGGTGGATAGAGTAAAGTTTGGTTTTATTGTTTTCACTTTTCCTAAATTTCATTAAGAGATGGTAAAAAGTGATGAGGAGGCTCTATTGATGGATGATGCTAAAAACGGTGATGTAGATGTTTTGGAAAAACAAGCAGCATTTTTATCGTCTGCTTTACCTTATATGCAAAAATATGAAAATGAAACGGTCGTGGTAAAATATGGCGGCCATGCTATGGGTGATCCTGCTTTGGGGCGAGCATTTGCGCGTGATATTGCTCTATTAAAGCAATCGGGGATCAATCCTGTTGTTGTTCATGGTGGTGGGCCTCAAATTGCTGAAATTTTAATGAAAATGGGGATTGAATCACGATTTGAAAACGGACTACGGGTAACCGATGAGCGGATCGTTGAAGTGGTTGAAATGGTTTTAGCGGGTTCCATAAATAAAGAAATTGTTGCTCTCATCAATGCTGAGGGTGAATGGGCAATAGGATTATGCGGCAAGGATGGCAATATGGTTTTTGCCGAAAAGGCTTATAAAACTGTCATTGATCCTGATTCGCATATTGAACGTGTTTTAGATTTGGGGTTTGTTGGTGAGCCTGTTGAAGTTGACCGCACATTGCTAGATCTTTTAGCATCTTCTGAAATGATACCAGTTCTTGCTCCTGTAGCTCCAGGACGCGATGGTAAAACTTATAATATCAATGCTGATATTTTTGCTGGAGCTATTGCTGGTGCATTAGAGGCTAAACGCCTTTTATTTCTCACTGATGTTCCTGGTGTTTTGGATAAACAAGGTAAACTTTTAAAAGAATTGACAGTTTCTGAAGCTGAGAAATTTATTAAAAATGGGACAATTTCAGGAGGCATGATTCCAAAAGTAGAGACTTGCATAAAAGCCCTTCAAAATGGTGTGGAAGGTGTTGTCATTTTAAATGGTAAAACTCCTCATTCTGTTTTACTAGAGCTGTTTACCGAACAGGGAGTTGGAACGCTTATTGTTTCATAAATTGTGGGGAAAATTGGAAGAGAAAGTTTTTCATGGTGAATCTAAAACAGTTTAAATATCCTTTATTAAGTAAGCCAGAATTGGCAATATTTACTGCGACAATATTGTGGGGCATTACATTTTTAGTCATTCACATTGCGGTACGCTATAGTGGTCCTCTGTTTTTTGTTGGATTTCGTTTTATTGTTGCATCTCTTATATGTGGGGTAATTTTTTGGCGCTCTATAAAAGGTATAACTGTTTATGAAGTTTTCGCTGGGATGGCAATAGGTTTAGCCATGTTTTTTGGTTATGCTTTTCAAGCAGCTGGACTTCAAACAATTATTAGTAGTCAGTCAGCTTTTATCACAGCGCTTTATGTACCGATGGTTCCAATCTTGCAATGGATTGTTTTTAAAAAACCTCCCCGTTTAGCTTGTTGGATTGGCATTATTTTCGCTTTTATTGGGCTTGTATTTATTTCAGGACAAAAGCCGGGAAATTTTGATTTTTCAAAAGGCGAAATTTTAACTTTGTTAGGCGCTTTAGCGATTGCTGGAGAAGTCATACTCATCGGAATTTTTGCGAACAAGGTTGATAGTCGGCGTGTAACCATTATTCAGTTATTTTTTAGTGGTTTTTTTTCATTTGCTTGTATGCCTTTGATGGGAGAAAGCATTCCTGAATTTTCGTGGGTTTGGTTTAATATTGGTATAGGATTGGCATTAATGAGTGCCATCATTCAATTAGCTATGAATTGGGCACAAAAGTCTATTTCCCCTACGCGTGCGACACTCATTTACGCAGGTGAACCGGTATGGGCTGGTATTGTTGGGCGTTTGGCTGGAGAACATTTATCTCCCTTAGCTTTATTGGGCGGTTTGCTTATTCTGATTGGGATCATTGTGGCTGAATTACAACCTTCACAATGGCGTAAAAAAAATAAAGCAATTAAAAAAATTGATTAGCTATACATTTTTTTATTATGATTTTATTGCATGAGCTTTTTGCTTATAGAGTTTTCATTTTTGGAGCTTTTTTAATATTCAGATGATTAAGAAGTTCTATAAATTATTCCAGTTTTTGCATACCAAATTGGAGAAATAGTATGCTTCTCTCTGTTTGTCAGATTTCTGAACCGGGCAGACAACCTTCATTGAGCCAAAACATGAGGTGATATAAAGGTAAAAATTAACGCTCATCTTTAAATTCGGCTTTAACAACTTTCAAAAACATCTACGGTAATGTTTTTGAATAATGAAAATTACGCACTGTCGCACGTTATTTCTTTTGTCCCTTAATAGAGTTACGCTTCTCACGCAAAATAGAACGCCCAAAGTATCCCCATAACGTTGTACATTAAAGCGTTTTTTAAAAGATAATTTTCTCAATATACATCATATTCATTGACGGTTTGCATGAAGTATAGAAAAACCACAGAGCATCATCATTTTACTTAAAATAAAAGGCACGAGCATTTTCTTTATCTGTTCTCAATATTACGATAGCTTTTGGCATTTGAAAGAGAGAGGTATTTTTACTCATTTCTTAAACGTTTTTATCCATACACTAGCTCTGTTTTATAATGGGTGAGCAAAAAATTTATTGATTCATTATGAGAAGATTTAAAATGAGAGAAGCTCGCGATATTCAGAGCTTTAATTTAAATTGCAAAACAATAAACGATCATTATAAATCAATGCGTTATCCAATGAATCGAAGAGGATTGGTGTGTTTTATATTTAATGGAGGAAGGAAGGAGTTATATAAAAAGTATATAAAAACATCACTCAATAGAGCGTATTTCTAAAGTTTTAAAAATTGAGAAGAAACTCTCTCGATATTCATGTTATTTTATATAAGATTGCTAAAAAAGCAGATTATTGCGTACAAATAAAAAGCATTTCTTGCGAATTTTATTGCAAGCCTAAGTGATATACACGCCCATCATATAAATATGATAATACATTGATTTATAATTATAATATAGCATTATTCACATTCAATTATGACCCTGAATACCGTAAAATTTTCTCACGTCAAATCATTTTCATGTTAAATCAATCCAAATCACTTTCTTACACGTCACAAGTGAGTGGGTGGGGCCATGTGGGTAAAAACTGTAAAAGAAAAGCATATCTCTTATAAAATTTTTCAAATGTAAAGGATCGTCGCAATATTGAAGATTGGCAAAGTGTGTGATGGTGCCAGCTTACTACAGCATATGAGTTATCAAATAAGATGCGAAAAGATCATTTTAGCAGCCTTGGATTTAATTTAGCAAATAAAAGCCTCATTTTTTAGGCTATAAAAAGTTGTGTTTTGAGAGGCTTTTTAGGTTTATATTCTTTTGTAAGGAGCTGGAGCATAATTGGTCTTTGCGTTTTGTATTATTCTTTGCTAAATCGCCTTATATGACAATAGATCGTAATTATATTCGTAATTTTTCCATAGTGGCGCATATTGATCACGGCAAATCCACTTTAGCTGATCGTTTGATTCAAATAACAGGTGGGCTTGATACACGTGAGATGAAAGAACAAGTACTCGATTCCATGGATATTGAGCGTGAACGTGGAATTACTATTAAAGCACAGACGGTACGTTTACACTATAAGGCAAAGAATGGTGAAACCTATATTTTAAATCTTATGGATACACCAGGTCATGTGGATTTTGCTTATGAGGTTTCGCGTTCATTGGCAGCTTGTGAGGGTTCTCTGTTGGTGGTGGATGCAAGCCAAGGCGTAGAGGCGCAGACGTTAGCAAATGTTTATCAAGCCATTGATAATTCCCATGAGTTGGTTGTTGTTCTCAATAAAGTTGATCTTCCAGCAGCAGAACCTGAGCGAGTTAAAGAACAAATTGAAGATGTGATAGGCATTGATACATCTCAAGCAGTAGAAATATCAGCAAAAACAGGTTTGGGTGTTCCTGATGTTTTGGAGGCAATTGTTGCACAATTACCACCTCCACATACAGGCGATGTTGCAAATCCCTTGAAAGCAATGTTGGTTGATAGCTGGTATGACGCATATCTTGGTGTCATTGTTTTGGTACGGGTGATAGACGGTATTTTAAAAAAAGGCCAAACCATTCGTATGATGGGTACAGGTGCAAAATATCCAGTTGAGCGCGTTGGGGTTTTTACACCTAAAATGGTACAGGTTGATGAATTAGGACCAGGCGAGATTGGTTTTATCACTGCTTCTATCAAAGAGGTAGCAGATACACGGGTTGGGGATACGATTACTGAAGAGCGTCGTCCTTGTGAAAATGCTTTGCCTGGTTTTAAGCCGGCGCAACCGGTTGTTTTTTGTGGGCTTTTTCCAATTGATGCTGCTGATTTTGATGATTTGCGTGCAGCCATGGGCAAATTACGCTTAAATGATGCGAGTTTTTCTTTTGAAATGGAAACATCTGCGGCTTTGGGGTTTGGTTTTCGCTGTGGCTTTTTGGGACTTCTGCATCTTGAAATTATTCAAGAGCGATTAGAGCGTGAGTTTAATTTGGATTTAATTGCGACAGCACCTTCAGTTGTTTATCGCATGAATATGAATGATGGTTCTGTTAAAGAGTTACATAATCCAGCGGATATGCCTGATGTGGTTAAAATTTCTTCCATAGAAGAACCATGGATTCGGGCAACAATCATGACTCCTGATAATTATCTTGGGTCAATTTTAGAGCTATGCCAAGAGCGGCGTGGGGTACAGGTTGGTTTATCCTATGTTGGAACCCGTGCTATGGTAACGTATGATTTACCACTGAATGAAGTTGTTTTTGATTTTTATGATCGGCTAAAATCGATTTCAAAGGGTTATGCTTCTTTTGATTATCAAATGACAGATTATGCAGAAGGTGATTTAGTTAAAATGTCTATTTTGGTGAATGGAGAGCCTATTGATGCATTATCGATGCTTGTTCACCGCACGATTGCAGAAAAGCGTGGGCGTTCAATGTGCGAAAAACTGAAAGATCTTATTCCTCAGCATATGTTTCAGATTCCAGTTCAAGCGGCTATTGGTGGTAAAGTTATAGCGCGCGAAACGATTCGTGCTTTGCGTAAAGATGTAACAGCGAAATGTTACGGGGGTGATGTTACGCGTAAGCGCAAACTTTTGGAAAAGCAAAAAGAAGGCAAAAAGCGGATGCGCCAATTTGGAAAAGTAGAAATTCCACAATCGGCATTTATTCAAGCGCTCAAAATGAACAAATAATGAAAAAAGGGGTATTTTCTCTCATTGATTGCGCTTTTGCTTTTGTCGATTGGTTCAGGTGTTTAAAGAACACTTTTAAATAGAATTGCGTCGTGCTTCATGTTCTTGTGTATTGCATAATGGTATCACTTCCTCACGTAAAACAGAATGCTTTAAACAAAATACATTTATGTTGCATATTGGCGTGCTCGTTTTCGTAAATCATCACTCAATACATCAAACTCCATTTCACAACGGGGGCTATGAAAAATATAACGTAAAATACACTGTGAATGATATAAAATCCATTTGGCATTACCGCTTTTACGCGTCAGAAAGGTGCAAAGCGCACCCATCATACTTTTTTTCAGCTCAAAATATTATGACAGTCCTTATCACTTGAGAGAATTCATTAAAGGTATTTCACTCTTTTCTTGAAGTGTTTCTTACCCACACACCAACTGCGTTTATAACGTGCAAGGAAATGATAGTGATTGATTCACTATGAAAGGATTTGAAATGAGAGAATCCTTGTATTCGAGGTTATTATTCAAGTTAAAAAACGATGAAATATTATTATGAATTAATCTTGTGTCTAAGAACGTAAAAGATCATTAATAGATGTTTTTTCTCGTGTTTTTTGATCAACGCGTTTTACAATAACAGCACAATAAAGGTTTGGGCCTGCTTCACCATTTGGTAAAGGTTTTCCGGGGAGAGAACCTGGTACAACCACTGAATAGGCTGGTACTTCACCAATAAAAATTTCACCTGTTGTACGATCAATAATCTTTGTTGATTTTCCAATAAAGACTCCCATTCCCAAAACAGCACCTTCACGGATAATACAGCCTTCAACAATTTCAGAGCGAGCACCGATAAAGCAATGATCTTCAATGATTGTTGGATTTGCTTGCAGTGGTTCTAAAACACCTCCAATACCAACACCGCCAGAAAGATGGACATGTTTACCAATTTGTGCACAAGAACCAACGGTGGTCCATGTATCAACCATTGTGCCCTCATCGATAAAAGCACCAAGATTGACAAAGGATGGCATCAATATAACATTGGGTGCAATGTAAGCAGAATGACGTACAATGGCTCCAGGAACGGAACGGAAATCAGCACTTTTAAAATCTGCCTCTTGCCAACCAGAGAATTTTGAAGGAACTTTATCCCACCAATGTGTCCCATTGATTCCACCAGTAATAATTTGCATAGGATTAAGCCGAAAAGAGAGTAAAACCGCTTTTTTCAACCATTGATGAACATGCCATTGTCCATTTTTTTGTCGTTCTGCAACACGGATTTCACCTTTATCAAGAAGGTTCAATGCATGTTCAACACTCTCACGTATTTCGCCTTTTGTGGTAGTATCGATAGAATCGCGGTCGTCAAAAGCTTTTTCGATAATAATTTCAAGTTGTGTGATATGGGTCATGACGAGAGTTCCGTTAAACAAGTTGAAAGCTTCAAGATTTATTCTCTATGAACTACGCGAAGAAATGTGTTCAGTCAATAAAACGATGAGGAAGTAGGACAGGTGCATGAAAAAAAGCTGTAAAGAAAAAAGAAAAAGGGAGCAAGAAAACTGGACGCCACTTCTCCATACGAAGGATGCTCTACAACAAATACATAAAGTTTCTAATTCAGCACAGGTGCATTCGTCTACTTATCGTTTAGCCTATATCGATCAAGATTTTATGATGCGTCCAGAGCTGCGTTCACAACGTATTAGTCTTGAATTTTTAAAGCCGGAAATAACCCTTAAAGAATATGATATTCAATCAACAGTTGTTTTGTTTGGTGGTGCGCGTATTCCTGAACCTAGGCAAGCAGCGTGGGCTGCAAAAAATGAAATACAAAAGAAAAATTTGCATGCTATGTCACATTATTACGATGAAGCAAGAGAGTTTGCACGTTTGTGCTCACTTTATTCTGCTACGACACAATATCGTGAATTTGTGGTTGTTACAGGGGGCGGACCAGGAATCATGGAGGCGGGAAATCGTGGTGCTTGTGATGTTGGTGCCCCAACGATTGGCTTGAATATTATTTTACCACATGAGCAGGAGCCTAATTCGTATGTGTCACCGCATTTATGTTTTAATTTCCACTATTTGGGGATGCGCAAAATGCATTTTTTAGTACGAGCGAAAGCCCTAGCCATTTTCCCTGGCGGATTTGGAACTCTGGATGAACTGTTTGAGACATTAACTTTAGTACAGACGGGGCGTATGAAACAGGTACCAATTTTATTGTTTGGCAAAGAATTTTGGAGCAATACTGTCAATTTTGAGTATCTGTCTGCACAAGGTACAATTTCTCCTACTGATATTAATTTTGTGAAATTTGTTAATACAGCAGCAGAAGCTTTTGAAGAAATTCGTTCTTTTTATAAACTGCCTTAACGACTTTTGAGATGCTCACTCTTGAAGGATAATTAATACTCTACTTTGGTTAAATAAAGTCCTGAGGGGGGGGCAACAACACCACAACGTTTACGATCTTTAGCATGAAGAGCTGTTTCGAGATCTTGAGCTGTCCAACGTCCAATACCCACTTCCATGAGGCTTCCTGCGAATGAACGGATTTGATGATGAAGAAAAGAACGAGCTTGTGCATAAAGGAAAATTTCTTCACCTTCTCTTTGAATATCGAGACGTTCAAGGGTGCGAATAGGGCTTTTGGCTTGGCAATGTGCTGAACGGAAAGTTGTAAAATCATGTTGTCCTACAAGCTTTTGCGCAGCTTCATGCATGGCTTCAGCATGAAGAGGTTTTGGTATCCACCACACGCGTTTGGCATTTAAAGCTGGTGGAGAGCGACGATTAAGTATTTTAAAAAGATAATGGCGTTTTACAGCGGAAAATCGTGCATCAAAGTCATCAGGGACATTTTCTACATTTAAGATTGAAATCGCCTCTCCCTGTTTACGTAAAAGAGCATTGAGCGCGTCACGCACAGTATGGGAGAGCCAGTTTTTTTCAAAATCAACATGCGCAACTTGTCCCGTAGCATGTACGCCCGCATCGGTTCTTCCTGCTGTTGTTATGGTCAATTGTTGTCCACTAAAGCAAAAAATTGCTTGTTCAAGAGCTCCTTGTATCGTGTGAAGTTTTGCTTGACGCTGCCAACCAGCATAATTTGAACCATCATATTCAAGAGTGAGTTTAAAACGTGGCATCTTAAAAAACAGCAGAAATATGAGCACCTCGCAAAAAGGTTGCGCACTCAAGAATTTTACCGCCAGATCTTTGGAGAGAGGTTATTTCTATCCGTCCTTGCCCACAATGGATAATCAAAGAATCTGGTTCTATCCGTCCAATTTCAAGAGAAGGACCTGTTGTTAAACGACTATCAAGAATTTTTACACGTTCTTCTCGTCCACCGATATTCATATTGCACCAGCAACTAGGAGAGGGAGAGAGCGCGCGAATATGCCTATGAATAAACTCTGCAGGTTTTGTCCAATCAATGCGGGTCTCTTCTTTTCTAATTTTGGCGGCATAGGTGATGCCTTCTTCTGATTGTGGGGTCAGTTTAAGTTGTCCTTTTTCAAGAGTGGATAAAGTCTCTACCATAAGTTCTGCGCCAATATGTGAAAGTCTGTTTGAAAGCTCAGCAGTGGTGGTGTTATCAGTAATGGGGATGGAGCGAGAAAGAGCGATAGGCCCCGTATCAAGTCCTTCATCCATTTTCATGATCATGATACCTGTTTCTTTATCACCAGCCATAATTGCTCGTTGAATAGGCGCAGCACCACGCCAACGTGGTAAGAGTGAAGCGTGGGCATTAAAACAACCAAAACGTGGCGTTTCGAGAATAGCTTTGGGTAAAAGGAGTCCATAAGCCACCACAATAGCAGCATCAACAGAAAGTGCTGCAAATTGCTCCTGTTGTTCGATTGTTTTGAGTGTTTGAGGCGTGAAGACAGGAATGGATTTTTCTTTTGCTACGGTGTGAACAGCGGAGGGGATTAATTTAAGTCCTCGACGTCCTGCTGGACGAGGGGGTTGACTATAAACAGCAACAACATCATGACCTGCATCCAATAAAGCATGTAAAATAGGAACAGAAAAATCTGGTGTTCCCATAAAACTTAATCGTAAAGCCATTACAAAACTGCTTCCTGCATGTTTTTTTCTTTTGCGCGTTTTTTAAATTTTCGTATCACCATATCGCGTTTGATCTTTGAAATGTAATCAATAAAAAGGCGCCCATCTAAATGATCAATTTCATGCTGCAAGCAAGTTGCTAAGAGATCGTCTGCTTCAATTTCTGTTTGTTTTCCTTCACGGTTCTGATAGCGAACACGAAGGCGTTTAGGACGTTCAACCTCTGCAAAATAATCAGGAATAGAAAGACAACCTTCTTTGTAAATATTACGCTCATCTGAAAGCCATAAAATTTCAGGGTTGATAATAACAAGTGGTTTTTTCTGCTCATCTTCAGAATTTCCAGAGACATCTATAACCAACATACGTAGCGGTATACCAATTTGAATAGCAGCAAGACCAACGCCTTTAGCATTATACATGGTTTCCAACATGTCATCCGCAAGTTTTTGGAGAGCTGAATCGACCTGCTCAACAGGTTTGGACACTTCCCGTAAAATCGGATCAGGTAAAGTAACTAAAGATCTCATTGGCATAAGTAGAGATTAATCAATGGTTTGTTATTGGTCAATATTGAATAACGGATTCTTGCGTTTTTTTACAATAAGAGCGTTATATTACAATTTATGTTTGATTCGTTTTTTTCCATACTCGCTGGTGATTTTTTTTCTAAACTAATGCTTTTGCTTTTATTTATACTTGTCTGTTTGGCATTTTTTATGTTGATACATTCTCATCGAAAAAAAGCATTTTTGGAAAATGAAATTGCTGAACGCGCACGTGAGGCACAAATGCAGATGGCTACCTTGCTGAAAACACAAGCTGAAATGCAAGGGCGAATGCAAACGATGGCGGAAATTTTTGGTCAACGGCAGGCTGAATTGAATAAATCACTCAGTGAGCAACTCAATGGGATGACAACAAGCTTAGGCCAAACACTTCAGGTACAGACCAAATCCACTTATGAAAATTTGAATCGTTTGCAAGAGCGTTTAGCAGTGATTGATGCAGCACAAAATAATATTCAATCGCTTACGGGACAAGTTGTTCAGTTGCAGTCCATTTTAAGCAATAAGCAGACGCGTGGTACTTTCGGTCAAGGGCGGATGGAAGCAATTATTGCCGATGCCTTACCAACAAACGCTTATGCTTTTCAGGCTGTTCTTTCCAATGGAAAGCGCCCAGATTGTCTCATTCATATGCCCAATAAAGCTCCTTCTCTTGTTGTTGATGCTAAATTTCCTCTGGAAGCTTGGAATGCTATGCGTAAGGCAGAATCAGCGCAAGAGCGTCAAGAGGCAGAACGCCAATTTCGTACCGATATGGAAGTTCATATTCGTGATATTGCACAAAAATATTTGATTCCTGGAGAAACCCATGACACTGCTTTCCTTTTTGTGCCATCTGAATCGATTTTCGCAACAATTTATGAGGACTTTGAGGCATTGGTACAAAAATCCAATAGAGCCCATGTGATTATTGTTTCACCATCTTTGTTGATGCTCTCTGTCCAAGTGGTACAAACCATTATGAAAGATGCGCGTATGCGTGAACAAGCGCATTTAATTCAATCAGAAGTAGCAAAATTGATGGAAGATTTTGGACGAATGGATACGCGTGTTCGCGCACTACAGAAGCACTTTCATAAAGCAGGTGAAGATATAGAGGGAATTTTGATATCGTCCTCCAAAATCATGAAACGGGCAAATCGCATTGAAACTGTCGAATTAAAAGAAAATTACTCTGAACCAACAAAAATGACAACATTGGCTCAGTCGCAAACATTGCGTTTTGCTGATGAGGAATAAAGCAAAGCAAGCTTCTTAGATATTACAAGTTAGATCATGTTCTTTATTGATTGGTAATCATTTTTTAGTATCTCTATCTTGTTTTATTTCTTAAACGAGAGGAATAGGAATATGCGACACCTTTTGTTTTTAGGGGCACTGGTGTTTTTGCTAGAGGGATGCGCAACAACCACTCCCATCCACACAAATAATGCTTGTGCTATTTTAGCACAAAAAAATGGTTTTTTTGACAATTGGGGTAAGGTGTCTCAAAGAGCGGAAATGCGCTATGGAATTCCTATGCCTATTATTCTTGCAACCATTAAGATGGAATCGAGCTTTCGTCACAATGCACGTCCTCCACGCAAAAAACTACTTGGTTTTATTCCATGGAAGCGTCGGTCGACAGCTTATGGTTATGCTCAAGCGCTTGATAGTACATGGGCAATGTATCTTCGCTCTACAGGAAAGTCTTTTGCATGGCGTACGAATTTCGCAGATGCTGCTGATTTTGTTGCTTGGTATCATCGCCAAAGTGTTCAACGCAATGGGGTGAGGTTTGATGATGCATATAGCCTTTATTTAAATTATCATATGGGGCATGGTGCTTATGCACGTAGTGGTGGGCATGTCAGTGCTGCGCTTTCACAGACAGCACAGCGCATGGCAAGGATATCGAGGCTCTATGAACAGCAATTAAAAAGATGTGGATGGCATTAGGGAAGATTTTTGAAAATCTCAATCAGGGAATTGATGGGATAGAATTATTCGAAAGCAAAATTCCGCATGATATGATAAAACAGTGCCGTTTTTCCGATCGTTCAATGAAATAAATTGTTATTTTTTAGAATAAACTCAAGCAACAGAAAGTTTTTGCAATACACAATATATTTGAAGATACTCTCGACATTTTTACCTCCTTTGTTAAAAAAATTTATAATAGAAACTATCTTCTATTTAGCGCTGGCATTTCGCATTGGGCTAAGTGCCAGCGCTTATTGAAGAAAAATTTTAAAATATAATATCATTTTTTATTTTCATTATGCGTATTACTGGCTGATTATTATATGAATATTTTCTTTGTTAAGCGTATAAAATAGCAATTAAAACAAATGCAATTCGGGCATCATAAAAAGGGTAAAATATTCAATATAAAAAAACGAGAAATGCATTAAACGAAAAAACGTTATTTTGTATAAAGAGGGCGCTACAGTCTTCAAAAGAACTAGGTGTATTTAGTATTGTATGAAATAAAACATATTCGTCCATCCAGTCCATCTTAATTGAAAAAAGTTATCTTATTGTATTGTAAAAACACTCCCGTTTATAGGATGATAAGGTATATGCAACTTTACACACAATGAATATTCAGGGTAGGGAATATTCAGAGAAAGATTTGTAACGCCTATGAAGTAACAAGTCAGTCTCCAATGTTGTGATAGCTTTTGCATTTGAGAATATTTATGAGAAGCATTTTTATTCTTTTTCTTAAATGGTTTAAGCATATTGATTTATAAAGATAATATATCGTTATTTATATTAAAGTAAGAATCTCGAATGGCGTAGGGTTTTATCGTTTCAGATCTCTTGAGGTTGAATCAATAAAACCATTGGCTTGCAGATAACAAGCACAATGGGTATGTGGATAAAAACTGTGAAAGAAAAGACTAAAAATATTTTTTTATGAACATACATTTTCAAATGTAAGAATTATCGGTAACATTGGGAATTAGCACATATAATGATGGCACCACTTTGCTCTCACACCTCGACCTTGTTTGTGACGTGCAAGGAAAAAAATTAATTGATTCAATATATTATTTAAGTGTTAATATACCTTAGTATTGAGCAGGTATACGCTACTCAAGGTAGGTATTTTTTAATTGGCAGAACATCTGATCAGGCTAAAAATACTCGAAAAAAGTTCTGATTCGCAATAATTGAGAAGTATATTTTAATATTTTATTCTCTACTCTTTGTTTAAGTACTTCATATCTTTTAAAAAGATACCAGTAACCAACATATTATGATATTTGTGGAAATATTGTGGTAAAGGAAATTCAGATTTTGTCCTTTAAGACAAGGCGCAGATTAAACAGATCATTTTCTATTTCTGTGCAAAGCATAAAAAAATTATCTACTTTCATGGTTGCGACAGTAAATTTTATAATCCAACAAATGATTAAAAATGTATTATAATGTCATTAAAATGCAAGGAACAGGCGCTATTGGAATGATAATTAAATAGCACATAAACCTTTTAAATTGATGCACACATCTTTTATTATGATTGATTCCCTTGATAGAACAGTTGGTCTTTTTGGTGGAGCTAAGCGGGATCGAACCGCTGACCTCTTGCATGCCATGCAAGCGCTCTCCCAGCTGAGCTATAGCCCCTATAAAAACAAATTGTCCCAAAAAGACAGTATACAATTCCAGCTTTTCTAGAACGATCAAAATTGAAGATCAAGAAGAATTTACATTCAATAGAAAAGATGTCCTCTTTTACTTCTTTTAAGCATCGTCATCATTAGAAACACCGCCTCCGAGAATATCAGTAACGTCATCATCTTCATCGTCACCATCATGAGACAAAAATGTATCATCATCATCACCAAGATCTACATCACTATCTTCTAAATCAGGAAGATCGTCATCTTTAGAATCCACATCATCATCTTCAAGAAGCATAAAAGCAGATTTTTCAAGTGCTGTATCAAGCTCTTCAGTATCAACTTCTTCTTCATTATTTGCTTCCGCTGCTGCAACTTCAAAGTAAGAACGCGGATAAGAAATCCCTGTATAGGGCGACACAATAGGATCGCGATTTAGATCGTAAAATTTTTTTCCTGTTTCTGGATCAACACGTTTAGTTCCAAGTTCTTGTTTTGCCATAAACCGTGCCTCTTTGATTAACTATTATTCCATTAAAAGATAAATTTTATGGTGCTTAATCGAAAAATAATACCTTTGTCAAAGATAAATACACTGTTCCACAGTGATTTTTTCATGACGTCTTTTAAAGCATGTGCTAAAGGATGCACAATTTCATAAAAGTTAGATAGAATTAAATAGAATTTCCATGCAAAAAGCAATCCCTATAACCACCTATAAATCGAGTAGTCTCTCTGGAAAAATTCAAATACCAGGAGATAAATCAATCTCTCATCGCTCTCTTATATTGGGAGGATTAGCAAGTGGTGAGACATATATTCATGGATTACTTGAAAGCGCTGATGTACTCAATACAGCTGCTGCTATGCAAGCTATGGGTGCCTGTATTATTAAAAAAGAAGACTTCTGGATCATACGAGGAACAGGGAATGGTTGCCTTTTAGCTGCACAAAAACCTTTAGACTTTGGAAACGCTGGAACAGGTGCTCGTTTGGTTATGGGAATGGTTGGTCCGTATCATATGAAAACAACCTTTATTGGTGATGCTTCTCTCTCTAAACGTCCAATGGGACGTATCCTTGATCCACTGCGTCTCATGGGGGTTGAAATTGAGGCAACGCGCGACGATCACCTTCCTTTAACGCTTTATGGTCCGAAAATGGCTAATCCGATTCGTTACCGTGTTCCAATAGCTTCCTCCCAAATTAAATCAGCAATCCTGCTTGCTGGACTCAATACCGCCGGCACTACAACTGTTATTGAACCAGTTCTGACACGAGATCATACGGAAAAAATGTTAAAAGCATTCGGTGCGCAACTTGAAATAGAAAAAGATAACGAAGGTGCGCGTTTGATTCATCTTAATGGTCAACCCCATCTTACTGGACAAACGATTCATATTCCGGGTGATCCTTCTTCTGCTGCTTTTCCAATTATCGCAGCCCTTCTTATAGAAGACTCTGATATCACCATTGAAAATGTTTTGATAAATAACTCTCGAATAGGACTTATCGAAACATTGTGGGAAATGGGTGCTCAAATTGAATTTTTGAACCGACGTCAAACAGGTGGAGAGGATGTTGCTGATCTACGGATAAAATCATCGGTCCTTAGAGGCGTTACGGTGCCCAAAGAACGTGCTCCATCGATGATAGATGAATATCCTGCTTTGGCAGTAGCAGCTGCCTTTGCAGAAGGCAAAACAGTTATGCTAGGAATTGAAGAATTGCGTGTAAAAGAATCGGATCGATTGTCTGCTGTTGCTCAAGGATTAAAAATTAATTGCGTAGACTGTGAAGAAGGTCAAGATTTTCTTATTGTTTATGGAAAAGGTTCTGCCAAAGGTTTGGGGGGTGGGTATGTTGCCACACATCTTGATCATCGAATTGCTATGTGTTTTCTCATTTTTGGGCTTGTGTCAGAAAAACCTGTTACCATTGATGATAAACGAATGATCGCTACGAGCTTTCCAGAATTTATTCCTTTTATAAAACAACTTGGGGGAAAAATCGCTTGAAGCCTTTTGTTATCGCCATTGATGGACCTGCAGCCTCAGGCAAAGGAACCTTAGCACGCAAAATTGCTGCACATTATCGCCTTCGTCATCTCGATACTGGTCTTACTTATCGTAGTGTTGCTCATACGCTTTTACAACAAAATTTAGCTCTTAATGATGAAAAAAATGCTATTATTTATGCTAAAGAACTTGATTTTAATACCTTAAATCCTTCTCTTCTTTCTTCTCATGAACTTGGTGAAGCGGCTTCAAAAATAGCAATTAACCCTGCTGTACGCAAAATTCTTGTCGAAAAACAACGCAACTTTGCTAAAGTTTTGCCCGGCTGTGTGCTTGATGGGCGTGATATCGGAACGATTGTTTGTCCTGATGCCGATATCAAGTTTTATATTCTAGCCAATGTTCAAACACGCGCCAAACGCCGCTACCAAGAGATTTTAAAAAAAGGTGTTCAAGCAAATTATCATGAAATCCTAGCTCAACTTGAACAGCGCGACAGTCGCGATATAACGCGCAAACAAAGTCCACTAAAACCAGCAAAAAACGCCCACTTGCTTGATACGTCAGAATTGAGTATAGAAGCAACATTTGAAATTGCATGCAGTTTTGTTGATCCAATCATAAAAATGCATATAATTGGATAAATTCGTTAAGGTAACTTCCAGCCTAGCGCTAACTTTTTTCCTTTATTCAAGGAAAAGGCTAGGGAGTTACTTATGTTAACACTAACCTAGCGCTCATACCTTATAATACAAGGTATATATTAGGAGTTCTTATGTCACAATACAATCCCACAACAGCGGATTTTGAAGCCCTTTTAACAGAATCTTTTCAAACTAATGATCTTAATGAAGGATCTGTTGTTAAAGGTCGTGTTATTGCAATCGAAAAAGACATGGCCATTATTGATGCTGGTCTTAAAGTCGAGGGACGTATTCCTCTCAAAGAATTTGGAGCTAAAGCAAAAGATGGTTCTTTGCAAGTTGGCGATGAAGTTGAGGTTTACATTGAACGCATTGAAAATGCGATGGGTGAAGCTGTTTTATCGCGTGAAAAAGCACGGCGCGAAGAAAGTTGGGTCCGTTTGGAGGAAAAATTCAATGCTGGTGCACGCGTTGATGGAGTGATCTTTAGCCAAGTAAAAGGTGGTTTTACAGTTGATCTTGATGGTGCCGTTGCTTTCTTGCCTCGCAGCCAAGTTGATATTCGTCCCATTCGTGATGTTTCACCCCTCATGCATAATTCACAGTCCTTTGAAATTTTGAAGATGGATCGTCGTCGTGGCAATATTGTGGTCTCACGCCGCACTGTTTTAGAAGAAAGTCGCGCTGAGCAACGTTCAGAAATCGTACAAAATCTTGAAGAAAATCAAATCGTTGAAGGTGTGGTGAAAAATATTACAGATTATGGTGCCTTTGTTGATCTTGGTGGGATTGATGGTCTCTTGCACGTTACAGATATGGCATGGCGGCGTGTTAATCACCCATCTGAAGTGCTCACAATTGGCCAAACGATTAAAGTGCAGATTATTCGCATTAATCAAGATACGCACCGTATTTCTCTTGGAATGAAACAGCTTGAAAGTGATCCTTGGGAAAGCATCAGTGTCCGGTATCCGATTGGTAAAAAAATTACGGGTGCTGTTACCAACATTACTGATTACGGTGGTTTTGTTGAAATTGAACCAGGAATCGAAGGGCTGATCCATGTTTCTGAAATGAGCTGGACAAAGAAAAATGTTCATCCTGGAAAAATTCTGTCTACATCACAAGAAGTAGAAGTGGTTGTTCTTGAGATTGATCCTTCTAAACGGCGTATTTCTCTTGGCTTAAAACAAACATTTGAAAATCCATGGGAAGCTTTTGCTAATAAATTTCCTGTCAATTCGCAAATTGAAGGAGAGGTTAAAAATAAAACAGAATTTGGTCTGTTTATTGGGCTTGAAGGCGATGTTGACGGTATGGTTCATTTGTCTGATCTTGATTGGAACCGTCCTGGTGAACAAGTTATTGATACTTACAATAAAGGCGATATCGTTAAAGCTGTGGTCCTTGATGTTGACATTGAAAAAGAGCGCATTTCTCTTGGAATTAAGCAGCTTTCCAGTGATAAAGTTGGAGAAGCAGCTGCTTCTGGCGAATTGCGAAAAGGTGCAGTTGTAACATGCGAAGTGATTGCTGTTAACGACAATGACATTGGTGTGAAATTGATTGACCACAACCTTGAGACAACCATTCGGCGTGCTGATCTTGCGCGTGATCGTGATGAGCAACGTCCTGAGCGTTTCGCAATTGGGCAAAAGGTTGATGCTCGCATCACAGCATTTGATAAAAAAACACGTAAAATTTCAGTATCGATTAAAGCTTTAGAAATTGCAGAGGAAAAAGAAGCTGTTGCACAATATGGTTCTACAGATTCAGGTGCTTCTCTTGGTGATATTCTGGGTGCAGCTTTGAAAAAACAAGAACAAGATTAATCATCAATCATTAAAGTTGGTGTTATTATTAAGGTCACTCATTAGGAGTGACCTTTTTATTTTCTAAAAAAAATTGTCTGCTTATTTTTAAATTATTGAAACAAAAATTATAAATGCTTGCAAATAAAAACAAAAAGTTTGTTTTTTGTCTAACAACGGTTCACTATTCAGATAAAATGCTTACAATTTAAATAAAAAACGATGTAATTAAATAACAATGGGACATGGCGTGCATAATACCCTTCATAAAATACTTTTTTCTCAAAAAGAGAAAAAAGATCATTTTATTAATACGGATTTTCCTCTTCGTGCAATCTATAAGGTACAGGAAGATCTTTATAACTTAGGGCATGATATAGCTTCTGGTAAAGAAATTTTACTCCCTGAATATGAAGGAGTAGGAGATTTTCGCAAGAGATTGAATGAAAATGCTAAACTTATTCTTCATGCCTTTCATACCAGTGATTTTGCTGCCCGAAATGATGAAACCATCGCACCATCTGCTCAATGGCTCATTGATAATCATTACACCATTGATAAAACCATACAAAAGCTACGTCGTAATCTACCCAAGTCCTTCATAAAGCAACTTCCTCTTTCTACACACAAAGCCGGCATACCACGAATTTTTGCTTTAACTTGGCTTTATATTGCGCATACCGATAGCAGCTTTTCACAAGAAACACTCACTGCTATGACCAACGGATTTCAAGAAGTTTGTGCGCTCACAATTGGTGAATTGTGGGCTCTTCCTTCAGTTATGCAAATGCTGCTCATTGAAAATGTCCGTCGTCTTTCAGTACGTATCGAAAAAGCGCGACATATGCGCCATCTTGCTAGTCAAGTAGCTGATAAAATTTCTCTTGTAGAAAATAAAACAAATCCACACTCTCTTTTTACGCAGTATAAACCATTTACTGTTGATCCAACTTTTTCAGCACATTTATTCTATCGCCTGCGCAGTGCATCTGTCGATTCAACCGTAGCATTAACTTGGCTTGAAAAGCAATTGAAAAGCCAAGGTAGTAGCTTAGAGATTGCAACAGCTGATGAACATACCCGACAAGCAGCAGATGGTGTGACCATGGGAAATATTATCCGTGCTCTTAAAGCTATAGATGATGTTGATTGGACAGCATGGTTTGAAACAGTGAGTTGTGTTGATTCTATTTTGCGTAAAAATAGTGATTTTTCTGAAATTGATGCTCACTCACGCAATATTTATCGACAAGTCATTGAAAAAGTTTCTCGCTTTTCGCCTCTTAGTGAACTGGAAGTTGCACATAAAGTTGTAGAAATGGCAAATTCCACTTCTAAAGATATGCCTCATCATTCTTGTGTGGGGTGGTACCTTGTTGATGATGGTCGTGGCATATTTGAAAAGGCTTGTGGGTATATTCCGCCCTTTCTCATAAAATGGACACGCGCTTCCTGTTGCTCAAAATTGAGAGTCATCGCCGTTCCTATCTCTTTTCTGACGCTTGCTCTTTTGCTGGTAATTTACGCCCTTTTACAAATATCTGGCATGACACAATGGATATCTTTTTGCTTTACTGTATTGGCGCTTTTTCCTGCTATGGATGCTGCTTTTGCTTTATTTAACACTGTTGTTTCGTGGTTTGTCCCATCAAAACAACTCATTGGTTATGAATATAAAGAAGGTATTCCAAAACATGCACGGACAATGGTTATTGTACCTACTTTGATGACATCACGCGATGATATTGATGAACAAGTGCGCAATCTTGAAGTGCACTATCTTTCCAATCCTAAAGGTGCCATTCATTTTGCACTCATTACAGATTGGGTGGATGCTCCATTGAGAGAAACGCAAGATGATCTTGATTTATTGCACTATGCGCAAAAGAGTATTGATAAACTCAATAGTCGTTATCATCGTGATGAACTTCCGCTTTTTTTCCTTTTACATCGCCGACGCCTTTATAATACAAGCGAAAAATGTTGGATGGGATGGGAACGAAAGCGAGGAAAACTTCATGAACTTAATCGGCTCTTAAGAGGCGATAAAAATACAAGCTTTTATCCTCCCAATCCACATCTTCCTATGGATTGCCGTTTTGTTATGACGCTGGATTGTGATACACGTCTTACTCCAGAGAGCGTCGCGAAACTTGTTGGAAAGCTTAACCATCCACTCAATTATCCCGTTTTTGATCCACAAAGTGGAAAGGTTGTAAAGGGCTATAGTATTTTACAACCACGCATTATTCCTTCTCTTACAACAGGAAAAAAAACATCAATTCTCCAACGGGTTTTTTCTATAAACCGTGGCATTGATCCTTATGTTTTTGCTGTTTCTGATACTTATCAAGATCTTTTAGGAGAAGGCACCTTTATCGGTAAAGGTCTTTATAATATTGATGCATTTGAACAAGCGCTTGATGGCAAAATTAAAGAAAATACTATTCTTAGCCATGATCTCTTAGAGGGAGGTTATGCTCGTACTGCTCTGGTAAGTAGCATAGAAGTCATTGAAGACTATCCAACTGCTTATAATATTGATGTTATGCGTTATCATCGTTGGGTCCGCGGTGATTGGCAGCTTTTGCCTTATCTTTTTCCCCACCGTCAAATAAGTTCCGTGACGCGTTGGAAAATGCAGGATAATTTACGTCGTTCTCTCACTCCACTTATGTGGTTAATCGCAGCATTTGCAGGATGGGCTTTTTTGTCTTTAAAGAGTGCAATCGTCTGGCAACTATTCTTGTTGTTTAGCTCCTTCATTTCACCCATTCTATGTGTATTAAAAACGCTTGTCTCATCCAATATAGATCATTCTTTGCGTGGACATTTTCAATTAATTTGGAACAAAATTGCTCTTACAAGCGCTGATATATTTCTTAAAACGACGTTCCTTGCTTATTCGGCGTATTTTATGACCGATGCGATTATTCGTACACTCTATCGTATGACGATTTCAAAACAGCATCTTCTTGAATGGAAAACTTCTGCTGCAACAAAATCAATACCCAATAGTTTGCGTTTCTATGTTTTTACAATGGCACCAGCATCGCTTATTGGTATTCTTACTATAGCACTCCCTCTTTTTTCTGATAGTTTTGCAAGCTTGGTTGCTTTGCCTTTTGGGATAGCATGGTTTTTTTCACCCTTCATTGCTTGGATTGTGAGTCAACCTTCAACCTTTCAAGATAGCCTTTATCTTTCTTCAAAAGATGAAAAAAAACTCCGCTCTATTGCACGGCGGACATGGCTTTATTATGCAACCTTTGTCAATGCACAAAACAACCATTTGCCTCCCGATAATTTTCAAGAAGATCCTGAACCTCTTGTTGCTCAACGTACATCGCCTACGAATATTGGGGTTTATCTCCTTTCTATTATTGCAGCACGTGATTTTGGCTGGATTGGTTTTGAAGAGACCATTACCCGTATTGAATGTACATTACGCTCTCTTGCAAAAATGGAAAAGTTCCGCGGTCATCTCTATAATTGGTATGAAACGGATACACTCAGGCCTCTTTTGCCTACTTATGTATCAACCGTTGATTCAGGAAATCTTGCCGGTCATTTGGTAACACTCTCTTCTGCCTTAAGTGAATGGGCTGAAAAACCTCATGTTTTTTTTCAAAGTGATCGAGAAGGCTTATCGGATGTTCTTGCTATTCTTGAAGAAACTGTCAGAGAAATTCCAGATCATCAACCCAGTTTACGCTCTTTACGCCAAAAAATCGAAGAAAACATCACTCGTTTTCATGATTCTATCTTCACTTTTATAGAACAAGAAAATACGATTCCTTCTCACATCATAGATCTTTCACTTGCAGCCCATGATATTGTGCACTTAGTCGGTGAACTTGACCACAAAATTCAAACGATAGAATCTGCTCGTGCGCTTTCTTGGGCTAAATGCCTTATCGACACCTGTAACGCTCATCATAATGATGCGACTGCTCATTGTGATACTGAAAAATTACGTAAAAAACTAAACAGGCTGGCTATAATGGCAAGGCAAATAGCCTTTGATATGAAATTTGACTTTTTAGAACAGCCTAAACGGCATCTCTTATCCATAGGATATCGTGTTCAAGAAAACAAACTCGATGAAAATTGTTATGACCTACTTGCTTCAGAAGCACGTCTTGCAAGCTTTTTTGCCATCGCAAAAGGAGATATAAAACTTAAACATTGGTTTCGTCTTGGTCGACTTCTCGTACCCATAGGTGGGAAAGGTGCACTCCTATCATGGTCTGGATCAATGTTTGAATATCTTATGCCATCTCTCGTAATGCATGAACCTTTAGGATCTCTCCTAGATCAAACAAATCGATTGATTATTCGTTGTCAAATACAATATGCCCATAAACGGGAATTGCCATGGGGTATTTCAGAAGCCGCATTTAATGCTCGCGATCATTTAATGAATTACCAATACGCTCATTTTGGTGTTCCAAACCTCGGACTCCAACGTGGTCTTTCACGCAATGCTGTCATTGCTCCCTATGCCAGCCTTCTAGCGGCACAATATGCTCCTGCTTGCGCTGTCGCTAATTTAAAACGACTCCGTGATCTTGGAGCTTTAGGAACATATGGTTATTATGACTCTGTTGATTTTACTCCAACACGCGTGAAAACAGGGGAAAAATACGCCATTATACGCAATTATTATGCGCACCATCATGGCATGTCTATCCTTGCTCTTAACAATGTTATTTTTCAAGGGCGAATGCGTGATCGTTTTCACCGTGATCCCGTTATTGAAGCAACACAATTGCTCTTACAGGAAAGAGCGCCTCATCTCATTCCTATTATTCATACCAAAGCTGTTAATCGTATGCGCAATAAGTCTCAAGCATTTGACGCAGCCCCTTTGCGCATTATTACAAACCCGTTACTCAAACCACGAGCAACTTTACTTTTGTCTAATGGCTTTTATTCTACCATGTTAACAGCGAACGGTTCTGGTTACAGCCGTTGGCACGATTATGCGATTACGCGCTTTATTCCTGATGCAACAGAAGATCAACAAGGTACTTTATTCTTCTTACGTGATACGCATAGTGGACGGTGGTGGTCTGTTACTGGTGAGCCAACACGTGTTATTGAAGAAGAAGCTGTCAGCATTTTTACAGATGAAAAGGCTGAATATACAAAAATGGTTGATGGTATTAAATCAACACTTGAATGTCTTATTACATCTGAAGGATGTGGCGAAGGGAGACGTATTCAACTGATGAATACGACAAATAAAGACCGACTCATTGAAGTGACTTCTTATGGTGAATTAGCGCTTGCCACGATGGATACAGACCAAGTTCATCCTGTTTTTTCCCGTATGTTTATAGAGACAGAAATTACTGAAGAAGGTAAAACAATTTTTGCCAAAAGGCGCAAACGCTCGCCTAGTGATCCTGAAATCTATGTTACCCATTTTGTTTCTAGTACAACAGATATTCTCCAAGAGACAGAAGCTGAAACAGATCGCTCTCTGTTTATTGGTCGGGGGCGATCCATTCATCGACCCGCTGCATTTGACCAAAATGCTCGTTTCAGTAACAGTCAAGGTTGTGTTCTTGACCCTGTTATGTCATTGCGATGCCGTATAAAAATTTCAGCCCATGAAAAAGCAGAACTTATTTTTTGGACTTTTGCTGCTCATACAAAAGAAGCGCTAAATAATCATATTAAACATTATCGACAACCTGATATGTTTCAAAAAGAACTTTCAATGGCATGGACGCGCTCACAAGTCGCACTGTATCAGAGCGGAACCCAGCTTAAAGAAGCTATTGTCTATCAAAAATATGCAACACCGCTTATTTATCCAGAAAGAACGTGGCGTCTTCCTTCTGAAATATTAGCAAAAACGCTAGGAAAACAGTCTAATCTTTGGCCCATGTCTATCTCAGGAGACAATCCACTCTGTCTTCTTAGATTAAATAACGAGGGAAATATAACTGTACTGCGCGAGCTCCTTAAAGCACATGAATATTGGCGTATGCGTGGACTCATTGTTGATTTGGTCATTCTTAATGAACAAACATTTTCTTATATACAAAGTACACAACGCGCTCTTGAGTGGGTCTGTGAATCTTATTATCACCACACGCAAAAAGCAGATGAACGCCAACATATTTTCATGCTTCGACGCGATCAAATGAGTGAACAGAGTTTTAAAACGCTTCTTGCATCAGCGCGTATCGTTCTTGATGCCCAAAATGGCTCTTTATCTGAACAACTTAAACGACTTGATGAGAATGATTTTAATCTCACAGTTCGTAAAAATTATCAAGAACCTTATGATCAATTAGACTTGCCAAGATATAACGAAGGACAGCAATTTACAACACAAACTGAACAAAATCTTTTTTCTTCCATTGGTCTTATTAGCCAACAAAAACCATCCTCTTTTCTCCCAAATGGAGAAGATCTAAGGTATTGGAATGGTTACGGTGGTTTTAATCAGCACAATCATTATGTAATACGTCTTCATGGACGTACCACTACACCGCATCCGTGGATTAATGTCATTGCTAATCACAGATTTGGTTTTCATGTCTCTGCTGAAGGTGCAATTTTTACTTGGGCTAACAATAGCCGCGATTATCAACTAACTCCTTGGGCGAATGATCCAACGTCTAACCGACCAGGAGAAGCTCTTTATCTGGTTGATCGCCAGTCTTTAAAACGTTTCTCACCCGTTTCTACTGTTGAATGTGACGAAAATATTGTCTATGAGGCGTGTCATGGGTTTGGATTCTCAACTTTTAAATCAACACATTCAGAAATCGCATTAGAACTGACTCATACACTTGATCCCGAAAAACCTATTCGCTTTTCACGTCTTATCCTTACGAATGAAGGGAAAAAACCACGCAGTTTACGCCTTTATAATTATGTTGAATGGGTTTTGGGAAATGTCCGTACAAAATATGCCCCCTTTATTGTTTCCTCTTATGAGACCAGATGGGGTGCACATTTTATTCAAAATCCCTATCACATCGAGAAATCTCAACAAGTTACATTTTTATCAGCATCCGAAATGCCAACCAGCACGACGACCAATCGCGCTGAATTTATTGGTGCAACGGGAACCGTAACACGTCCAAATGCGATCCGTAAAGCCGCTGCTCTTTCAAATACCATTGAAGCAGGATGTGATCCTTGTTCAGCATTCGCCTATGATATTGATCTTCAACCAGGGCAAACAAAAGAAATCATCTTCTATCTTGGCAGTGCTGAAAATAGGCAAGAAGCTGAAAAATTACTCAATCAAGTACGTGCAAGTGATTTTGAAATTCAGCTCACAAAACAAAAACAGCAATGGAGTGATTTTGTTTCTCCTTTCCAAGTCAAAACACCTGATGCTTCTTTTAATCTTATGGTCAACCATTGGCTTCCTTATCAAATCTACGCATGCCGCATCATGGCACGCGCAGGCTTTTACCAAGCGAGTGGTGCATTTGGTTTTCGTGACCAGTTACAAGATAGCTTGTCTTTGTTATTGCTGGAACCACAATTAGCACGTGAACAATTGTTAAATGCAGCAGCGCACCAATTTCTTGAAGGTGATGTGCAACATTGGTGGTTGCCTGACACAAATGCTGGTGTTCGTACATACATTTCTGATGATATCGTTTGGCTTGCATATGCAACAGCTCTTTATGTCACTACCACTGGTGATGACGCTTTTCTTGATACGCTCATTCCTTTTATTGAAGGTGATGTTCTCAAAAGTGGGCAACAGGATGCTTATTTTCAACCCACCCAATCCCCAAAGGTTGCAACAGTTTATGAACATTGTGTTTTAGCTTTAGACCTTGCCATTAAACGCTGCGGACCACATGGTCTCCCTCTTATTTTAGGTGGGGATTGGAATGATGGCATGAATTTGGTCGGTGTGGAAGGAAAAGGCGAAAGCATTTGGTTAGGATGGTTTCTTGGGTACACATTACAAGCATTTATCTCTTTAGCCAAAAAACGTGGTGACAATAGCCATATGCAAATATGGAGTACGTACCTTGAACATTTAACAAAATGCCTAGAGAAAAATGGTTGGGATGGTGCTTGGTATCGACGTGGTTATTTTGATGATGGAACACCTCTTGGCTCTAAAATCAATGATGAATGTCAAATTGATACCATTGCTCAATCTTGGGCTATCATTTCTCAAATGGCATCGCCTGAACGTCAAAAACAAGCAATGACATCAATGTTGGAACATCTCTATGATAAAAAAGGCGGACTCATTCGCCTTTTTTGGCCGCCTTTTGATAAAAGTACGCTCGAGCCTGGTTATATAAAAGGTTATCCTCCAGGAATTCGAGAAAATGGTGGTCAATATACGCATGGTGCCATTTGGAGTATTTTTGCGTTGGCTGAAATGGAACAAAACGATAAAGCTTATGCTTTATTTTCTATGATAAACCCAATTACCCATGGACAAGATCCTGAAATTTATCGTGTTGAACCTTATGTAATGGTCGCAGATATTTATGCTGTTGAACCACGATGTGGTCAAGGCGGTTGGACTTGGTATACAGGTTCAGCCGGTTGGTTTTATCGCGCCGCAACACAAGCTATTCTTGGAATACAGCGTCAGGGAGACCTATTGTTTTTGCAGCCACATTTACCCTCTATTTGGCCAAAATATGAAGCAACAATGAAGTTTTATGATGCCGTTTATTGCATTAAAGTAAAATGGGGACCTAAAAATATGCTCTATATTAATAGCAAAGAATATACCGAAGTTCATATAGGGATAAAGTTACAAAAAACAGGTCAGCATGAAATTATACGTATTGTCAAATCTTAAAGATTAAAGATGAAAAAAGAGAGCAGACTTTTTATTCTTGTCCAAAACTGTAGAGTTGTTATATTGCACCGCCTATATTAGCCGTGTTGGTGCATAATATTTTAGATTTTATGAAAATGAAAGAAAAAGGTTATGAATCATCCGGATATTGCTAGACGTGTTTACAATCACACTTGGAAACTTGATCCCATTATTCGGTCACTTCTTGATACGGATTTTTATAAGCTTCTAATGGTGCAGATGATTTGGGGGTTATATCCTAATGTTAATGTTACTTTTTCCCTCATAAATCGCTCTAAAACAATACGTCTTGCCGACGATATTGATGAGAGTGAATTGCGTGCCCAACTTGATCATGCTCTTAGTTTGCGCTTTACAAAAAAAGAAATGATTTGGCTTGCTGGTAATACATTTTATGGACGCAAACAAATTTTTGAACCGGATTTTCTTCAGTGGCTTGAGAATTTTCAACTTCCAGAATATGAACTCACCCGCAAAGATGGCCAATATATCCTTCATTTTCATGGACCCTGGGCCCATAGTTCCATGTGGGAAATTCCTGCCCTTGCTATTATTAGTGAATTACGTTCACGTGCTGCTCTCAAAAAACTAGATCGTTTTGCTCTTGATGTACTTTATGCGCGTGCTAAAGCAAAAATGTGGAGTAAAGTTGAACGTCTCAAAAAATTGCCTGATATTAAAATATCTGACTTTGGGACAAGGCGTCGCCATTCTTTTTTATGGCAGCGCTGGTGTGTGGAAGCATTAAAAGAAGGCATTGGTCATTCTTTTACTGGAACTTCTAATGTTCTTCTTGCCATGGATACGGATTTAGAAGCTCTTGGAACCAATGCACACGAATTGCCTATGGTTATTGCGGCTCTCAGCAACAATGATGATGAATTACGCAGAGCTCCGTATCAAGTCTTGCAAGATTGGAATCGTTATTATGGTGGAAATCTTCTCATTGTATTACCTGATACCTTTGGTACAGAAGAATTTTTACGCAATGCACCAGATTGGGTCGCTGATTGGACGGGTTTCAGACCCGATAGTGCGCCTCCTATTGAAGGTGGTGAACGTATTATTCAATGGTGGAAAGAAAAAGGAAAAGATCCACGCAAAAAACTTTTAATTTTTTCTGATGCTCTTGATGTCAATACAATTGAAAAAACCTATCATCATTTCCATGGTAAAGTGCGCATGAGTTTTGGATGGGGCACGGATCTTACCAATGATTTTACAGGCTGTGCACCTCAGGAAATCGAAACTCTTGATGCTCTTTCCCTTGTTTGTAAGGTGACCTATGCCAATGGTCGACCAGCCGTAAAACTTTCAGATAATCCTGAAAAAACGATCGGTGATTCAAAAGAAGTACAACGTTATCTCAATTTTTTTGGTAATAAAAAACGAATTGCTAGACCTATAAAGACATAGTTTCCGGTTCTTTAAAACAAGTATATTGATCCATCATATTGTTTATAAGATTGATTTTTGTCCTACCCTAAGGACGAGGATTCTTAACCTTTGCTGGTCTGTAAACAGTTCGGCTGTTTTTGAGCAGATTCTACTTGGCCTACCACGCATACGCTTCACTTACATAAGGCGCGATAGATAAGACTTAAAAATATTTACGACGCATTAAAAAAATACTTAACGGGCCAAGGAAGTTTAGCCAAGGAGATTTTCTCATTTTAACCCTGTTAAATCAAGCACACTCATCTCCTTGCATGTATGAAGGTTTTCAAGTTCTAAGGGTTATTGTTGTAGTTTGACAGTAGGTTTTATACTAAGTGGGAAGAGGTTGGATTAAGTAGGAATACGTGGTAATTTGTTGTTTTTATGTACAATTTTGACCATTCAATGCGCGTTTTATCAAAATAGATTTTGACACCTAAAATTGCAAAAATTACCGAAAATCAGAAAAAAGTGCGTTTCCATAAGTAAAAATGAGAAAAGGCTTTCAAAACCCTTTGAGAACATCTTTAAACTCTTTGAAAAAATAAATTGGTACAAAATCTAGTGTCAAAATATACAAAACCAGATGACAAGCTATAATTGTAGCATTAGGAATTACTAAGGCAACATTGGAGGATGACAAATAGCATGGTGACTATTGGTGTGCATTTTGAAAGGCAAGGATGATGGTGCTCAAATAGATTTTATACACGTTACAATGAGATTTTACTTTATCCATGTATGGTCTGCTATTATGAAATGAGTAAAGTGTTGGGAGATGTTTCATTAAAATAAATGTGTAAATAACATGATTTGGGAGACCTTTTGTTTTACGTGAGGGGCATGACTTCATTAAAAAACAGAGAATGCAATAATATTTTTATTTCGAATAAGCTTTATACAAAGACAGAGAAATTATTTATTCGCATATTATAATAAGAATGCGTGTATATATAAAACCATTTGAAAAACTCTGTTGTTTCTTATGAATTATTCTTAAGTTAATAACAGATGTAACATTAAAGATTGATATAATAGACCGGCTTCTTAACTGTATAAGTATAAAAATGATGGTGTTTAGTAAGCTTTGTATTATATCCTCATTAAGAGATATGAAAACAAACGAAATGTCTTTTAGAAAGAAATGACTATCATATCAATGACTTTTTAATGATGTATATGTAGAGATTCATACAAACATGCTTTACAAAAATAATGACTCTCTTCCATGAATGTGATTTATCATTGTTTACCAAGTGAGAACATTTTGAGTGTTCATAAAAATTATTTCACAAACATATTATTAATTAATTGCGTTCAAAAAGCTTGCTATTTCATATGCATTTTGGAAATGGAGAGCTTATATTCAAAACTTAAAAGTTCTCATAGTTTTTACAAATAAGTTGAAGCTAAAAAGAGTATCCCATAAAGCCTTTTTTATCATTAGGAAGATGGACGTGTTACAATATAAATGGCAATCAGCAATAATATAACCGCAACAAGTAAAGAAATCCACAAAGGAGGGTGTAGCATTACAAAAAAGGATAAAAATCCTCCTGTCATACTCATCATTGCAAAAACTTTAACGAATGGAGAGATTGCTTTTTTTTCTTCCCATCGCTTAATAGGGGGACCAAAAATACGATGATTATTCAACCATTGATGAAAACGTGGAGAAGAACGCGTAAAACACCATGAGGCAACCAATAAAAAAGGCACAGTTGGCATAATAGGTAATACGACACCGATAATACCTAATATAACCATCGCCCACCCTGCTATATAATAGCAGATACGTAAAGGGTGCGATATCTTCAAATCTTTTTTCATTTTCTCGTACTATTTTCCTCTACGCAAAACCCTATACAAAAACATTGTATCTGTTTTTTTCTGTTTACATGTCTGAGTGCACAATTACGCTCTACCCCTTCATGCGTAAGTGTCTTTGCTGTTATAAGTTCCTTGAAAATACCGAATAGCTTACACAATATTATAATCATTTTAAATGATTTCAAGAAAAGAGGAGAGATTTTAGAAAAACAAAAAAATAAAAAGGCTGCAGAAGAAATCAATGCAGCCTCTTAATTAAGAATGCAGTGTTGGGGGGGAGAAAATTTACTGCATTCACCTGCTAGATATTAGGAGGAAAAATAACCTAGCACCCCAAACTCTAATTAAAATAAAAATGAGAAACAATATATAAAAATGCATGGCTGATATGCATGAATTTTAACACTTTCAAGTCTCTTGAACTGTGTTTCGACGAAAGAAAATCATCATGAAAATAGCCATAAAAATCAACGTCAAGATCAACACAATTGTGGAAGCAGAATCAGAGCCGATAAATAAGCTGAGATAAATCCCTAAAAAACCAGAAAAAGCTGCAACAAGTATCGCGATCATTAACATAAAAGAAAACCGATTTGTGACAAGATAGGCAATTGCTCCTGGTGCTATCAGTAAAGAAATAACGAGTACGATCCCTACAGCTTTCAAAGCTGCAACAATTGTAAGAGAAATCATCGTTAGCAGGGTATAGTGGAGTAGAGATATTGGTAACCCCATTGCACGTCCTTGAACTGTGTCAAAAATATACAGCATAAAGTCGCGCCATTTTGCTGCTAAAATAAAAGTGACAACAGCGGAAATGATTGCCGTCTGCGTTATATCAAGCCAGTTAACACCTAAGAGATTACCAAATAGAATATGATTCAAATCTAAGCTACTATAAATAGACGTGGCTAAAACAAGCCCCAAACCAAACATTGAAGAAAAGACCACACCCATCACCGTGTCCTGTTTGATACGGCTATTGCTCCCTAAAAAACCCGTTAATAGTGCACACACCATTCCTGCAACAAAAGCACCGCAAGTAATCAAAGTCATTGTAATATTCTCTGGACGCATATGCTGAAACCAAGCAAATGGCAAAGAAGTTAAAAATGCGATTACCCATGGTGTTGTCATATAACCAACAACAACACCTGGAAAAACTGCATGAGAAATGGCATCGCCTAACAGCGCCCATCCTTTCAAAATAAGAAAACAGGAAAGCATCGCCATGGGAATAGAAAGAATCATGACAATAAGCATACCCTTAAGCATAAAAGAAAACTGAAACGGAAGCAGTAATTGATCAATCATGATAATATTACACCCTTTTTTGCCGCATTTATGCGTAAGCGCGCAGCAATAAACCCATGTTTAGGAGCAAAAATAAAAGCCAAAACAAATAAAGATGCTTGAAAAAGCACTACAACCCCCCCCGTTTGTGCATTCAAAAAATAACTCACATAAACACCCAAGACACTTGTGAAGGTTCCAATTACAACTGCAATAACCAAGATGTTCACGAAACGATCACTTAAAAGATAGGCCGTTGCCCCAGGTGTCACAACAAGACAAATGACTAAGAATGCTCCAACGGTTTGCATCGCAGCAACAGTACAAGCGGCAAGCAATGTGAAAAAGAGAATCTTTAAAAATTTTACGTTTAATCCAATGGCATGCGCATGCGTTTCATCAAATAATGACACAAGAAGATCTTTCCATTTCAAAAGCAATATAAGCAACGAAACAAAGCCGATAAAAGCCAATTGTAGAATATCTGTTGAACTCACTGCTAAAATATTTCCCAAAACAATCGTATCAATATTAACAGCCATTGGTTTTAATGATTTGAGAAACAACCCAAAGGCAAAAAAGGAAGAAAAAATAAGCCCAATAATGGTATCTTCTTTAAGCTTTGTCCGGTGGTTAAAAAAGAGCATTGCTGCTGCTGCAAGACCACCAGAAAAAAAAGCGCCGAGTGAAAAAGGTAATCCTAAAAGGTAAGCTCCTGCTACACCAGGAACAATCGAATGGGAAAGTGCATCACCAATCAATGACCAACCTTTTAACATCAAAAAAGCTGAAAGAAAGGCACAAACACACCCAACTAACCCAGAAACCCACATTGCATTCACCATATATTGATAGCTCAGTGGCTCAAGCAACCAAGAAATCATGCAACGTGCTCCACTCTTTCAATATCTTCACAAACTGCAGACTGCTTTCTTCCCATGAAAACATCATTTTTTTTTGTGGTTTGAAGATCAAAAATATGGTGATGCAAAGACCCTCCAAAAGTTTTCTCCAGATTTTCCTTTGTAAAGATTTTTTCTGTTAACCCAGAAGCTAAAACAGTACCTTTTATTAAAACTGTATGATCACAAAATTCGCGAACAGAACCCAAATTGTGAGTTGAAACCAAGATCACTGCTCCTTCTTTACGGAGATCTTGTAACAAAGCAATGATTTTATCTTCTGTTGTAACGTCAACCCCTGTAAACGGCTCATCTAATAAAATAGCTTTTGCTTTCTGTGCAAGAGCGCGCGCTAGGAAAACACGCTTTTTCTGTCCACCAGAAAGTTCTCCAATTTGGCGCTTGGCAAAAGCCAACATATCAACGCGTTCTAAGGCAATACGAACGGCTTCATAATCTTGTGTACGGGCATAGCGAAAGAAATTCATATGACCGTACCGCCCCATCAATACAACATCTTCAACCAAGACAGGAAAATTCCAATCAACATCTTCACTTTGAGGAACATAAGCAATAAGATTTTTTTTCAAAGCTATATCAACGGGCAAATCAAACATACGAATTTTTCCCTTTGAGGGGCGTACAAACCCCATAATCGCTTTAAATAACGTTGACTTACCGGATCCATTAACACCAACCAATGCCGTAATAGAACCCTTTGGACTTTCAAAATTCACTTCACGTAAAGCTGTATGTCCATTACGATATGTTACCGTTACTCCTTGGGCAAAAATTCCACATTCCGTCATTGGTTTTTTACTCCCTCTACTAAAGCATTGCTAATACGCCCACTCGTGACACGTAATAAATCAATATAAGTGGGTACCTCACCATTTTTCTCACTTAAAGAATCAACATAAAGAACACCACCGTATTTAGCTCCTGTTTCTCTGGCAACCTGCTTAGCAGGCGCAGGGGAAATAGTGCTTTCAGAAAAAACTGCATGAATATTGTATTTGCGAACCATATCAATAACATGCTTGACCTGCTGTGGTGTTCCTTGTTGGTCAGCATTGATGGGCCATAAATAAAGTTCTTTTAGATCAAAATCACGCGCCAAATAGCTAAAAGCCCCCTCACTGGTCACAAGCCAACGTTTATCTTGCGGTACAGCTTCTAATTCAGCCCTAATTGGATCAATCGTTGCACGAATTTTCTGTTTATAAATTTCAGCATTCTGTTTATAAATTTCAGCATGTTCAGGATCATATTTTACAAAAGCATCGCGAATATTATCAACGTAAATCAAAGCAGAGGTCGGTGACATCCACGCATGAGGATTGGGTTTACCGCTAAAGGGGCCCTCACCAATTTTAATGGGTATAATACCTTTTGAAACAACAACACTTGGAACATCCTTGATATTTTGAAAAAACTTTTCAAACCAAAGCTCTAACTCTAAACCATTCCACAATACAAGGTTAGCTCCCTGAGCACGCATAAGATCGCGTGGGGTGGGTTGGTATTCATGAATTTCCGCACCTGGTTTTGTAATGGATTCAACATCAGCGGCATCACCTGCTACATTGCGTGCCATATCAGCAATGATAGTGAATGTCGTAACAGCTTTAAATTTACCAGCACACAAAGCAAAATTGGGTGTAAAAAAAATAACACTTCCAAAAACTATGGTGAAAAACGTTCTTACGTTCATTGATTCTCTCTTTCCTTTATATGCCTTCTTTTTATTGCAAATAATTTGCATTATCATTTAGCAATAGCAGTTATCTTTTACATTTGCAATGAAGGATTAAGAGAAAAAATAACTTTTCAAGATGTTTAAAAACAGTTTTTTCATATTGAAAAAATTGATGATTTAAGCAGCTTGTTTTGGTAAGGAGGTCCCCTTTCAAGAAGTTCTATAGCTCTTGAATGCCAAACAAAAAGGGAGCACGCAAAGATGCTCCCACTTCATGTAAAATATCTCATAAAAAATGAGAATACTCAGTAGCGCAAATATGCACCTGTCATTTTGGTAACATTATCCACGATCTTTGAGGCAAGCTTTTCTAAATCTTCATCTGTTAAAGTCCGTTCTATGGGCTGAATAGTTACTTCAATTGCAACAGATTTTTTATCTTCACCAAAGCTTAAATCTTCAAAAATATCAAAAACCCGCACTGAATGAATAAGTTTTTTATCGGCTCCACTTGCCGCCCGAATAATAAGAGAAGAGGCAACAGTTTTATCCGCTATAAAGGCAAAATCACGCCGCACCATTTGAAAAGGTAAGAGTTTCAAAGGAGGACGGCTTTTGGTCGTTTTTTTCTTTGATTCTGGAATTCGATCTAGAAAAATTTCAAAGCCGCATAAAGGGTCACTGACATCTAACTTTTCTAATGTAGCAGGATGAAAAACACCAAAAAAACCAAGAATAATCTTTGATCCAAGTTTTATGACACCTGAACGACCAGGATGATACCAATCCGGTGCTCCAACTTCAATCTGCACTTTCCCAACATCCATATCGCATGCTTCTAAAATAGCTAAAGCATCTGCTTTGGCATCAAAAACATCAACGACGGTTGCATTTCCATTCCAAAAACGCCCAGCCCCTTTAAATTGCTCTGTTCCGCGACGAATTCCACTAACAACACGGTGTTGTTTATCAGGGGTGTCGCCCTCATAAATACTTGAAACTTCAAACAAAGCAAGATCGGAAAAACCACGATCAGCATTTCTTTGTGCCGCCATAATCAAGCCAGGTAAAAGGGAAGGACGCATCATTGACATATCAGCAGCAATAGGATTAACTAATTTAAGCTCTTCTTGACCTCCTCCAAAAGCAAGAGCTTGATTTTCAGAAATAAAAGACCATGTCACCGCTTCTTTCATACCACGTTGCACTAGAGCCAAACGTGTAGCACGTGAACGAATTTGTGCGCATGTTAAAATTTGATCTTTTCCTTCTGCAAAGTTTTCCAAAGGAATAGGTTTAATTTTATCTAACCCATAAATTCTCATAACCTCTTCCACCAAATCGGCTTTACCCATAATATCAGGGCGCCATGATGGTACTTTTACCGTAACGACTTCTCCTTTTCCTTCAACAAAAAATCCAAGTTTTGTTAAAATAGAGATGACTTTTTCAGGTTCTATTTCCAAATTTGTTAAACGTTTAATTTCAGAAAAAGGAAAAGCGATCTGTTTGATTTCTTGTTGCTGATAGCCAACGATCTTCTTTTTAGATACTTCACCACCACAAAGACGTAAGACCAATTCTGTTGCAATCTCAAGTCCTGTTTCTATAAAAGCCGAGTCAACACCTCGTTCAAATCGATAACGTGCATCACTGATAAGACCTAATGCTCTTCCTGTTTGTGCAATGCTTCGCGCATCCCAAAGCGCCGATTCAATAATAATGCGATGTGTTGTTTCATCACAACTCGTTCTTTCACCGCCCATGATACCGGCAATCGAAACAACCCCCTCGTCATCTGCAATGACACAATTTTTAGGGCCCAGATGATAGATTTTTCCGTTCAGTGCTTGAAGTTGCTCTCCTTCACGCGCGCAACGTACACACAAATTACCTTTAATTTTATCTGCATCAAAAACATGGAGTGGACGACCAAGGTCAAAACTGATGTAATTGGTCATATCAACAAGCGCATTAATCGGTCTCAGACCAATTGCATTCAAACGCTGTTGCATCCACTGTGGTGATGCACCATTTTGAACATTGCGCACTTCACGCCAAGCAAAACCTAAACATAATGATGAATCTTGCGAAAAATCTAATGAAACATCGAGAGGTGTTTCAAAGGAAGGATCAAATTTTGACAGGGATAATTCTTTTAATTTTCCCATTCC
The DNA here is from genome assembly GCF_042196985.1 of Bartonella sp. AA97HXZ. Classification (NCBI taxonomy): domain Bacteria; kingdom Pseudomonadati; phylum Pseudomonadota; class Alphaproteobacteria; order Hyphomicrobiales; family Bartonellaceae; genus Bartonella; species Bartonella sp. AA97HXZ. The sequence goes on along the minus strand of NZ_JBHIRC010000002.1, from coordinate 100,613 downwards.
AGCGGCAGCAAGATCACGTGCAATACCACGAACACCTGTGCAATCGGAACGATTAGGGGTCAAACCAATATCAATAACCGGATCATCTAAACCAGCATAAGCTGCAAATGAACCTCCAATAGGACTATCTTCTGGAAGTTCAATAATCCCATCATGCTCATTTGATAATTCAAGCTCCGCTTGTGAACACATCATCCCAAAACTTTCAACACCTCGGATTTTTCCTACAGATAATGTTACATCAAGTCCTGGAATATAAGTGCCTGGTAGTGCCAGAACACCAACAAGACCTGCGCGTGCATTTGGTGCTCCACAGACAACTTGAACAGGTGTGGAAGTCCCTGTATCGACTGATAAAATTTGAAGTTTATCTGCATCAGGATGCTTTATTGCTGTTAAAACTTTTGCAATCACAAAACCTTTTAAAGAAGACCGATCATCAACGTAATCAACTTCAAGACCTATAGCGGTTAATTTTTCACAAATTTCATTCAAAGATGCATTTGTTTCTAAGTGATCTTTTAACCAGGACAATGTAAACTTCATTTTAAAACCTCACATGAAAGCGATGACTAAGATCACACATTTCTATTAGGAAAAAAAGCAGGCATATCAAAGCAACGAAAGCCATAATGGTCTAACCAACGCAGGTCAGCATCAAAAAAAGCCCGCAAATCAGGCATACCGTATTTCAACATGGCAATACGATCAATGCCCATGCCCCATGCAAAACCTTGATATTCATCTGGATTTAAACCAACATTTTTCAACACCTGGGGATGCACCATTCCGCATCCTAAAATTTCCAACCAATCCTGTCCTTCTCCGAACTTTACTTCTGAACCAGAACGATCACATTGAATATCTACCTCCATAGATGGTTCGGTAAAAGGGAAAAAAGAGGGACGAAAACGCATTTTTACAGAGGGAACTTCAAAAAATGCTTTACAAAAGGTTTCATGTAGCCACATCATATGGGCTATGGTGGAGGTTTTATCGATGACAAGACCTTCTACCTGATGGAACATGGGAGAATGTGTTGCATCCGAATCCATGCGGTAAGTTTTTCCAGGAATAATGATCCGTATCGGTGCTTTTTGTTTTTCTAGTGTACGAATTTGTACGGGTGATGTATGGGTTCGCAATAATTTTCGTTCTCCCATTTTATCAACATCAAAAAAGAAGGTATCATGCATTTCACGCGCTGGATGCCCTTCAGGAAAATTCAATGCTGTAAAATTATAATAATCTGTTTCAATATCAGGTCCCTCTGCAAGAGAAAAACCCAACTTTGTATAAATGGCAATAATTTCCTCAATCACTTGTGAAATAGGATGAATGCGTCCCCGTTCTATAGGTGAAGAGCGAACAGGCAAGGTAACATCAACTTTTTCACGAGAAAGACGGGCATCCATTGCCTGTCTTTTCAGAAGATCACGCTTTTGTGCCCATAATTCTAAAATGCGATTTTTTAATCCATTAAGAACTGGTCCAACTTTATGGCGCTCGCCAGCATCCATTTTTCCTAATTCTTTTAATTTTTCAGAGATACTACCTTTTTTACCCAATGCTGCAATACGCACTTCTTCAAGTGCTTGTTCATCACCTGCTGCCTCTAAGGCTAAACAAATTTCTTGTTCCAGATGCTCAATATCATTCATATTTTTGCCTATTTTTTAATAAAGAAAAACCCGCACTCGCAATAGCCAGCACGGGACCTCGAATAAATGAATGCTTTAAGAGAACACGACTGGCTTATTTGACAGCGCCTTCGAAAGCATTAGGTGTCGTATCTTTTAAATATTCTAAAGCTTTTTTTGCCGAAGCTACTAAAGCAGAAAATGCTTCTGCCTCATGGATTGCTATATCTGAAAGAACCTTACGATCAACCTCAATACCGGCTTTTGATAAGCCATCAATAAAACGTCCATAAGTTAAACCTTCTGCGCGAACAGCCGCATTAATTCTCTGAATCCACAAAGCACGGAAAGTACGTTTCCTATTTTTGCGATCACGATAAGCGTATTGCTTTGAACGATCAACCGCTGCTTTAGCTGCACGAATGGTATTTTTACGACGACCGTAAAAACCTTCAGCCTGTTTAAGAACTTTTTTGTGCTTAGCGTGTGCTGTCACACCTCTTTTCACACGAGCCATATTATAATCTCCTCAAAATCAAAAGCGTAAGGTTTAAATACCATTCGGCAAATAATGCTGAATGACTTTTTTAGCATCTTGTTCACACAAAACCATTGTTCCACGTGCATCGCGAATAAATTTATTCGAACGCTTAATCATGCCGTGGCGCTTACCGGCAGCTGCTACTTTAATTTTGCCTGACGCAGTGATTTTAAATCGCTTTTTAGCGGATGATTTGGTCTTCATCTTGGGCATTTTGCTACTCCGTACATTAATTTATTCAATCAAACATTTTATTCACTCAAGCGGACCAACGCTTGAACAAGCATTTAAACAGCCACGGCATGCCCTGCCGGGCGGCTCTTAAAGACGTTTTCATAAGCTAGTATACACAAAATAGCAAGACCGTATTACAAAAAAATCGGCGCTCCATTGTCTTGAAGCTCAACCAAAGGTGCTGGAATTGCATTTGTTTTGATGGCTGCTTTACATAAATCGGCAATAATGCATTGCGTACATTGTGGTTTACGGGCTTGACAAATATAGCGACCATGTAAAATCAGCCAATGATGCGCATGGCGAATATAATGAACCGGTATAATCTTTAATAATTTTTTCTCAACAATTTCTGGTGTTTTTCCAGGCGCCAAACCAAGACGGTTGCTAAAGCGAAAAATATGTGTATCTACTGCCAATGTAGGCTGACCAAAAGCAACATTCAAGACCACATTAGCCGTTTTGCGCCCAACTCCAGGAAGGGCCATGAGTGCTTCACGCGTATCGGGTACTTGACCACCATATTGATTAATTAAACAGTTGCAAAGCGCATAAACATTACGTGCTTTTGCACGCCAAAGGCCAATTGAACGGATATGATTTGCTATTTCTTCTTCCCCTAATGCAACCATTTTTTCCGGTTGATCAGCAAGGAAAAATAATTCTTTTGTCGCTTTATTAACGCTTACATCTGTCGCTTGAGCCGAAAGCACAACGGCAACTAAAAGTGTAAAAGTATTTATATAGTTAAGATCACTCTTAGGTGTTGGGCGTTGCACAGAAAAACGGCGAAATATTTCCGCAATTTCATCTTTATTATACAATATACTAGATAAATTTCGCACCTTTGATAATTTTATGTTACTTTGAGGCATTGAACTCTCTTAAATCTTCTCTCTTGAAGTTATCATTCATGCTCGCCATATGAGAGGAGTGCAGCGAACACTTTTATAGAGTTTGGTCAAGTAAAGCCGTTTTAAAGAGGATACTCATGAATGACACATGTGACGCCTTTCTCCAATCCTTTTCTTTTAGGGTTTGAAACCGTAGAAAAAATATTGCAACGTATCGGTAAAGCTGATGAGGCTTACCCAGCCTATAATATTGAACGTTTGCATAAAAGTGATGATGCAAATCATATCCGGATAACTTTGGCTGTTGCTGGATTTAAGATTAACCATCTTAATATTTTACTCGATGATAATCAATTGGTTATTCATGGTAAACAAACAGACAACCAAAATCATCAATATTTATATCGCGGTATAGCTGCGCGACAATTCCAGCGAACCTTTGTTCTCGCGGAAGGGATGCATGTTACAAATGCAGAGTTGAAAAATGGTCTTTTATCAATTAATCTGTATCAACCAAAATTAAAAAAAGAAATAAAACAGATTCCAATTAAAGTCAGTAGTGGTGAGTCATAAAAGTTAAGGCGTAAAGGAACAGTGAAATGGGAGAACACAAACAAAACTTGTCGTTTCAGAACACATCCTACTCTGATGCGGGACAGATTGCCTATTTAAAAAAAGTTTGTACAGATGATCTGGCTAAAAACTTTCCAGATCTTCCACCAATGACCCCAGGCATTACGATATGGGCTCTCTTTGGTGAAACAGGTTATCCTATCATTTTATCCGATGAGCGTTCTATCGCCCTTGCTGGAGCCAATGAGCATGAACTACAAATTGTAACTCTGCACTAGATTACCTTACGAGAAAAAGCTGTACTCTTTATAAATTCTATCTGTTTTTTCGTAAAGGGTGTAATGTGAGTTATAATTAGATTAAGTATTGATTTATATTCATAATTAATTTTTTACAACTGGAATGAGAGTCCCAAATATCATAAGGTTCTCTCATTTGAGATCTTCTTATATTGAAACAATTAAAGTCACTTGCTTGATGTCATAAGCAGGGAGAGCCATGTGGATAAAAACACTTGAAGAAAGGAATAAAAATATCTCTTTTTAATTGTCTCAATTACCAAGGACGTTCACGATATGGGGATAAAAAAATGTATGATGGTGTCAGTTTTCTTCTTCATAAGTGTGAAGATGTCCCTTATAGATTTATATTATTCACGGGGGCTGTTATACCATTCATAGGCGCTATCGTGAAATGGGCTCGAGTGCAATGAGTATAAAGGCTATACAAGTGTATTTTGTTTGGTGTGTTTTGTTCTTCCTGAGGGGAGTAGCTCTATTGAAGAGTGTAAAAACAAAAGCATGAGATAATGCGTCATTATTATTTAAAAGATATTTTTATGAATGCGTTTGAAAGGTGTAAAGCTGAATTATAAGGAGATGATAGATTTTTATCACGATTTCTTTATATTCTTTCCAATTCCAGAAATTACGCAAACAGATAGATGCAATATACTAACCAAATCTGGCATACAAAAATCTGGAACAGTTCGTGTCATACTGAAGCGTTTTGATATTTGTCTCAAACGTGGACTCGCACAGGGATTAGATGTTGATTAACAGGTAATAAAAAACAAAGGCTTTATGAAAAAGTTTATGCAGAGCTTTTAATTTTGTGCTTCAAATGCCGCAGTACAAGGTATTTTTCTCTTTTGAATATTAAAGCTCTTGTTTTTATAATGAAGTTACAGCACAACAAGCAAAATGGAATTATTTGAGGGGAAAAAAATAATGCCTTCTTACCGTTCAAGGATATCGACCCACGGGCGTAATATGGCAGGAGCCCGCGGACTTTGGCGTGCAACAGGGATGAAAGATACTGATTTTGGTAAACCCATTATTGCGATTGCGAATTCTTTTACACAATTTGTACCAGGGCATGTCCATTTAAAAGATCTTGGGCAATTAGTCGCACAACAGATAGCAGTTGCCGGTGGTGTTGCGAAAGAATTTAATACCATTGCTGTAGATGATGGAATTGCGATGGGGCACGATGGAATGCTCTATTCGTTGCCCTCACGTGAAATCATTGCTGATTCTGTAGAGTATATGGTTAATGCACATTGTGCAGATGCACTTGTTTGTATTTCTAATTGTGACAAAATTACGCCTGGTATGTTAATGGCTGCTTTACGGTTGAATATTCCGACAATCTTTGTTTCAGGCGGTCCTATGGAAGCAGGTAAGATTAAATGGAAGGATCAAGATCTAACGGTTGATTTGGTCGATGCCATGGTTGCAGCAGCTTCAGAACAAAATTCAGAAGAAGAAGTTGCTGAAATGGAGCGTGCTGCTTGTCCTACATGTGGTTCTTGTTCAGGAATGTTTACGGCCAATTCTATGAATTGCTTAACGGAAGCATTGGGGCTTTCTCTTCCCGGAAATGGATCAATGTTAGCAACACATGCAGATCGACGAATGCTTTTTGAAGAAGCTGGAAAACAGATTGTTGCATTGGTTAAACGTTATTATGAAGAAGATGATGAAACAGTTTTGCCGCGCTCTATTGCTTCACGCAAGGCTTTTGAAAATGCAATGACCGTTGATATTGCCATGGGGGGATCAACCAATACAGTACTGCATCTTTTAGCTGCAGCGCAAGAAGGTGAGGTGGATTTTACCATGACGGATATTGATCATCTTTCACGTTGTGTTCCTGTTTTATGTAAGGTTGCTCCTGCTGTTGCAAATGTACATATGGAAGATGTTCATCGCGCTGGTGGTATTATGGGGCTTTTAGGTGAACTGGATGCGGCAGGACTCATTGATACATCAACTTATACGGTTCACGCAAAAACAATGAAAGAAGCTCTTTACCGCTGGGATGTAAAGCAAACTAATGAGCCAACAGTTCATGCATTTTATCGTGCCGCTCCAGGTGGTATTCCAACACAGACAGCTTTTAGTCAATCTTGTCGCTATGAGACCCTTGACCTTGATCGTGAAAAAGGTGTGATTCGCGATAGGGAACACGCATATTCACAAGATGGAGGATTGGCAGTTCTTTATGGAAATCTTGCAAAAGATGGCTGCATTGTAAAAACAGCAGGCGTTGATCAATCAATTTTAACTTTTAAAGGTCCGGCAAGAATTTTTGAAAGCCAAGATTCAGCTGTTTCAGCTATATTAACTGATAAGATTAAAACAGGTGAAATTGTTTTAATCCGTTATGAAGGCCCACGTGGTGGACCTGGAATGCAAGAAATGCTTTATCCAACGAGTTATCTCAAATCTAAAGGATTAGGCAAGGTTTGTGCACTTGTTACAGATGGACGTTTTTCAGGTGGAAGTTCAGGGCTCTCAATAGGACATATTTCACCAGAAGCTGCTGAAGGAGGAGCAATTGCGTTGGTGGAAGAGGGGGATATCATAGAAATTGATATTCCAAATCGTAGAATTCATATGTTGGTGGATGACGTTGAGATGAAGCAGCGCCGTTCTAAGATGGAAGCAAAAGGAAAAGGCGCTTGGCAACCGATTGAGAAGCGTCAGCGTAAAGTTTCAAAGGCTCTCAAAGCCTATGCAGCGATGACCACATCTGCTGCAAAGGGTGCAGTACGTAATATTTGATGAGTTGAATAGAGATAGTGCTCTGATTTTTTGCATCTTTTGCACGATATTCTAAGCTAATTATTTTATGAGTTTATGAACTTATCAGAATATTTCGAGTCATGATGAGTATGATTAAAAAGCTATCAATACAACTAAAAACTGCGGTAGATTGCTTATTTTAGCAGCTATGTAAAACAGATACAGTATAATTACTTTTCATATCATATTCCAATCTTATATGAGATTATGATTTCTTATTACTCATATTTATGAAAGATATTTATTGTACTGGTGGCATTATCTTGTTGTACCGTAAAACACTGTCATTTAGGACTGTGATATACGGCATCTTCCTTAAATATTAAGTGTGTTTTTAGTGTGTGGTGAATATTCTTAGACTTGTTTGTAAAGCTTTGAGTTTAAGAGAAGCGCATGATTAGGAAGTCAAGGAAAATCCGTTAGAAGTTGGACTATTTGCAGACTTGATTCGAATGAAAATCCTTATCCATTAAGGTGTGGGAAGGAGTTGAAGGATGTTTATGAAAATAAAGTACAGCTGTGATATATCTGATTATATGTTTCATATGAAAACAGTAAAAGAGCTCTTTATAACTTAAAATGTGAAGAATAACTTAAAATGTGAAGAAAATACGAGACCCATTATCCATGAATTTATTATGCAAAATGGGATGGTATTCCAACACTGACAGTTTTAAACTAAAAATATTGCTATGATAACAATAATATTGATCGTGAAAAAGCATAATTCATTAAATATGGCGTATTTGCAACGTGGAGGAGATTTCATGACAATCTTTACAAAAAACGACTATCTTGTAAAAATAGTCGATCTTGACCAATTTTTTGTATAAGAGCCAATATTAATCTAAGGGAATATGAAATATAATGCATAGGGTTTTGCCTATAGGCAATTACACTTATCAAAATATATTATGTAGAAAAGCGATGGGAATACGATAAATAACTGTTTATGCTGTGGTATATCAAAAATGGTTACGTTATCTCCTATTAAGAAGGTTTTTTAATAAAAAATAACATCTGTTTTCTATAAAGGGTTACTCTTTTCAAGCTGTTTGAGGTGGTAAATTGCTTCTAAAGCTTGTTTAGGAGAGAGTTCATCGGGATGAATATTTTTTAAAGCTTCGTGAAGTATGCAATGTTTGTTTTTTGCTTCATTGACGGGAGATGTTGCTTTAAGAGAAAAGAGTGGTAAATCATCAATGAGTTTATGTCCTTTTCCAGCCATTTCGCCTTGTTCTAATTGATGGAGTACATCTGTTGCTCGTGTAATAACGGCTGGGGGAAGTCCAGCAAGCTTTGCGACTTGTACACCATAGGAACGGTCAGCCGCTCCTGGTGTGACCTCATGAAGAAAAACTACATCACCATCCCAGTTTTTGACTTTCATGGTTACATTATGCAGTCTGTCAAGTTTTTCGGTAAGTGCGGTCATTTCATGAAAATGGGTAGCGAGAATAGCACGACAATGGTTAACTTCATGGAGATATTCAACAGCAGCCCAAGCAATAGAAAGTCCATCAAAGGTTGATGTTCCACGTCCTATTTCATCAAGAATAACAAGGGAATGGTGGCTAGCATGATTGAGAATCGTTGCTGTTTCAACCATTTCCATCATAAAGGTTGAGCGCCCTCGTGCAAGATCATCGGAAGCTCCAACGCGACTAAATAGGCGATCTACGACACCAATATGTGCTGAAGTTGCTGGAACGAAGGACCCCATTTGCGCCATAATAGCAATAAGAGCATTTTGCCGCAAAAAAGTTGATTTTCCTCCCATATTAGGCCCTGTCAACAGCCAGATTGCTGCATATTGCTGATTTTCTTGCACAGAGAGATCACAATTATTGGCAATAAAAGGTTCTGCTGCTTGTTTGCGGAGTGCTTGCTCGACGACAGGATGGCGTCCTGCTGTAATGCGAAAGGTAAGTGAAAGATCAATTTTAGGGCGGCAATATCCTTGTTCTTCAGCAAGATATGCTAAAGCGACAGAGACATCTAAAATAGCAAGTGCTTCAGAGGCTTTACGAATAAAATCAACTTGTTCGGTAATTTCATGAACGAGAATATCAAAAATCTCTAGTTCAAGTGTCAATGCGTGATTGGCAGCATGGGCAATACGGCTTTCAAGGTCAGCGAGCTCTGTTGTCGTAAAACGCATAGCGTTTGCCATTGTTTGCCGATGAATAAAACGTGCTTTAGCTTGTGGATTATTTGTAAGGGAAGATGCTTGTGTGCTGGTTACTTCAATGAAATAACCTAGAATATTATTATGCTTTATTTTAAGCGTCTTAATATCTGTTTCTTGGGCATATTGCGCTTGAAGCTCAGCAATGACACGGCGAGATTCATCACGTAAAGCACGCATTTCATCGAGCTCTTTATGATAATTAGAACGAATAAAACCACCATCACGTTTAAGGAGTGGGAGATCATCAGCTAATGCCTGTTCTAAATGAAAGTATAACGCTGTGGGTAATTTTGAGAACACCTGTTGTACATCACTTATTTCTTGAGGCAGAAGCTCATTATCAAGAAGTTGATGCAATTCACGAATGATTTCAAAGCCACGCTGGATTGTTGCCATATCACGGGGACCTCCTCGTCCAAGAGCCAAACGTGAAACGGCGCGGGGCATATCTGGTCCCCCCTTTAAAATAAGCTTTATCGCTTCTGCAAGAGAAGGATTACGTAGAAAAAAATCGATAGAATCCAAACGCGTATCAATAGCTGAAGGAGTGGTGAGGGGAGCAATAAGGCGGTCAATAAGAAGGCGTGATCCTCCTCCTGTTACAGTGCGATCAATAGCTTTTAATAAACTTCCATCCCGTTGACCTGATGTCGTACGAATAAGTTCAAGGCTTAATCTGGTTGCGGCATCAATAAAAAGAGTCGCACTTTCATTTTGGCGCTCAGGCTGCATGAGGGGAGGGCGATGTGTGATTTGTGTTTTTTCGATATAACGAATAGCAGCTACAATTGCAGAGAGTTCACAGCGTGAATAATCGGCAACGCCTTCAAGAGTTGAGAGTTTAAAATAATTGCAAATATCGCGTTCAGCGGTGAGTGCATCAAAGAGACAAGCAGGTTGAGGTGAAACGATACGATCAAGAACACTAAAAAGTGACTTGTGAGATTTATCATGAAAAAATGAATCAGCAACAATGATTTCTTGTGGATCAACACGCATAATATCTGCTAAAAGTTTTTCTTGGCGGCTTTCTGTTACACGAAATATGCCTGTTGAGATATCAATCCAAGAAAGAGCAAATTCCTCTCCATCGCTAGTTTTTATACGGGAAAGTGTCATCAAATAATTTGCGCGTGTTGGATCAAGGAGTTTTTCTTCTGTTATTGTTCCTGGTGTTACAAGGCGAACAACATCACGCCGAACAACAGATTTTGAGCCACGTTTTTTTGCTTCAGCAGGATCTTCTATTTGTTCACAAACAGCAACTCGGTAACCACAAGCAATCAGTTTTTGTAAATAATCATCAGCAGCATGAACGGGAACACCACACATAGGAATATCTTGTCCTAAATGTTTTCCACGTGCTGTGAGTGTAATTCCTAAGGCCTGAGCAGCTTCAATCGCATCATTAAAAAATAATTCATAAAAATCCCCCATTCGGTAAAAGAGAAGGGAATCATGATGGACGGCTTTGATTTCTATGTACTGCTCCATCATAGGTGTAAGACGTTCTTGAGAGGAAGCAGATGGGGAGGCAGGCTGTGGAATTAAATTATTTTTATGATTGTTTTTTTTATCCATTTGTACGAGGCCTGTTTCCTTTAAGTGAAGTTTTTACTCTTTTTTGTTTACTTCAATATCTATTTATCTCTAAATTGCAACGCATCATCAGATTTGCTAAGGCAAGAATAGCGATTTCTAATATATGAATCAAATTTAATGACTATACGCATTATCAAGCAGAATTTACACTGTTTTTGGAGAAAATAAAGTGAGATGAAAAAGAGCGAGCAAGATCAGAAAATGTCTCAAACTGTTTACAGTGCGAGCGAAAGAGAAGCTCTAGATTTTCATAGTCGTGGTCGACCAGGAAAGCTTGAGATTGTTGCAACAAAGTCTATGGCAACACAGCATGATTTAGCACTTGCTTATTCACCAGGTGTTGCCGTTCCAGTTAAGGCAATTGCTCAAAATCCAGCGCTAGTTTATGATTATACAGCAAAAGGCAATCTTGTTGCTGTTATTTCAAATGGTACAGCTATTTTAGGGTTAGGCAATTTAGGTGCACTTGCCTCTAAGCCGGTCATGGAAGGCAAAGCAGTGCTGTTTAAGCGTTTTGCGGATATTGATTCCATTGATTTAGAAATTGATATAAACGATACAGAAAGTTTTATCAATTTAGTGCGTCATTTAGAACCTTCTTTTGGTGGAATTAATCTTGAAGACATTAAGGCGCCAGAGTGCTTTATGATTGAAAGCCGCCTACGCGAGGTGATGAATGTACCTGTTTTTCACGATGATCAACACGGTACAGCGATTATTGTTGCTGCGGGTGTTCTCAATGCTTTGACTTTAACAGGGCGCGATATGCAAAATACGCGGTTAGTCTGTAATGGTGCTGGTTCTGCAGGGATTGCTTGTATTGAACTGATTAAAGCGATGGGCTTTCGTTCCGAAAATATCATATTATGTGACACAAAGGGTGTGGTCTATGAAGGCCGCAAAGAGGGAATGAATCAGTGGAAATCTGCGCATGCTATTCAAACAGATAAACGTACGCTTATGGAAGCAATGGAAGGTGCAGATATATTTTTTGGGGTTTCTGCTAAAGGTGCTCTTACTCCTGAAATGGTAAGATCCATGGCACCCCAGCCGATCATTTTTGCTATGGCTAATCCCGATCCAGAAATTACGCCGGAAGAGGTTATGCAAGTGCGTCATGATGCCATTGTCGCAACAGGGCGTTCCGATTATCCAAATCAGATTAATAATGTTCTTTGTTTTCCTTATATATTTCGTGGTGCGCTTGATGTGCGTGCAAGAGTTATTAATGAAGCCATGAAGATTGCTGCGGCAAAGGCTCTTGCTAATTTAGCGCATGAAGAAGTGCCTGACAGCGTTGCAGAAGCTTATTATGGAAAGCGATTAAAGTTTGGTCCTAACTATATCATCCCTGTTCCTTTTGATCCGCGTTTATTTACGGTTGTTTCAATAGCGGTAGCAAAAGCAGCAATGGAAAGCGGTGTTGCGCAAAAGAACATAGATGATTTAGAGGCCTATGAGCGCGATTTGAATGCGAGACGTGATCCTACTTCCTCGATGATGCGTAGGGTTTATAACCATGTTCGTCAAGCGCCAAAACAAATTGTATTTGCAGAAGGTGAAGAAGAGCAAGTTATGCGAGCAGCCGTTTCCTATGTTCATCAAAAATTGGGACAAGCAATTTTGGTTGGTCGTGAAGAGCAAGTAAGAGAAGCGGCTGTTATCGCTGGAATTGATCTGGAGCGTGAAGGTATTTCTATTATGAATGCTAAGCTTTCTTGCCGTACAGATGCTTATGCGAATTATCTTTATAAAAAAATGCAGCGTCAAGGTTGGCTGTTGCGTGATTGTCATCGTCGTATCAATAATGATCGCAATTATTTTGCTGCGTGTATGGTGGCACTAGGAGATGCTGATGCAATGGTTACAGGGGTGACACGCAATTATGAAACAGCGTTGATCGATATACGTCGTGCAATTGATGAAAAACCAAAAGAACGATTGATTGGTATTTCAATGGCTATTTGCCGTGGACGAATTGTGTTTATTACGGATACAGCCGTTTATGAAAATCCTAATGCTGAAGAACTTGCAGATATAGCTGAACAAGCAGCTTCATTTGTGCGAGGATTTGGATATCAACCACGGGTAGCATTTCTAGCATTTTCTACATTTAGTTATATGAAAGGGAAGACGACGCAGCAAATTCAGGATGCGATTAATATTTTGCATGAACGCAAAGTTGATTTTGAGTTTGATGGAGAAATGAGTGCTGATGTGGCACTCAATTCCAAATTGATGCAGCAATATCCATTTATGGGATTAACGGAGCCTGCTAACATTTTGGTTATGCCTGGATATCACGCATCTTCCATTGCAAGCAAAATGTTACAAGAACTCGGTGAAGCAACTATCATTGGTCCTATTTTAATTGGATTGGAAAAATCTGTCCAAATTGTACCGTTTAGTGGAAGCGATACAGATGTTGTCAATATTGCAATGCTTGCGGCTTATCATGCCGCAAAAGTCGTCTAAAGGAAAAAAGCCCCTAATATACCAATAATATATCAAGGGGCTTTTTGATAGCAAAAAAAATAAATTTTTTAAGAGGGCTGTATTTGATTGTCTTTTTGCTCTTCAGAAAGACGCTTTTGGAAGAGTGCTGCAAAATCGATAGGATCAATCCACAAAGGTGGAAAACCACCACTTTGAGTAGCATCAGATATAATTTGGCGAGCAAATGGAAATAAAAGACGGGGACATTCAATAAAGACCAGTGGCATAACATGTTCTTGTGGAATGTTTTTAAGGTGAAAAACACCACCGTAAATAAGTTCTACATGAAATAAGGTTTCAGTTTCATCATTGGCTTTGACGGAGAGAGACAAAACGACATCATAATTGTCATCACCAATTGGGTTAGCATTGACGTTAATATTGATATCAATTTGTGGTGATTTTTCACGTGCACGTAATGAACGAGGAGCACCAGGGTTTTCGAATGATAAATCTTTTAAATATTGAGTTAATACAGCAAAAACCGGCTCTCCACCACTGTTATTCATTTCATCTTCGGCCATACGACAAACCTCTTCCATTATAATATGTATATTTATTTTAGATCTAAAGACCAGATTGGTTATCACGCCTTGCAAAAGGTTGCAAGAAATGCGCTCTTTATCTTGAATATTTTTTTAGTTTGTTACAGATTTTTTAGGCATTTCAATGGTTATCATCATTTTTGCGCCATGGAGATTCTGTCGTATCATGAATTGTGTAATCTTCTGCTTTTAGATCAATTATTTTTTCAGAGTCATTTTTTCTTTTAGTATTGGGATTCATTTTGTTTTTTAATGATGCAAAGAAATGCCAAGCAACAGAGCGAATTGGTTTAATAAGAAGTAATATTCCCAAGAGGTCAGTTACAAAGCCGGGAAGAATAAGTAAAATTGCACTAAACATGATGAAAGCATCATTAATAATATTATTTTCTAATGTGCGTCCTTGGATAAGTTCATTTTGTATATTTTTTAAGAGGCTAATCCCTTGAATTCGCAATAAAACAACCCCAACTATGGTTGTGAGAATAACCAAGCTCAAGGTTGCCAAAATACCAATTTCTTGACCAACAAAGATAAAACCAGCAATCTCGATTAAAAGAATGCAAAGAAAGATAACAACAAAAAAACGAGGATTTATAGAATAAAGTTTTATCACATGAAAGTTTCCTTCTAGATGAGTAGGGGGGAGAAATTCTTAAGAGAACTCCGTTTAAATACAAAATCTATAAAAATATTTGAATGATAAGATTCCTTATTTTACATATTTATTGATAAATGGTATTGACTGCAATGTTTATTAGAGACTTAAGCTTTGGAGATTGACAGCGCCTATGGAATTTGACGTTATACTTGTCATAGCTCTTGTTGTTATGGTTGTTATTTTTGTGCAACTCCGTAATGTATTAGGGAAACGAATTGGGTTTGAAAAGCCACCCTTTGATCCTTATTCACGACGTTCTAAAAAACAAGTTGAAGCAGAAACGGCTGATAATATTGTTTCGTTCCCTCATCAGAAAAATTCACAAAAAGACGACTTTAGTGAAATTGATAAAATTTCACCGGAGGGGAGTGTTTTGAATAAAAATTTGCGGGAATTGCATAGAATTGATCCTCATTTTTCTCCTCAACTTTTTATAAAAGGTGCACAAATTGCGTATGAAATGATTGTAACAGCTTTTGCCAAAGGTGATCGCAATCAACTTAAAAGCTTGCTTTGTCAGGATGTTTTTGAGAGCTTTTGTATGGCTATTGAGCAACGAGAAAAAAATAAAGAAAGAATAGAATTCACTTTTGTTGGAATTAATAAGGCCGAATTTGTTGCGGCGGCAATACAAGAAAAAGATGAACTTTTAACGATACGTATTGTCAGTGAGATGATTTCTGTTACTTATAATGAACAGGGCGAGCGTATAGACGGTGATCCTGATGCTATTGTAGAAATCAGGGATATTTGGACTTTTGTTCGCAATAGTTTATCGTCAGATCCCAACTGGAAGCTTTTTGCTACAGAAAATGAAAATTAAAATACTTTTTGTTTTTCTTCCATAAGCATTCAATGATTTATGAGAAATTAAAATGTCCTCAAGTAAATGGAGACAAAAAAGAGATTTATTGGCTTCACAAGATCGTCTTTTATGGGAGATGGTTTGTCGTACGATAACACCGCTTCACGGTAAGATGCTCTCTTCTGCTTCAGAAACTATTGCAAATATTAATGATAAAAAACAGCCTGTAACTCAAATCTCCTCATTGTCTCAGGAAAATCAACAACCCTCGACAATTATTAAAAGAGAAAAGAGGTCAGTTACACAAGCACAAAAGATTCATTTCTTTGATCATGTTGCATATCGTAAAATTTCCCAAGGTCGTTGTCCTCTTGAGGCGCGTCTTGATCTCCATGGTTATATGCAGGAAGAAGCTTATTTTTTCTTAAAAAAATTTCTACAGTCCTCTCAGCAGAGAGGATTGCGTTATGTCCTTGTGATTACAGGAAAAGGACGATCCGTTGGGAGCGATGGAGCTTTGTATAGATTTGTTCCGTATTGGTTATCAACACCAGCTTTTCGATACTATGTCCACGCGTTTGAGCAAGCAGCGCGTCAGCATGGCGGAGAAGGTGCGCTTTATGTTTGGTTGCGCCGTTTTGTGTCGGGAGAAGGAAAGTGATGTTATTGTGGTCGCTCTTAGATTTTATAATTATTTATACTTATAATTTATTGTTTTTGTATATTTCGTAAGAGCCTTGAATACAATATTCCCTTCTTTATAATTTTTTATAAAAAATTATAAAGATATTATTTTACATTCTACGTATTGCTTCACGCTTTTGTTTATCGCATTCTTTAACGGGGCACATCCCTCACGCAAAACAGAATGATATTGAATTGCATATATTCACAGGCTTGTTTTAAAGAAACATCTCTCAACGCTCCCAAGCCTATTTTGCGACGGCATCCGTGAAGAGTATAATGATAAATCCATGAAGCACCCCCTATCTTTATACTTAATGAAAGGGCAATCTGGCATCATCATACACTTTGCCATCTCCCAATGTTGCAACAACCCTTTAAGTCCTTGGCACTTGAAAGCATTTAATAAGAGGCATGCTTTTCTTTAAGTGTTTTTAACTCTCTACAGTTCTCATCTCGCTCGTGACGCCCAAACAAAAGATTTTGATTGTTTCAATATAAGAGGACTTAAAATGAGAGAGATATAAATGGATCTCATTCAGGTTGCAAAGCGATAAATTATTTTTATAAACCACAGCATTACTCTATATAAATACACGAAGAATAAAAACATGAGAAATTGAGAAACTAGCTTATTCAAAAGATGTCACTATGGATAGTGTTAAAAGCAGTACAACTAAATTAAAGAAAATTGTGAAAATAAACAGGAATATAACTTTACAACACACAGCTGCGCAATAGCACCAAAAGATACAGTTTCGTTGAATAGTTTCATGAAGAAATTTTTTCATTTATTAAAAGCTCCATTAAATTTCTTTCTCATAATAATTCGATAATTAAAATTTAATAGCGAAGCGCAGAAGGCGTAGAATACGAGATTCAATTGAGGATATTACACTCTTATCCGACGTCTTTCAGATATTGGTTGAAATGCTAGCTTAGCATGAAAGGCACAATAGGGGCTATTTTCATCAGAATCTGCACCACAAAAATGAAAATCTGCTGATAATGGATCGCCAACCGGCCATCTACATGTATTTTCACTCAATTGTAGAAGATTAAGTTGACGTGATATAGGCACAACTACATTGGATTTTGTGGACATATCAACTTCTTTTACATCTTCCACTACAAATTCTGTCTTTAAAGCGGTTTCTTCAATACTTACAGATGATGTGTTTATTGGCGATACCGTGGATGTGTTGCGACGCACACGTGGAGATGATGGGCTGCTACTTCCCACGGGAGTTTTTTGCGCACGCGTGCTTCCTTGTGCTGTCTTACCACGTCCTGGTAACTTTAATCGATGTACTTTGCCGATGACTGCATTTCTGCTGACCCCACCTAATTGAGCAGCAATTTGACTTGCACTTAACCCTTCACTCCAAAGCTTTTTAAGAAGCTCAACGCGTTCACATGTCCAACCCATACCAGCACTCCATTCCGATTACGTCACTAAGATGCTCTCCCCCGTTGCATCTTCAAATGTTTAAATAATGTTTTCATTACGCTGAATGAAAGAACTTTACACTCTACGTGAGCATAAAAAAATCATCCAACCTGTGGATTTACAAATCAAAACACATCATCTTGCTTATTATATTGTAAATTACAATATGCACTCACTCTATGACAAGAGTCTTTACCTCTTGAAGAGTTTATTTAGAATGTTTTCCCCAACTTGCAAATCAATCATAGGTTAAACTTTCACTTTTGTTTAAGGCTTTTTCCCAAAATGCTTATTTGTAGAACCTTCATTGACTTTTTTTCAATTGGTGTAATGATCTATTCTATAGGTGTAATCACTAATCGTAATGAAATGTTGAAAGCACCGTAACGAAATATACCATGCTGTTTTATTTGTAGTGTTGCTTTATATATATATTGAAAAGACTAAAATATAAAGGGAATTATGATGGATGCCGTCTCTATACAACCACTTTATGAATGCTTCGCAAGACGAAATTTGCATTTTGAACAGGGGCATGGTGTATGGCTTATTTCCGATAAAGGAGACCATTATCTTGATTTCACATCTGGCATTGCTGTTAATGCATTAGGATATTCACATCCAAAATTGGTTGATACGCTCAAGATACAAGCTGAAAAACTTTGGCATGTTTCTAATATTTTTCAATCTCCTGAACAAGCATCTTTTGCCACGCGGCTTTGTGCAAATAGTTTTGCGGATAAGGTTTTTTTCTGCAATTCAGGCACTGAAGCATTGGAGTGCGCATTCAAAACGGCACGTCATTATTACTATGCTACTGGTCATTCAGAACGCATTGAAATAATTACTTTTGAAGGGGCATTTCATGGACGTACACTTGCTGCACTTGCTGCGACTGGGCATGAAAAGTATCTTGAAGGCTTTGGACCTAAAGCTGGTGGATTTATTCAAGTACCTTTTTGTGATGAAATCGCTTTGCGTAACGCTATTAATAAAAATACCGCCGCTATTCTTATTGAACCTATTCAAGGAGAAGGAGGAATACGAACGGTTTCTCATGAATATTTAAGATTTTTGCGTAAAATATGCGATGATAATGGTCTGTTGTTGATTTTGGATGAAGTGCAAACGGGCATGGGACGAACAGGAAAGCTTTTTGCTTATGAATGGAGTGATGTCACGCCTGATATTCTTACCCTCGCAAAAGGACTAGGAGGTGGATTTCCATTGGGCGCTTGCCTTGCAACGGATAAAGTTGCAAAAAGTATGATACTTGGAACGCATGGATCAACCTTTGGAGGAAATTTGCTTGGAATGGCTGTAGGAAATAGTGTTCTTGATGTTTTGTTAGAGCCAAGTTTTCTCATCCATGTTCAGCGCATGGGTGATAAACTAAAAAATGGGCTTTTGCACATTCTCAATATCTATCCTGATATTATCTGCGCAGTTCAGGGGATGGGGCTTATGTTGGGTCTTCAATGTGTTGTGCCTTCAAATCTTGTCGTTAATGCTTTGGAAAATGAATATCTCTTAAGCGTTGCAGCCAACAACAATGTTGTGCGCTTATTGCCTCCTCTTATCATTAGGGAAGAAGAAATAGATGAAAGTTTGCATCGTATTGAAAAAGCAATTTCCTATCTTTCGCAAATAAATAAAGAAAGACAAATATCACACATATGACAAATGCTCTTCGTCATTTCACGGATTTATCCATTTTAACGCCAGCAATGGCACGTGCACTGATTGATTATGCAAAAATTCTTAAAGCATCTTTTAAGGCAGGAAAAGGTTCAAAACCTTTTATAGGTAAAACACTCGCGATGATTTTTGAAAAACCATCCACACGAACCCGTATTTCATTCGATATCAGTATGCGCCAGCTTGGCGGAGATACGATCATGCTCACGGGTTCAGAGATGCAACTTGGTCATAGTGAAACCATAGCTGATACGGCGCGCGTTTTATCCCGTTTTGTGGATATTGTGATATTGCGAACAACGAAACACCAACGTATGCTTGAATTGGCACAATATGCACAAATTCCTGTCATTAATGCCCTTACAGATGATACACATCCTTGCCAAATTCTAGCAGATATCTTAACCTATGAGGAGCATCGGGGGCCTATTTCTGGTAAAATATTTGCGTGGATGGGGGATGGTAATAATGTGCTCCATTCCTTAATTGAAGCCGCAGCTCTTTTTGGTTTTCATTTGCGTATTGCTACTCCAAAGGGCAGTGAACCACAGGAAAAATTTATACATTGGGCACGTGAGCGAGGAGCACATCTTATGCTAACCCATGATCCCCAAAAAGCAGCTCAAGATGCTGATTGTATTATGACCGACACATGGGTCTCCATGGGACAAGAATTTCGTGCTCGCAGTCGTTCTATTTTTCAGCCTTATCAAGTCAATGAATCTCTCATGAAATTAGCAAAACCTGATGCTCTTTTTATGCATTGTCTTCCTGCTCATCGTGGTGAAGAAGTGGTTGATTCTGTGATTGATGGACCGCACTCCGTTGTTTTCGATGAGGCTGAAAATCGTCTTCATGCTCAAAAAGCAATTCTTTCTTGGTGTTTACAAAATGCGTTTTTCTCTCCACAATAGCCTCCCTACAACAAATTATATAAAAAAGGCAAAGCTATGAGTGAACAAGCTAAAGATGAAGCCTCTCTCAACAACAACTTCTTGCATGAAGATGATAGTGTTATTCCCTTTCAAGTTGAAGAACTTGATATCCGTGGACGTGCCGTACAACTTGGGGAAACTTTAAATTCTATTCTCACAAGACATCAATACCCTGAACCGGTTTCTTATCTTCTAGCAGAAGCTTTACTTTTAACGGTTCTGCTTGGAACTTCTCTAAAACTTACGGGAAAATTTATTTTACAAACTCATTCCGATGGACCAGTTAATATGTTGGTGTGCGATTTTTCGCCTCCTTCCAGTTTACGTGGATACGCTCGTTTTGATAAAGAACAGCTTAAACAAGCCATAGACAATAATCAAATCTCTTCAGAAATACTTTTAGGAAAAGGCACTTTAGCTTTCACAATTGATCAAGGTCCCCATATGCAACCCTATCAAGGGATAGTTGCATTAGATGGATCAAATTTACAAGAAGCTTCTCGTATTTATTTTGATCAATCAGAACAAATTCCTACCGATATCCGTTTGGCTGTTGCTATATTAATTAATCGTGACCAACAAGGAAAACCGCAGAAAAGCTGGCGAGCTGGAGGTATTTTGACCCAACTTTTGCCCCAATCATCGTCTCATCACAAGCGAGAAGAAACGAAAACTCATATCCAATTGGATAACCAATGGCAAGAAGCTAAAATACTCATGAAAACGATTGAAAGTTCAGAATTAACAGATCCCCAGGTCGGTAGTAAACAGCTCTTGTTCCGTCTTTTTCATGAACAAGGTGTTAGAGTTTTTAACCCTTTTTCTCTTGTTGATCAATGTTCTTGTTCACACGAAAAAATTAAAGGAATCCTAGAAGGCTTTTCTATTGATGAACGCAATAAAATGGTTCAAAATAAATATATTTCAGTTACATGTGAATTTTGCTCAAAAATGTATCGTTTTACAGCGCAAGAATTTTTGGAAGAAAAAACATAATCAAACATTTTTCATTAAAAAATGATGATTGCAACAAAAGCCTATTTTATTTGCGTCATAAAAGTTTACGCATAAGCTCATATGAACTTCTAGAATATTTCTTTCTTTAGCTTTTTTCGATGTATGCCAATGATCTTTCTTTTGCAATCAGTATTAATATCATACAGTACCTTCAATATATTGATTTATAATAGTAATTTATCGTTTTGCATGTTGAATGAGAGTCCAGAATATTGTAAAGTTCTCTCATGGCAAATCTCTTTTATATTGCATCAATTAAAATCACTTGCTTGCACGTTACAAGCAGAGCTGGCGTGGGGGTAAAACACGAAAAAAGGTGTAAAAATCCTTCTGAATCGTCTCAAGTGCCAAGGCTATGTCGTAATACCCAAGAGCTGGCAAAATAAATGTGTGGTGATAATAGCTTGCTATTTATATTAAGCGTAAAAATGGTGGTGCTCTATAAAACGGCATACATAGCGTGGTAAAACTGGATGTTTTTACTTACAAGTCTGCATTATTATATTTTTCAACTTAAAATATTGCCAATTATTTTCATATTTAGATGATTCATAAAAAGTATTTTTAGCCTTTTCTTAAACATTTTTTTAATTCAACATAAAGAAATTTGAAAAAATCTCATAGTATTCGGTGTTTTCATTTAATAGATAAAAATGGTAAAAATTATTTAAAATCAATATGTCGATATTTTATTTGTCTTCTGTCATAATCGCTTGTTCAATTTTTGGTAGAATTTTTTTTTGATAAATTTGCCATGTTAAGGGACCAGCATGTTTGGCAATAATAATACTCTCTTTATTCAAGAGAAAGGTTTCTGGTGGTCCATACACCCCCCAGTCAATAGCTGTATATCCTGAAACATCAAAGCCAATAAATTTAAAAGGATTACCAAAACTGTTTAAAAAGCGCAGGGCGTTTGTTTTATTGTCTTTGTAATTAATACCAATCAGATCAAAACGTTTATCTTGTGCAATTTGCATAAGAATAGGATGCTCTTCGCGACAGGGCAAACACCAAGAGCCCCAAAAATTGACCAATGTAACACGTCCTTTAAACTGTTTTGAATTGAGATAACTTTCTTTATCAAGAAGAGGAAGATGAATATTGGGAGCAGGTTTTTCAGCCAATGCGTTTGGGAGAAGAGAAGAATCTTGAAGGTGTTTTTTATCCATAAAGTTGAAAAAAAACATCATGAGAAGAAGAAAAAGCACAAATGGTCCAAAAAAAACAAGCAGAACAGGTAAAGATATATTTTTTTTAAGTTTTAGAGGGATGTTTTTCATTATACTTTTCTTTTTGGGACAGCTCTTTTTTGTTTAGCTGTTGGAGAATTTTTTTTTGGTATAGGGCTTTGCAAAGAATATATCCAATAAGACATAAGAGGGATATTGCAGAAAGCACATAGCTTAAAACAACAATTTGCTCGTGTTTAAGGGTGCTCAGGAAAAAATCAATTTTCTGAGATAGATTTCCTAAAAGTCCGCCGTGGATGCCATTTAGGTCGAGCATGATGAAGCGTCCTGTTGTTGTGCACGACGGGATTTTTTAATCTGAAGTATTCGGATATAATGACGATTGATTTCATTTCGCATAGCCATCAAATAAAGAGCAATAAACATAAAGATGAAACAAAAGAGCATTGTTATAAGGGGCCATAACATAGCATTGTCGATTGTTGATCCTCCAGCACGTAACAATGATGCTGGTTGATGCAATGTATTCCACCAATTAACGGAAAATTTAATAACAGGGATATTAACAAATCCAACAAGTGTAAGAATTGCAGTAGCACGAGCGGCTTTTACTTGGTTGTCAAAAGCACGCCCAAGCAGGATAATGGAGAGATAGATAAAAAGCAGAATTAAAACTGATGTTAATCGTGCATCCCAAACCCACCATGTTCCCCATGTAGGTCGCCCCCAAAGCGCTCCTGTCATGAGAGCCAAGGCGGTAAAAATTGCCCCAATAGGCGCTCCACATTTAAGTGCTACATCAGCAAGATGATATTTCCAAATCAGGTTTCCTAAAGCCGCTGCACTCATCGTTACATAGCAGAATGTAGACAACCACGCAAAGGGTACATGAAGGTACATAATCTTAACAGTAATGCCTTGTTGATAGTCATCAGGGGAATGCATCACTAGAATAAGCCCTAAGATAAGGAAACACAATGTTATGCCGGCCAACCAAGGTAAGACGACTCTGCTTATTTTCATGAAAAGGGTGAAACTTGCAGGGAGTAACCTGATTTTATATGTACGAGATAGTTTATTCATAAAATTCATAATAGGCAGAGTTTTGCTATGCGGCAATCATCTTTTATTATTCTGATAAAAGTTTAAGCGTTATCGCAGCAACAAAAGAGCTAAAGAGACTCAAAAGAAGTGAAAAAGCGCTGAGAAGAGCTAGAGAAGTGAGAAAAGAGGTATTTGGGTTTATTGGGGCTGTAGCAGCGGAAACACCAAAAATCATAATTGGAATGATCCACGGCAAGATAATGATAAAAATAAGCAAAGTACTGTGCAACAATGAGGTTGCGAGTGCAGCGCCTATAGCACCAATAAAAATAATAGCTGGTGTTCCGCATAAAAGGGTAAGTATTGTTGTAAAAGTTATTACTACATCTAAATGGAGCATGAGGGCTAAAATAGGTGTGGCAAAAATAAGAGGAAGCATTGTTCCTACCCAATGGGCAAGACATTTTGTAAAGACAATTAGTGTAAAACTTTGTCTTTTTCCTGAAAGGATAAATTGGTCGAGATTACCATCATCGCGATCGATTTGGAAAAGTTTGTTCAGATTGAGGAGTCCTGCAAGAAGGGCCCCAAACCACAATATACCTGGTCCTATTTGTGCAAGAGTTTTGGGATCTGGTCCAATGGCAAAGGGGGTTATGACAACAACAGCGATAAAAAACAATAATCCTGTTAGTGAAGTGGCTTGTAGCGCTAATAATAGTTTAAGATCACGCCAGAACAGTGCTTTCATTTTATTCTCTCCTAGAGAGGTAAAAATTTTTCCAGAGCGATTTTATGGTTTTCTGGAATGCCTATGGAATTATGAGTTGCAGCGATAATCATACCACCTTGATTGAGATGACGCTGGAAAATACGAGCAAGGAGTTTTTGAGCATGGTTATCAAGCCCAGATATTGGTTCATCTAAAATCCAAAGAGGACGATAGGAGAGCAAAAGGCGAGCAATAGCTACGCGTCTTTGTTGTCCAGTTGACAGAGCGTTAAAGGGTAAATGTTCAAGGTTAGAAAGACCAATATCGGCAAGAGCTTCATGCGCAAAACGTAAATGTTGACCGTAAAAATCTGCCCAAAATTGCAAATTATCAATGACAGATAAGAGAGGTTTCATAGCATTTTGAGGACCAAGATAATGACAAGCAGTTGCAACAGGGTATATTTGATCATGGTCTTTAAGTATTATATGACCTTCAGCAGCCTCAAGAAGACCGACAATGATTCGGAGTAATGTAGACTTTCCGATACCATTAGGACCGGTGATTGTCATAAGTTGCTGTGAAAATAAACAAAAAGAAAGACCTTGAAACAGAATTTCCTCGTTTCTGTAAGCGGCTAAATCTTTGCCTGATAACACCATGTGATTGCCTATTTTGTTTTTATTTTCATATTCTTTATTGCATTATAGAATAAAAAACACATTTTTTATGCAATTGTACCTAGAATAGTTCTAGAAATAGTTCTATAAGGGATACCTTACATCAATATCTGGTGTAAAATGGTTTCTGGCGCTGATTTCCGCATTATGCCTAGAGGGTGGAGGGGGAAATGGATGGCGGAGGTAATTGCGTCTGCGCTCAAGCTGCGACCTTGACTCGTAGTTTGTGTTGTTCATTCCTGGAAATTGGGTGGTTATAGTATGAGGGTGGACAGTCATGACTCAAATTGATAGCTTTAATTGTCGTAGAGTATTAAATGTTGGTGGCAAAGAATATACTTATTATAGCTTGATTGAAGCGGAGAAGAACGGACTTGAAGGTGTTTCTCGTTTACCGTTTTCGATGAAAGTTATTCTCGAAAATTTATTGCGATTTGAAGATGGTCGCACAGTTAAAAAAGAGGATATCTTCAATGTTGCTAAGTGGTTAAACGACAAAGGGAGCGCTGGGGCAGAAATTGCTTACCGTCCTGCACGTGTTCTTATGCAGGATTTTACAGGTGTTCCAGCAGTTGTTGATCTTTCTGCAATGCGTGATGCTATGGTTAAACTTGGCGGTAACGCTGAAAAAATTAATCCTCTCATTCCCGTTGATCTCATCATTGATCACTCAGTTATTGTTGATGCTTTTGGCAATTCCATGGCTTTTAAGGAAAACGTTGAGCATGAATATGAACGCAATGGTGAACGCTATCGTTTCCTTAAATGGGGGCAACAAGCCTTTCAAAATTTTCGCGTTGTTCCTCCAGGAACAGGGATTTGTCATCAGGTTAACTTAGAATATTTAGCACAATGTGTATGGATGAAGAATGAAGAGGGCTGTGAGACGATTTATCCTGACACCTGTGTGGGAACTGATTCGCATACGACTATGGTAAATGGTTTAGGGGTTTTAGGTTGGGGTGTGGGTGGTATTGAAGCAGAAGCAGCAATGTTAGGCCAACCTGTTTCTATGTTGTTACCTGAAGTGATTGGTTTTCGTCTAACAGGTAAACTTAAGGAAGGTGTAACAGCCACCGATCTCGTATTAACGGTGACCCAAATGCTACGTCGGAAGGGTGTTGTCGGTAAATTTGTTGAGTTTTTTGGTCCTGGTTTGGAGCATATGACGCTTGCTGATCGGGCAACGATTGGAAATATGGCACCTGAATATGGAGCAACGTGTGGTTTTTTCCCAATTGATAAGGAGACAGTGCGTTATCTCAATATGACAGGGCGTGATGAAAGTCGGATTGCCTTAGTGGAGGCTTACACCAAAGCACAAGGGATGTGGCATGATGAAATGGTGGCTCATCCCATTTTTAGTGATACAATTGAATTAGATATGGGAACCGTTGTCCCTTCTATGGCTGGTCCTAAACGTCCTGAAGGACGTATTGCATTGGAAAATGTTGGGCAGGGTTTTGAGAAGGCATTGGTCGAAGACTATAAGAAGACTTCTGGACAAGATAAGCGTTATCAGGTTGAGGGTGAAGAATATACGCTTGGTCACGGTGATGTGGTGATCGCTGCGATTACGTCGTGTACGAATACATCGAATCCAAGTGTTCTTATTGCAGCGGGTCTTTTGGCACGAAATGCTGTGGCAAAGGGTCTTAAGAGTAAACCATGGGTAAAAACTTCTCTTGCACCTGGTTCACAAGTCGTTGAAGCTTACCTTCAAAATTCGGGTCTGCAAAAAGATTTAGATGCATTAGGATTTAACTTAGTAGGATTTGGGTGCACAACATGTATTGGGAATTCTGGTCCTTTGCATCCAGCTATTTCCAAAACGATTAATGACAATGGTATAATTGCATCTGCGGTTCTTTCAGGAAATCGTAATTTTGAAGGGCGTGTTTCCCCTGATGTGCAAGCGAATTATTTAGCTTCACCACCATTAGTTGTTGCACATGCGCTCATCGGGACGGTGTGTAAAGATTTAACCAAGGAGCCTCTAGGTGAAGATTCAAATGGCCACCCCATTTATTTGAGAGATATTTGGCCAACTTCTCAAGAAATACAGGAGTTTATCGAAAAAAATGTCACGCGGAAGGTTTTTGCCGAAAAGTATGCAGATGTTTTTAAGGGAGATGAAAATTGGCAAAAAGTTCAGATTCCTACGGGTTCTACCTATTCTTGGGATGAGCAATCCACCTATGTACGCAATCCACCTTATTTCGATGATATGCAGAAAACACCTGATATCTTACCAGATATTAAAGATGCACGGATTTTAGGTTTATTTGGTGATAAAATCACGACGGATCATATTTCTCCTGCTGGTTCTATTAAAGCAGCTTCTCCTGCCGGAAAATATTTAATGGATCATGGTGTTAAAGTGGCTGATTTTAATCAGTATGGAACGCGTCGTGGGAATCATGAAGTTATGGTGCGTGGGACCTTTGCCAATATTCGCATTCGTAATTTCATGTTAGGGGAAAATGGTCGAGAAGGAGGTTATACGGTTCATTATCCGTCAGCGGTAGAACAAACTATTTACGATGCAGCAATGGCGTATAAACAAGAAGGTATTCCACTCGTTGTTTTTGCAGGTATTGAATATGGTAATGGATCATCCCGCGATTGGGCTGCCAAGGGAACCAATCTTCTTGGTGTCAAAGCAGTGATTGTGCAGTCTTTTGAAAGGATTCATCGCTCTAATCTTGTTGGTATGGGCATTGTCCCTTTTGTCTTTGAGGAGGGGCTAAGTTGGAAATCTTTAGGCTTAAAGGGAGATGAAAAGGTGACAATTGAAGGGATTCATAACTTGAAACCTCGTCAAAAGACTGTAGCGAAAATTACTTTTTCTGATGGTACGGTAAAAACCGTTCCATTATTATGCCGTGTTGATACTGAAGATGAGCTAGATTATTTGCATCATGGTGGAATTTTGCAATATGTCTTGCGTAAGTTAGCCGTTTAAATTCTTTTGTTTGTTAAGGAATATCTATTATTAAGCTATAAAGTTGCGGATCAAAGAGTTTAGCTTCGTTTTTTTATGGCTATCTTTGAAAATCTAATTGACGTTAGCTTTAGGATTGCGCTATAATCCACACGGTTATAGGCAGCTTTATAGTTTTGCTTGGGTTGGATTTATTTATATTGGTAGAGTTGTTATTGAGACTCATTTTACCAAGGTGTTGAAAGAGAGATTATATTTATGGCGAATACACCTTCTGCTCGAAAAGCGGTGCGCAAGGTTGCGGCGCGCACACAGGTTAATAAGGCCCGCCGTTCACGCGTTCGTACTTTTATACGTAAGTTTGATGACGCTTTAGCGGGTGGGGATAAGGCATCTGCAGAGATTGCATTTAAGAATTTTGAGCCTGAAATTATGCGTGCAGTTTCTAAAGGGATTTTTCATAAAAATGCTGCTGCGAGGAAAGTATCACGTTTAGCTAAACGTTTGAAGGCTCTCAGCGTTTAAGCTTTTCTCCTTTAATTGAGAACAAAGCCAGTATCCATGAGGATGCTGGCTTTTTGTTTATTATTTCAAAAAGTTTCTATTGAAAATAAGAATCGATAATGATTCTCCACTTGAAAAAGGAGAGAAAGTTTATAGGGGGAGGTATGGTTATCCACAAGCTTTGTGGATTTGTACAGAGTCTTTTTTGTCAAGCATTTTATTTTTTTTTTTAAATCTGAAGAGATTCTTTAATTATTGGTAAATTTAGAGAAAAAAAATGAATTGAATCAATATTTTTTTCAGTCCTCATTAATATAAGCATTTTTTTCGGGTTTTTTGATTTTATTTTGACCTCTTGCATTTTACCTCTGCTGTTTTGTATGGTTCTTATGAAGACTAAGAAGCATGAAGGGGTCACATCAGCGCATTATTCTGTATTTTGTTGAATACAAGATGTTTTGATTTAGGCTTTTCGAAACTTTTGTGTTGGAGAGGTTTTCTGACGGTTTTTTAGTTTTCTTAATGGATATGTTTACCATTTTAGAAGGGTGGGTCATATCATGAGTGCAAGTAAATCTTATTGGTCATCTTTGTTAGTAGGGTTGTGATGAGGCTATCCTAGGGGAGGGTGAGTAATCTTATTTGGGGTAGGGCGTTTTGCCTTCGCTAGATTTATTTTAGTTGTTTGGCAGGACAAAATTTTATTTTTATCAGGATGGAAGATGGTGGATAAATTGAACTCTAAAGCTAGTTCCTTTAAAAGGGTTTCGGTAAATATCCTGTCGGCAGAGAACATAATAAAGAATAGGATGACGGAAAGTGATGAGAACGTTTGTAGAAATGCTTCTATAGGGCATTCTATTGTTTCAGAGGAGGAAAGTGCGGCGGCTTTTATACGTGTTATGGCGCAATTAAAGGTGCAGGTTGGTGTTGAGGCTTATACCAGTTGGTTTGGACGTGTGAAGCTTGCTGAATATAGTCATACTCTTGTAAAGCTTTCTGTTCCTACTGCTTTTTTACGTTCATGGATTAATAATCACTATGGTTCTCTTTTGACTCATTTATGGAAACAAGAGAATTCAGCAATTCTTCGTGTTGAAGTTATTGTTCGTGGTATGGAACGCGTTTCAAGAGATGTCGTTTGTAAAAGAAGTGTTCCTCCTGTTGTGCTAGAGGAGCAGGCGACTTCATCGTTTGTTGAAAGTTGCGCAGAGCATTCAGTTAAGAATTCTCAAACGGGAGTTTTTGGATCTCCACTTGATTCTCGCTATACTTTTGAAAGTTTTGTTGAGGGGGCTTCTAATCGTGTTGCTTTAGCAGCTGCGCGTTCCATTGCAGAGGGGCATAAAAGTGCCTTACGTTTTAATCCTCTTTTTATTCACGCATCTGTTGGCTTAGGAAAAACACATTTGCTTCAAGCGATTGCTGCTTCTGCATTGAAGCGTTTAACGTCTGTGCGCGTTATTTATTTAACTGCTGAATATTTTATGTGGCGTTTTGCAACAGCTATTCGTGATAATGATGCTCTTTCTTTTAAAGAACAGCTTCGTGATATCGATCTTTTGATTATTGATGATATGCAGTTTTTGCAGGGTAAGTCGATACAACATGAGTTTTGCCATTTGCTTAATATGTTACTTGATAGTGCAAAACAGGTTGTTGTCGCTGCAGATCGTCCACCAGCAGAATTAGAATCGCTTGATCTTCGCGTTCGCTCTCGTCTTCAGGGAGGGGTAGCTCTTGAAATTGAAGCACCAGATTATGAAATGCGTTTGCAAATGTTGCGCCAGCGGTTGAAGGTGGCACAACAAGATGATGGCATGGTATCAATTTCTGATGATATCTTGGAATATATTGCGAAAACGGTTTTAGGGTCGGGGCGTGATATTGAAGGTGCGTTTAATCAGCTCTTGTTTCGTCAATCTTTTGAGTCTGATTTATCTTTAGAGCGGATTGATGAATTATTAGGTCATTTGACACGTCCTGGTGAACCTAAGCGTATTCGGATTGAAGAAATTCAGCGTACGGTAGCACGCCATTATAATGTTTCTAAACAGGACTTGTTATCTAATCGTCGAACACGTACGGTTGTGAAGCCACGGCAAGTTGCAATGTATTTAGCAAAAGTATTAACTCCTCGCTCATTACCAGAAATTGGGCGCCGTTTTGGTGGGCGAGATCATACAACAGTTTTACACGCTGTGCGTAAAATTGAAGATTTGGTTTGTGGTGATCAGACCTTGGCTAAGGAACTTGAGTTGCTTAAGCGGTTGATTGGAGAACAGGCGGTATAGTGTTTATCGTTTCTTTCTTTGGAGAGACTTTAAAGAATTTAATGAAAAGATTTATTTTTTCTTATGCAGGAGTGACTTGTCATTTTAAGAGAGGTTTAATAAACTCTAGCAGGCGATTCTCTAAAGGGATCTATTCTTTAATTCTAAGGAATTCTTATAGTTTTTAGTAAATCATACGGGGCTTTTATGCGTATTACAGTTGATCGCAGTCAATTTCTCAAGTCTCTTGGTCGGGTTCACCGTGTGGTAGAGCGCCGTAATACTGTTCCTATTTTATCGAATGTGTTGATTGATGCAGAAAATGGCCGTGTACAGTTAAAAGCAACAGACCTTGATTTAGAGGTTATGGAATCTTTTGCAGTTAATGTTAAACAAGCTGGAGCAACAACTGTTCCGGCACATTTGCTCTATGATATCATTCGAAAACTTCCTGATAGCAATGAAGTTGTATTATCCCTCGATGAGAATCAAGCAGGTACAATGTCCATTGTTTCGGGTTGTGCACATTTTCAGCTTCAATGTCTTCCGAGGGCAGACTTTCCAGAGTCTCTTCCTGGGCAATTTGGTTATCGTTTTTCTCTATCGGCATCAGGCTTAAAACATTTACTTGATTGTACACAATTTGCTATTTCTACTGAAGAAACCCGTTATTATCTTAATGGTATTTATTTCCATATTATTAATGATGGTGTTTTGAAATTGCGTTTGGTTGCAACTGATGGTCATCGTTTGGCACAAGTTGAGATGGAAGCTCCTTCGGGAGTTGAGGGAATGCCTGGTGTTATTGTTCCCCGTAAAGCTGTAGGAGAATTGCAAAAACTTCTTTCAGAAGAAAATGATAGCGATGTATGTATAGAGCTTTCGGAGACAAAAATTCGTTTTTCTATAGGCTCTGTGATTTTTACATCAAAATTAATTGATGGAACATTTCCAGATTATCAACGTGTTATCCCTCTTGGAAATGATAAAGAATTAATTGTTAATAGGCAGGACTTTTCTTCTGCAGTTGATCGTGTTTCAACGATTTCAAGTGATCGGGGGCGTGCAGTTAAATTAACGATTGAGCATGGACAGTTAAGGCTTGTTGTTAATAGCCCAGATTCGGGCAGTGCAGAAGATCAATTATCAGTAACTTATGCATCTGAACCGCTTGAGATAGGATTTAATTCACGTTATCTTTTGGATATTGCTGGGCAGCTTTCAAGTGATGAGATGGTTTTTATGTTGGCTGAGGCTGGAGCACCAGCTCTGATTCGTGATAATGATGATGCGGATGTGCTCTATGTACTGATGCCTATTCGCGTTTAGGGGCAGTTGTTTTGCAATGCATAGCCAGTCATGTGCACAAAGTGGCAGTGAGACAGCTGAAGCTTTTACGTTATCGCAATTATTCTTTTTTCAATATTCATTTTTCTGGTCAGCATGTGGTTTTTACTGGGCATAATGGTGCTGGTAAGACGAATCTTTTAGAGGCGTTATCTTTTCTTTCTCCTGGTCGTGGTTTGCGGCGTGCTGTTTATTCTGACGTTAGTTTTGTAGATGGTGGTGGTGGAGGATTTGTTGTATTTGCGCGTCTTGAATGCGCTCTTTATGGTGAAGTAAAGATTGGTACAGCTTTTGAGGTTAGCGATAACAGTCGAAAGGTCCATATTAATGGTGTGAATGAGTCGAGTGATTGCCTAACAGATTATTGTCATATTAGTGTCCTAACACCGTCTATGGATGGTCTTTTTACAGGTCCTTCACTTGAGCGCCGTAGTTTTTTGGACCGTATGGTTTTGGCGATTGATCCCTTGCATAGGCGCCGCATAGCCGATTATGATAGAGCTATGCGCGCACGTAATCGTTTGTTTTTAGATGGAAATGAAGATTGTGCTTGGTTTGATGCTTTAGAAAAGCAAATGGCAGAATTGGCGACAGCTATTTCTGCGGCGCGTGTTGATGTTATTCGTCTTTTAAATGACATGTTTACACAAATGCCTTCACAGATACCTTTTCCACGAGCTTTTTTGCAAATTGATGGTTTTTTAGAAACAGCTCTTAGTGAAATATCAGCAACTGAAGTTGAAGAACAATTTTGTGATCGATTGCGGCATAATCGCGCAATGGATCGTGCTGCTGGTCGGACGTTAGAAGGACCACATCGTGCAGATTTGCAGGTTTTTTATGCTGATAAAAATAGAGCAGCAACATCTTGTTCAACAGGTGAACAAAAAGCGCTGCTAACAGGTTTAGTTTTGTGTCATGCACGTCTAACAGGTATGATGTCGGAAAGATCTCCCATTCTTCTTCTTGATGAAATGGCTGCCCATCTTGATTCGCATCGACGTGCTGCTCTATTTGATATTCTTGATGATTTAGCTGTACAAACATTTATGACAGGAACAGATCGTCTTTTATTTGATGACTTAAAAGGACGCGCAGAATTCTTTGAGATTAAGGATGGAGCTTTATTGCCGTAAAAACATGCTAAATATTTTTTTAATAAGTGATAGGTCTGAAAGAAAAGGCTTGCTATGTCAGAGATAATAACGATTTTAAATGGTCCTAATTTAAATTTTCTAGGTCAACGTGAGCCAGAAATTTATGGAACTGAAACTCTAGAAGATATTGAAAAAAGATGCAGAGAATGGGCAAAAAAAAATGATATTATAATAAATTTTTATCAAAGTAACTATGAAGGGCAATTAGTGGCATGGATACAAGAAGCAATAGAGGCAAGTTCTGGATTGATCATTAACCCAGCGGCTTACAGTCATACATCTGTTGCACTTCTTGATGCCCTAAAAATGTTTTCAGGGCCGAAAGTAGAAGTTCATTTATCTCATATTTATCAGCGTGAAGCTTTTCGTCACCATTCTTATACATCTGCAGGTGTAGACGCTATCATAACTGGGTGTGGAGGTGATGGATATCGGTTTGCACTTGAGTATATTGCAAAACAATTAAGCAAAACAATTAAATTGTGATAGGTAAAGAGTAAGCGTTTAATAAGAGTAATATAGGCATTTAATTCTCTTGATAATTATTTTCAAATCTGTACAATGTGAGGTATATATTTATGACAGTTTTTAGTGCGTATGACGGGGGTAAATAGAGATGAAAAGCTTTGTTAGACAATTAGAAATGCTTGTGATTTTAGGGGGAGCACTGCTTTTGTCTGGTTGTAAAATTGATGTTATGCAGCCATCAGGTTATGTTGCACGTCAACAGCTCATTTTGATCGTTGTTTGTGTGGTGGTGATGCTTTGTATTGTTATCCCAGTTATGGTGAGTGTGGTATTTTTAGCTATAAAATATCGTGCATCGAATATGAAAGCGGACTATTCTCCTGATTGGGCACATTCAAATAAAATTGAAGCATTGATGTGGGGTATTCCAGTTGTAATTGTAATGGTTTTAGGTTCATTAACAGCTTATTATACCTATAAGCTTGAACCTACAAATCCTCTTCCAGTGGAAGTTGTAGGTGAAGGAAAGCCATTACAGATTGATGCTGTTGCTCTTGATTGGAAATGGCTTTTTATTTATCCTGAATACGGTGTTGCATCGATTAATGAGATTTATGCGCCTGAAGGACGTCAAGTTTTATTGCAATTGACGTCAGAGAATTCTGTCAATGCTTTTTGGGTTCCCAAATTGGGTACAGTTCTTTACGCTATGCCGCAGATGAATGCTAAGTTGCATTTGGTCGCTGAAGAGCAAGGAGTATTCAAAGGAGCCTCAGCAAATTATAGTGGTGATGGTTTTTCGGGTATGCGGTTTAAGTGGCATTCTGTGTCTTTGCAGGATTTTGAGGATTGGATTGTAAAAGCTCGGGCTAATGGTCGAGTACTTGATCGTTCATCTTATCGTCAACTTTCTATTGCGCCTCGTATGGGTGATATTGCTGCGAAGGAAAAAGATGCTGAAGTTCGTTATTTTGCACCTGTTGAGAAGCGGCTTTACTATCGTGTTGTTAATCGATGTATCGATGAAAAGACGGTATGTAATGAAGATTTAATGAAACGTGCTGCTGCTCAGACGCTATGGGGTGCACTATGTTCAGTATTTGATCCTGATGTTATTTAACAGAGTCAATAAAGTAAAGAGCCCTTTTAACAAAGGTTTCTTTTAAACTTGAATTTCATTTGAAATGGGTTGAGAAATGTTTGGAAGACTTACAGATCCTACGGCAGGTGCTTTTCATGCGCTTGCACATGAACCGATCGTTTTGTATACATGTATTGCGATTGTTTTGGTTGGTTTAATTGCTGTTATTGCTCTAACAGTACTTGGGTGGTGGGGGATTCTATGGCGAAATTGGATTACAACGGTTGACCATAAACGCATAGGTATTATGTACATCGTTCTTGGAATTATTATGCTTGTTCGCGGTTTTGCGGACGCACTTATGATGCGAACGCATCAAGCTTTAGCTCTTGGGAGTGAAACAGCAGGTTATTTGCCCCCTGAGCATTTTGATCAAATTTTTTCGGCGCATGGTACGATCATGATTTTTTTCATGGCCACGCCTATTTTATTTGGTCTTTTTAATTATCTTATACCACTTCAAATTGGTGCGCGTGATGTTGCTTTTCCCTTTGCAAATAATCTAGGTTTTTGGATTACGGCTGCAGGGGCGATATTGATTAACATATCCCTAGGTGTTGGGAATTTTGGTCGTGGTGGTTGGTTGATGTATCCACCTTTTACAGAATTGCAAACGAGTCCAGATACAGGGGTAGATTATTATTTATGGTCACTTCAGCTTTCTGGTATTGCAACAACAATGGGATCAGTGAATTTTATTGCAACGATGATTAAAATGCGTGCTCCTGGAATGACAATGATGAGAATGCCTATTTTTTGTTGGAGTGCTTTTGTCAGCAATGTTCTTATTGTAGTCATTTATCCTGTTTTGGCTGTAGCATTTGCACTCTTGGCATGTGATCGTTATTTGAACATGAATTTCTTTACCAATGTTGGTGGCGGAAATCCGATGGTATGGATTAACTATGTTTGGGTTTTTGGTCATCCTGAGGTTTATGTTTTGGTTGTTCCTGCTTTTGGAATTGTTTCTGAAGTTGTATCAACTTTTTCTTCAAAACGCCTCTTTGGTTATACTTCAATGATATGGGCCATGTTGGTTATTTTGATTCTTTCGCTTCTTGTTTGGGGACATCATTTCTTCACAATGGGTGGGGGTGAAGCTGTAAATACCTTCTTTAGTATTGCTACGATGATTATTGCAGTTCCAACCGGTGTAAAAGTTTTTAATTGGCTGCTTACGATGTATAGAGGTCGGATTCGCTTTGAGCCTCCTATGCTTTGGTGCATGGGTATGATCTTTACATTTGTTGGTGGTGGATTAACAGGTGTTTTATTATCTATTGTTCCTGCTGATTGGCAGTTTCATAATTCGCTCTTTTTGATAGCACATTTCCATCATACAATTATTGGAGGTGTGGTTTTTGCGTACTTAGCAGGGATTGCATTTTGGTTTCCAAAAGTTTTTGGTTATAAACCAAATCGCATACTAGGTATTACATCTTTTTGGTGTTGGTTTATTGGTTTTTACCTTGCCTTTTTCCCCGTTTATGCGCTTGGTTTAATGGGGGCGACGCGTCGTTTGCAGCATTACATGGAACCTAGTTGGCAGCCGATGTTTATTATTGCTGCATTGGGTGCTTGTATTATCTTACTTGGTATCCTTTGTTTTGTGCTACAGGTTGTTTTGGCGATTTGGTACGGTATTAAGCATAAAGGGCACTTACCGGTAACATTAAATGATTCTTGGGGTGATGCACGTACACTTGAATGGTTTACCTCTTCACCGCCTCCTTCTTATAATTTTGCCCTCCTTCCAAAGATACAGTCTGATGATGCTTATTGGAATATGAAGAAAAGTGGTTATCAACGGCCGACAAGTGGATTTACAAAAATTCATATGCCATCGAATACATCGGCTGGAATTATTGCTGGCTTCTTCTCATTAGTTGTTGGTTTTGCGCTTGTTTGGCATATTTGGTGGCTTGTTGCGGTTGGACTGGTTGGTTTTATTGCAACGCTTGTGTGTCATTCATTAACAGGTGATCATCATGGTTACTATATTCCAGCTGAAGAAGTGCAAAAAACTGAAGATGCCTTTACGGCTGTTCTTAAAGAACAAGGAGTGACAGTATGAGTGCTGTAACAATGAATAACGCGAGTACTATAGATGAACTTCACCACGATAGTAGCTCGGTAATGACGTTTGGTTTTTGGGTCTATATTCTTTCAGACTTAA
The DNA here is from genome assembly GCF_042196985.1 of Bartonella sp. AA97HXZ. Lineage (NCBI taxonomy): Bacteria > Pseudomonadati > Pseudomonadota > Alphaproteobacteria > Hyphomicrobiales > Bartonellaceae > Bartonella > Bartonella sp. AA97HXZ. The sequence goes on along the minus strand of NZ_JBHIRC010000002.1, from coordinate 63,959 downwards.
TCCTGTTTTCGACACTGTTTTCAAGTTTTGCTGTATTTTCTGCTTCTTATGGTGGTGGTAAAGCGGGCAGTGAGTTTATAGATTTAAAGTTTGTTTTGGTTGAGACTGCTTTCTTGTTGTTTTCGTCCGTCACTTATGGCTTTGCAATGGTACAAGCACATAAAAATAACATCAGTGGTGTGCGTTTATGGATGGCTATTACCTTTGTATTGGGGTGTTGCTTCATTGGTATGGAACTTTACGAATTTCATGAACTTTTGAGTGAGGTTTTTTATTTTGATCCAAATGCTTATGCGGGTATTGATCCTGCAACAGGTTTACAGCTTTTTGGACGGGAAATTCTCTCTGCTTATTGGTCAGCATTTTTTGCTTTGGTTGGCACCCATGGACTTCACGTAAGTGTTGGCCTTCTTTGGATGGTTGTGATGTTTTTTCATCTTCGTCGTAATGGCTTGGATCAGAACAATAAAACACGTTTAGCATGTCTTTCCATTTTTTGGCATTTACTTGATATTGTATGGATTGGTGTTTTCACCATGGTTTATCTATTAGGAGCGTTGTGATGAGCGTGCAAAATGAAACACATGGTCCCAGTACTGGTTCCTATTTGGTTGGTTTTATTCTAGCTGTATTTTTCACTTTGGGTTCTTTTATTCCTGTGATGTATGGAATGATGGAAAGTTGGGCAGTTAGTACAAAGGTTGCGTATCTTATTGGGATGGCGATTATTCAGATTATAGTACAAATTGTTTTCTTTTTGCACTTGAATTCTGGTCCAGACGCCAAGTGGAATTTAAGCGCGTTGTGGTTTGCTGCTATTTGCATTTTTGTTATTATTGGGGGAACTTGGTGGGCTATTTCTCATTTGAATTATAATATGATGGGTGGTTCAGGACGTGTTATTGAACCGGAAATATCAAGTAGAGATGATTCTTCAGTGTCTGAGCAGTTATCAAACAAAGATATCTCCGTAAGAAAACAGCCAGAAAGGATACAGGGCTCAGAGGTTTCGATGGAGCAAGGTGCAAGTACGCAAACTCCTGTAGATCAAGCACCTGGTTCAGAAATGCCCATGGGGCAGGGTCTAAGTACGCAAACTCCTGTAGATCAAGCACCTGGTTCAGAAATGCCCATGGGGCAGGGTCTAAGTACGCAAACTCCTG
>NZ_JBHIRC010000002.1:9111-62696 GCF_042196985.1 Bartonella sp. AA97HXZ | reverse complement strand
TAGATCAAGCACCTGGTTCAGAAATGCCCATGGAGCAAGGTCCAAATACGCAGTTTCCTGTGGAGTAGTTGTTATAAATATCTACGGAGCTGATGCGGCATGTATCAGCTTCGTAGAAGAATTCGTGGGATATAAAGCAGGAGATAAGTACAAGATATCAGTGGAATGAGTATCATTATTTTGAATATACTTTTAATTTAAAAGAGAAAGTCCGTGGGGTATTTAGTCAATCTTTAATTTTTGAGACAAATAGCTATTTGTAGAATATACAAAAAGTGATGTTTGTAAAATTTACTACAAAGAAAGAGAATGTGCGAAACAAGTTTTTATATTGTGTGAGATAAAAAAGCTACGAAGCAGTAATATTTTTAGATTTAAAGAATTTATATTAAAGATAGCATTAAAATTATTGTAATAATAATATGCAATTGAAATCAAAAATTTAGAGAATAATCAGAAAATTTAATGAAAACCGTTGCAATGACAGTTATAGGTGCTGGTTCTTTTGGTACTGCATTAGCGATAGCTCTTGCCCGTAATGGTCATAATGTTTTACTTTGGGGTTATAGTCCTCAACATATCAAAGAATTACAGGAACAACGTTGTAATCAAGTATATTTACCCGATGTTCGATTTCCTGAAAATTTATTACTTGAAGCTTCCCTTGAAACTGCAATAACGGCAAGTCACAATATATTAATCGCTGTTCCAAGCCATGTATTTCATCAAGTTTTGTATAATATTCAGCCTTATTTAGATCAGCATTCACGCGTTATTTGGGCTACAAAAGGTTTAGAACATGGTACTGGACGTTTCTTACAAGAGGTTGCTCGTGAGATTTTAGGTGAAAAAATTCCTTTAGCTGTTTTTTCTGGACCAACTTTTGCTCAAGAACTAGCTATGGGTTGGCCTACTGCAATGACGATAGCAGCTTCTGATGTTGAGTTTGGTAAAGAATTGCAGCAACTTTTTCATTGTGACAAAAGTTTTAGAGTTTATAAAAGTTCAGATATGATTGGTGTTCAATTAGGGGGGGCAGTCAAAAATGTTATTGCTATTGGTGCAGGAATATCAGATGGCATAGGTTTTGGGGCAAATGCACGAATAGCTCTTATCACACGAGGACTAGCTGAAATCAGTCGTTTAGGGGGGGCTATGGGTGCTGAGCTTTCCACATTTATGGGAATGACAGGCTTAGGTGATCTGGTTTTGACATGTACTGATAATCAGTCGCGTAATCGCCGTTTTGGAATACTTCTTGGTAAAGGAATAGATATAAAAGAAGCAGAAAAACAAATTGGTCAGGTTGTGGAAGGATACTTAAATACCAAGGAAGTATATACGTTGGCGCAGCGTATTGGGGTAGAAATGCCCATTGTAGAGCAAATTTATCAAATTCTCTATTGTGGTAAAAATATAACTGAAGCGGCAAACACATTACTAAGCCGCGCCCTCAAGGACGAAATTCAATGATATCCTGTTTTTTAATAATTCCAATCGTAAAAAATAGAAACATGCTATGATAGACATATAAAATAGATTTTATTGATGGTTGTATAAGGCAGTCATATTCCAGAAAATTATAGATTCATATCATTCGATTCTTTATGAAACATGGCTGAAATATAAAAGTTTTGGCTTTTGTCTAAGAGCTATCTCTTTGAAGATAAATTGTCGTTTCCACTTATACATGTTTATGTAATGTAATGAACAAGATATTTTTATTGTCTCTTAAATTCATCTCACAATGATATTTGCAAACAGAATAATACAAGACTCATTAGGTAGAAGCATCTTATTTATGTAACGTATAAGCTAAGAATATCGGGGCAGGGATATTGCGAATCTCTGTTTTTGTAATTCTTTAAAACAAGAAGACAATCTAATTTGGGAAGAAGATGAAATTTTAAAGCTGAAAATCTGTTCCCATTTCTACAATCATTTTTAAATTCGGTTTTACGCTATCTAAAGCAATATCTTTTAAATAATAGAGATTATCTCACACCTTTATTTTCTCATTTTCTAATGAAAGCATTTCTCTGATGTGTCAGGTAAAATAGAATGCCCAAAAAAACACGATTGCTGTTGTATATTCATGTTCTTGTTTTAAAGAGACCTCTCTCTTAAAACTCCCAAGTCCACTTCGCGACGGTGACCGTGAATAGTATAACGATAAAGCCATTGTGCACATCCCCATCTTTACGTTTATGAAGGAGGAAGACGAGCATCATTACCCCCCAATGTTGAAACAGCTCTTGGCACTTGAAGCTGTTCAGTAGAGATATTTAAGCCTTTTATTTTCTCACATGTCAATTCTGTTTTTTATATGCAAGAAATGATTTTTGGAATTATAACTTTGAAAGTCTAAGATTGAGAAAATGTTATTGTACTTGTTTGTGACTGTCAGTTAAACTAAAAAATAATGTGATTATAAAGATAAAAAATTGATTTATATAAATAATTCATTTTATTTTTGTATTGAGTTAATTAAAAATATGTGTTTGCTTGTCACAAGCGGGTTAGTACGTGGATAAAAAATTATTAAAGATACTTCTAATGAATCATCTCAAGTGTCAAGGGTTGTTTCAATATTAGAACATGGCAAGTAAAATGACGGTGTCGGTTTGTCATCTGTATAAACATTAAAATGGTGGTAAAAAAAGGATTTTATATACTTCACAGGGATTTTTTATACGTTTTACAGGTACCATTGTGAAATGGAATGGCATGCATTGAGAGATATCTTAAAAAAATGCATGAAGGAGCAACAGCTATAGTGTTTTTGGGTGTTCTATTTTACCTGACATATCAAAGAAACGCTTTCATTAAAGAACGAGCAAAATAAAGGTGTGAGGTAAAGAGTAATCTCCATTATTAAAAAAACATTGATGTAGATGCTTTTAAAATCGTAAAGTCTCATTAAAGAATAATAGTAAAATTAACGATTGATTTCTTTACGCCTTCATATTCTTCCTAAATTAGATTGTATTTGCGTTTCAAGAATAAATCAAACGGTAGAAATATTTTTTTTTCAATTTGCTACACAAAAGCTGAAACTAAGGATTTTAATAATTCTCTAATCTCTGTTTCAAACTGCGGTGGCATGAGAGTTGGATATTGATTTATAAGCAATGGCAAAAGCGTATACTTTAGTAAGGTAAATGACGTCATAAAACACAAACTTTATCAACCATGAATTGAAGAAATATTCCGGCTTTTTATAAAATATTTTGCGAAACAAGGCATCGTACATCTGGTTTTGTATTCACTTATTCTTACAAACACTTGTACACATGCCTTACGTCATATTATTATAAGTCAATACACTGTTATATAGCTGAGAAAGTACTCAATACCCGATTAAAGCACTATGCACATGATTGATTTTATTTTTTAGTGCAATAAAATAAAATTTATCCTTCTTGAGAATCGTCACTTTTTTTTAGTTCTTCAAGTATTGGCATAGACATGATGTTATAGCCTGAATCAACATAATGGATTTCACCTGTGACACCTGATGATAAGTCAGAGAGTAGATAAAGAGCAGATTTTCCAATTTCATGAATATTTACGGTACGACGTAATGGGGCATTACGGCGTTGATGTGAAAATATTGCCCGTGCAGCTGCAATACCATTACCTGCTAAAGTTCTAACAGGACCAGCGGAAATCGCATTGACACGAATATTTTGAGGACCAAAGTCCGCTGCTAAATAACGTACCATAGCTTCTAAAGCTGCTTTAGCAACACCCATGATGTTATAATTAGGCACAACTTGCTGTGAAGCACCATAGGTAAGAGTTAAAAGTGCTCCTCCATTCGGCATAAGCTTACCCGCGCGCTGGGCAATTTCAGTAAAGGAATAAGCTGAAATAACCATCGTGCGTTGAAAGTTTTCACGTGTTGTAACATCAACGTAACGCCCTTTTAGCTGAGTTTTATCTGAAAAACCAATGGCATGGACAATAAAATCAATTGTTTTCCATTCTTTTTCAAGTTGCTCAAAGACGTAATCAATATTTTCACTTTTTTCAACGTCACACTCTAGCACTAATTTGCAGCCAAGTTTATCTGCTAGGGGATGAACACGTTTGCCAAAAGCATTTCCTTGATAAGTCAACGCTAATTCCGCTCCTGCTTGTGCGAGCTGACAGGCAATGCCCCAAGCAATTGAATGGTCATTCGCAATTCCCATAATAAGGCCGCGTTTGCCCTCCATCAAACCTTTCATATTATTCTCCGTAAGACCGTACTTTTTTCAATTACTAAGAGCTTTTGTTTATACATAACGTTGGAAAACAAGCGTTGCATTGGTACCGCCAAAGCCAAAAGTATTCGACAATACGGTATTCAGTTGTTGATGATCACGTCGTTCACGAACGATTGGCATATCAGCAAAAGCTGGATCAAGTTCTTCAATATGGGCACTTTCACAAATAAAATTATGATTCATCATTAACAATGTATAGATTGCTTCGTGAACACCTGCTGCTCCCAAGGAATGTCCTGTTAGAGACTTAGTAGCGGAAATGGGGGGGCATTGATCACCTGCTCCAAAGACACGACGGATAGCTTCTATCTCAGGAGGATCACCAACAGGAGTTGCTGTCGCATGGGGATTGATATAATCAATTTTATTATTGACTGTTGCAAGAGCCATGCGCATGCACCGCTCCGCTCCCTCTCCTGATGGGGCAACCATATCATGTCCATCGGATGTCGCACCGTATCCAACGATTTCTCCGTAGATTTTTGCACCACGTGCTTTAGCAAGTTCTAAATCTTCAAGGACTAAAACGCCAGCCCCTCCAGCAATGACAAAACCATCACGATTAACATCATAAGCACGTGAAGCTTTGTGAGGGGTGTCATTATATCTGCTGGACATAGCGCCCATGGCATCGAATAAAACAGATAGTGTCCAATCCAAATCTTCGCAGCCTCCGGCAAAGATGCGCTTCTGTTTACCATATTGAATCATTTCGTAAGCATTACCAATACAATGATTGGAGGTAGCACAAGCTGAAGAGATTGAATAATTGATCCCCTTTATTTTAAAGAAAGTTGCTAATGTTGCAGATGCTGTAGAACTCATCGCTTTAGGGACAACAAAAGGTCCAACACGTTTTGGGCCTTTTTGGCGTGTAATGTCAGCAGCTTCTACGATTGAATGTGTTGAAGCACCTCCAGAACCCATAATAATACCCGTGTGTTCGTTCGATACTTCATGCGGTTCTAGACCCGCATCAGCAATTGCTTGATCCATGGCAATATGATTCCATGCTGTTCCACGCCCATGAAAACGTAGAGCACGTCGATCTACGAGTTCTTCTATATTAATATCGGGCTTGCCATAAACTCTGCTACGAAAGCCTAATTCAGCATATTGAGGTGCGTAAGAAATTCCGGATTTTGCTTCACGTAAACTGGTTAAAACAGCTCCAGGGTTATTTCCAATTGCGGAGACAATTCCCATTCCGGTTACAACAACTCGACGCATTCATACCTCCTCGTTCCATACAGAATAGTGAAAAGTTCTTTCTGACGGAAATAACGTTCAATCTTCTTTGAATAAAGCAACGCGTAAATCGTTCGCCTTATAAATAGTCTCTCCATCTGCTTTTAGCCACCCATCAGCTATTCCTAAGACTAAATTTCCACGTCGAATACGCTTAAAATCTATTTCATATTCAAGAATTTTGGTTTGTGGAGTTACCATCCCTGATAACTTTACTTCACCTGTTGATATTGCTCTTCCTTTGCCTGGTTCACCTAGCCAACCAAGAAAAAAACCTGTTAATTGCCACATACCATCCAGTCCAAGACATCCTGGCATGACGGGATCGCCTATAAAGTGACAATTAAAGAACCACATGTCTGGTGTAATGTCAAATTCGGCGCGAACCATTCCTTTATCGTATTTACCATCAGTTTCACTAATTTGAGTGATTCGATGAATCATCAACATTGGCGGTGCTGGCAATTGCGCATTACCTCTACCAAACATTTCGCCGCGAGCGCAGCTTAGAAGCTCTTCATATGTGTAGCGAGACTTTTGTTCAGCCATTGTTACTCCATTTATTTGCATATATCTTTAATTTCTGCGCTTTTCCCAACCTACTTTTAGAGCAAATTTTAAAGAGAGGGAAATGATTTTATATCATTTTTAATGACAAAAGCCTTTTTTTATGTATTCTACGTAGGTAATTATTTAAAAATGGAATACAAGATTACACCATACTATTCCCATTTTTTTGTATTTTGATCTTATTTAGCAGGAATGTATTTGGGTTTGTAATTATGTCAGTGAGTGCAGACAATTTAGATATGAATGAAGAGCAGCAGTTCACAAAAGAGTGTGGAAAAATTGTGCAATATTATTCCATTTCTATGTTAGAAAAACGTTTGCGTCAAAATGGTCTGCGTCCAACACGTCAGCGGTTGGAACTTGCACATATGATTTTTTCTCAAGGAAATCGTCATATTACTGCTGAAGAGCTCTATGAGGAAGCGATGAAGGCAGGTGTACCTGTATCTTTAGCAACGGTTTATAATACGCTTCATCAATTTACGGAAGCGGGATTATTACGGATTATTGCCGTAGAAGGCTCAAAAACTTGGTTTGATACAAATACCTCTGATCACTACCATTTTTATATAGAAGGTGAAAATCGTATTCTTGATATTCCTTACAATTTGGAAGAATCTCCCATTATTAGAAATTTGCCTAAGCCACCAGAAGGTATGGAAATTTCACATGTTGATTTAATCGTGCGATTGAAACCAAAAAATCAATCTTGTGATAGGCAGTGAGGATATTCAATGAGGAATAAAAATTAAACTTGTTGAGTTTGATTATTCACCAGCCTTTTACTTTTACTTTTTCATCAGGATAGATTCCCCATAACTGGGGTTGTTGAAGCCATCCGCGTGTATTATTAATGTTTAATTCGCACCATTGTCCATCACATTGGCGGATATTACCAATGACATTAGGTTCTACTTCTGCCACAAGTTCTGCGTTGTCGGTGGGATTTTTTCGTAGCATTAGTCTTTTAGTTTTATCTTTTTGCCATGGAATAGTTATAGCAGTTCGCTTTCCCGATAAAAGCGATTGATACACCCACCCCTCATCGCCTTCGGCATCACGAATTTTGCGCCATTGATCATATTCTTGAATGATTTCAATAGGTAAGCCCTTCTTTTTGTAGGTAAAAATGATAGAATAGTTGCTTCCTGGTCCGACGCGTACATTAACGCTGGTGGGTTTAATCGAAGCAAATCGCGGAAGTGGTAAACCACTGGGCCCTAAATTTTGATTAAATGTTTGTGCATGCAACAAATGAGGTGAAACTAATACAATGACTGTTGCTATTAAGATACATGATGCGAGTATTGAAACGCGAAACCAACGAGAATTTTGCACACCGAACTCCTTTATTTCATCATATATTGGAAATTTAAAATCTGAAAGATAAGACTGGAAACTGATAAAAAGTATGACACACTGCTCGTTAAAGAGATCTAAACGATGAGAAAATTGCTACAAAAATATCAAAATAAGGAAAACAAAAGCTTGTATCTCTTTTCTGGGTTTATTTTTCGAAATAAAAATATAGGTATACATATTATGAACAAAAAACTGTTCAGTGAAGGGGTTATTGTATAGCTTGAAAAGAAATTTTAAATGAACCAAATAATACGATGAATGAAACATTTAAGCGTAAAAATATGAGCAACATTATAGAGTAGATTGATATATGAAGGGCTAACAGAACACTTTTTCGTGATAATCGATTTTATAAAATTTGCTATAATCTTATGCCATGATAATGCTTATCCGTATTAGTAGATAAGCTGGCTCCATTGTTCTATTTACCAGCTTTCAATGTTATGCAGTTCCTATTATTTATGGTGTTCATAGGAAGCCTTTTTGTTTTTTCTTAAATAGCTTTTATTCTATTTGCGTACGAATCCCGCTTATGATGTACAAGAAAATAATCTTCATTGATTCAATATGAGAAGGTGTTGAGAAATTTTATGTTATTAAGAATTATTACTTAATATGAAAAATGATTACTTATAATAACAAATCTACGCGTTAAAAACTTTAACTCGTTATTTAAATTTTAAAAACATTTCCATCAAAAATGGTAATAAAAGGCACATTCATCCATATTAAAAAATAGTGTTTTCTCTGTTTATTATCAATTTTCTTTTCTCTAACTCAGTATAGAAGAAAGTTGAATGAAATAGAAAGGCTTATTCGATACACTGATGAGGGTAATTACATAAGTGATGAATAGAAGAATTTTATCAAGAAAAAAGAATCTGTAGTGCAGTGGTTGAAATTCGTCATCCTTTAGAGAGACAGAATCAAGGGATATAAAAGTTATGGAATTATATCGTTTTGTTACATAACTGAAGGTAAAGAGGATTATGCATTTAATATCATATATTTACACACAATCGCATATGGCGATAGTTGTTTTTGTTTTGTAAAAAGACCTAGGATGATCGAAAGATGTAGAATATTTAATGACAAAAAAGAAATTCATCATGAAATTTATACATAAGAAGCGGTTATTTAAGAGATATCCAGAAGGAAAAAATTATAGCGAGAAGTGATAACAAAACATCCCGCACTCAATTTACATAGGAAAAAGTCGCTTAAATATCTAAAGTGTAGTTTGTTATCTATTTTTTGAAATATAAGAGTGAAATAAAAACCACCTCTATGATAGAAACCTTATTATTTTCAAATAACTAACATATTAGATAACATTGTACATAAAAAACTACACACAAGCAATTCATCGCAATCGCCTATGAAGATAAAATTTTCTAGTAGCTTACTATCTATTGCTTATGCAATTATATAATATCATAAAGTATATTACTTTACCGCAACAGTTCGTCCGTTACTAACAAAACCTTCTCTTTGTGCACGCTTACGAGCAAGCTTACGTGTACGACGAATAGCTTCAGCTTTTTCACGAGCACGCTTCTCAGATGGCTTCTCATAATAACTACGCATTTTCATTTCACGGAAGATACCTTCACGCTGCATCTTTTTTTTCAACGCACGGAGCGCTTGGTCAACATTATTATCACGAACGAGTACTTGCACTATCTATCCTGCTTTTTTCAGTGTCATAAATGATAGGAAAAAACCTACGTCCTTTTAAAGGCATATCCAAAAGGACAAGCACTTATATCATATAAATGAGACATTTGTCTATATCGCTTTTTAAAATTCTATTTTTTTTACAATAAAAACGCTTTTTATAATGAATGATAGAATTTACGGTTATAAATTTATGAAAGTCCTTGTATTTGATCATTTTCGTCAAGATGAATTTTTTCAGCCGTGGGATAATGGGGTAGTCCCGGCATGGTCATAACATCTCCACAAATGACAACAATAAAACCGGCTCCCGCACAGAGACGAACTTCTCGTATGGGAATTTCAAAATCAACAGGAGCTCCGTATTGCGTGGGATCAGAAGAAAAAGAATAAGGTGTTTTTGCCATACAAATAGGGTAGACGCCAAAACCTTCTTTTTCCCAAGTTTCAAGTTGTTTGAGAATAGGGGCTGAGATGATGGCGCCACGTCCACCGTATAGCTTTGTTATAATACAATTAATTTTTTGAACGAGTGGAATATCATCTTGATAGAGAACTTTAAAATCAGAATCGTACTTTTCAATCAAGGTAACGAGTTCTTGTGCAAGTTCTATAGCGCCTTTTCCACCTTGTTCCCAATGCTTACAGATAATAGCTTTGTGTCCAGTTGTTGCAACTATTTTTTGTAATGTTTTTATTTCAGCATCGCTATCGCTGTCAAAATGATTGATAGCCACAACACAAGGAATACCGTAGTGCTTCATATTTTTTATGTGTCGTAAAAGATTGGCTGCCCCTTTTTCTAAAGCGGTGATATTTTCTTCTGTCAGGTTATTTTTATCCAGACCACCATTCATTTTTAATGCACGAATAGTTGCGACGATCACTGTAGCATTTGGTACAATACCTGCTTGCCTACATTTGATATTGAAGAACTTTTCTGCTCCAAGATCTGCTCCAAACCCTGCTTCTGTGACAACATAATCAGCAAGTTTTAAAGCAGTTTTTGTTGCTATAACTGAATTGCAACCATGAGCAATGTTGGCAAAAGGTCCTCCATGAACGAGAACAGGATTATTTTCAATTGTCTGTACGAGATTGGGTTGTATAGCATCTTTGAGAAGAACTGCCATTGCACCTTCCGCATTGAGATCAGCAACGGTGATGGGCGTTTTATCATAACGATAAGCAACAATAATTTTTTTGAGTCTTTGTGTAAGGTTTTCTAAATTTTCAGAGAGACAAAGAAGCGCCATAATTTCTGATGCAACAGTAATATCAAAACCTGTTTGACGTGGAAAACCATTTGTTATGCCCCCCAATGAAATGACAATATCGCGCAATACACGGTCATTCATATCAAGAACGCGTTTCCAAACAATGCGACGTGGATCAATGTTTAGAGTATTTCCCCAATAAAGATGATTATCTATCATTGCGGCAAGAAGATTATGAGCAGCTGTAATAGCATGAAAATCACCGGTAAAATGTAAATTAAGGTCATCCATTGGAATGACTTGCGCATAACCACCACCAGCAGCACCACCTTTTACACCAAAACAGGGACCTAAAGATGGTTCTCTCAAGGTAGCTATTGTTTTTTTACCAATAAGATTAAGAGCATCACTTAGTCCAACTGTTGTTGTTGTTTTGCCTTCTCCGGCAGGTGTGGGATTGATAGCTGTGACAAGGATAAGTTTACCATCTGGATTTTTATTAAGCGATTTTATGTATTCAGAAGAAATTTTAGCTTTATCATGACCATAGGGAATGAGATTGTCATGTGAGATACCAATTTTTTGTGCAATTTCAATAATATGTTGCTTTTTAGCAGTGCGAGCAATTTCAATATCAGTTTTAGGCATGGAAAAATTCTTTAAATTCAGCTTTTATTAATGTTTGGGATCTGTACCCCATGGATTAATTAGAAAAATTCATAAAGAACAGAAAAATATTAAGATATCATAGAAATCGTTGATATGCCATGCAAGAGATAATGCTAAAGAAGCACAAGAAGAGTTTTATTGTTTTTTAGGAAAAAGAATCACTTTGCTTTTAAGCAGTAAAAATACGTTTAATTCAATTAAAAATATTACAAAAAGAAGCTGTGGTTTGCAACAAATGCTGATGATATTAATGGATACCATAAGTGTTTCATAGTAGTACGTTTGAGAAGTAGTTTATTTATTCTTTCCAACAACACACTGAAAAAGTTTCACATGGTGGTAAACCGGAATTTATGGCAGCACATCTGAAGTCCCTCTTAAGATGGGACTGCTAGGAATAAAATATCCAGAAACATCCAGTTATGGAACAATTAGAAATAAGCACGTAAAAAATTACCTAACTGAGTAGAGAGTATAATCCGGAAGAGACCAAAAACAAGCGCATAGATTGAAAAAAGAAAACAACAACATACGCTACTCATGCAATCGCTACGATTATAAGCTAATAAAAGCACCTTAGAGCTGAATTGAAGGATTCATAACATCTTATTCTAGCAAAATGGCTAAAGAAACGACTCACAACAGAATGAAATAACAAAATACAAAGATAGGTAAAAATAAATCACAAAATAAAGAATTTAAAAAATCTGACTTTATAAGTAAGATATTGATAGATGGCGCACCCGAAGAGATTCGAACTCCTGACCCCCAGATTCGTAGTCTGGTGCTCTATCCAGCTGAGCTACGGGTGCATACATTTCAATTTTTTACATTGTCTAAGACAAAGGGTTCCTAATCGTTTCATTAAAGAAATGCAAGTGAAACTTGAGTCGTCATAAAAAAATCTCTCTTTTTTTATGATATATTTTAAAAAAGGATATAATATATTATGGCTTCAGTTGGTTTTGATATGAACATTTTTTTGTCATGACCATACAAAGCGATATGAACGATAGTTAACTTGACGTTTTAATCTATGAAAGATAGTCAAGCAGAGGTGAGATGTGTTTTTTGCGGTGGGGGTAAGATATATACACCCGCTGTTGGGTTTTTGTGTAAAACGCCGATATTACTGTTGAAAACTATTTCAGATGAACATGACACAGCAAGGGCGGATGTATGGCGTTATTAAAAAAGAGCTTTCCATTAGTGTTTTTAATCGTTGTTTTAACGGTTACTTATTGGGCTGGAAAAAAGAGTGCAGACCAACCCATTTCTATGGTGGATAAAACAAGAGTATCGGATAAAGCTTCAAATGAAAAAATGGGAAGGCCACCGGTAAATGTTGTCGTTGATCTTGTAAAAGTTCAAGATCTTTACGAACAACTTAACGTTCTTGGGAGTGGAAAAGCTCTTGCAGAAGTCGAGCTTACCCCTTTATCCTCAGGTGTTATTGATAAGCTTTTTGTATCAGCGGGTACAAAAGTACAAGCTGATGATGTGATTGCAAAGCTTGATTCTAAAAAAGAAGAAATAGCGGCTGCAAAAGCAAAAGTGCAACGTGATAACAATGCATTGACGCTTTCGCGTATTCTTAAATTACGCGCCAGCAATACAGCAACGGAAGTTCAAGAAATTATGGCACGCTTAGAGTTGGATAACGCAAATTTAGTTTTGCGTAATGCTGAATTAGATCTCGATCGGCGAACAATTCGAGCACCGATTCCTGGAGTTGTTGGTATTTTGCCCGTTGATGCGGGGAATAACGTGACCCTTAATACTGTAATAGGCCGTATTGAGAATAGAGAACGTATTTTGGTCGATATATGGGCCCCTGAACGATATGTGTCGCGCATCCATAAAGGAGATGAGGTAACGGCAACGTTAATCGCGCAGCCAGATAGATCTTTTGTTGGTCATATTTATGCGATTGATAATATCGTTGATCCAGAAAGTCGCACACTTCATGTTCAGGTTGAAATCAACAATGAAAAAGATACGCTCATGTCTGGTATGTCCTTTTCTGTTTCCTTGCAGTTTCATGGTGGTTCTTTTCCTGTCGTTAATCCTCTTGCAGTGCAATGGAATAGTAAAGGGTCATTCGTTTGGCGTGTGAGAGAAGGAAAAGTAGAGTCTATACCCGTAACAATTATTCAGCATAAAGCGGATCAGGTTTTCGTGAAAGCTCCCCTAGAAAATGGTGATCAAGTTGTCATTCAAGGGGTGCAAATGCTTTATCCAGGAAGTAAAGTAACTATTGATGATCCAAAGTCTCATCAACAGCAATTATCAGTAGGTTATGGAACGGATATACAATGAGCCAAGAATTGAGCACAAAACAGCCTATGTCAAAGGTGGAGCAAGGTGGTCTCATTACCTTATTTATTCGCAGACCGGTTTTTACTCTTGTTTTGAATGCTATGATCATCATTGCAGGATTTGCAGCATGGTTAAATGTTGATGTAAGAGAATTACCCGATGTTGATACTCCTGTAACAACGATTGTGACGATGTTTTCTGGTGCATCGGCAGAAACAATTGATCGTGAAGTTACAAAAGTTATAGAAGATGCTGTTTCTCGTGTTTCAGGTGTTAAGACGATTTCTTCAACGTCTTCTTTTGGACGCTCCCGTGTGAAGATTAACTTTAATGTCGGTGTTGATTTGAATGTTGCAGCATCTGATATTCGTGATGCTCTCTCTCGTGTTACCTATTCTTTACCGAAAGATGCGGATTCGCCTTTGATTATTAAAGCAGATTCGAATGCTGCTGCCATGATGTATTTGGTTGTGACGTCACCAACAATGAGTGTTGATGATTTAACCACGATTGTAAACGATCAGATTGTTGATGCTATTTCTGCTGTTGATGGTGTTGGTGATGTACAGGTCGATAGTGCTCGCACAAAGATTTTTCAGATTGATATAGATCAAGCAAAACTTGCAAGTTATGGATTAACTGTAGCAGATATTTCACGTGTTCTTGCTGATATGACAACAGATGTGCCAGTAGGGTCATTACGCAATTCTAAGCAAAGTTTAGTTGTACGTGCTACTGCACGTTTAACAACACCAGAATCTTTTGAACAAGTTGTTTTAAAGCCTCATGTGCATCTTGGTGATGTTGCGCATGTTACTTTATCGCCGGATATAGAAACAGTTATTCTTCGTATCAATGGAAAGACAGGTATTGGATTAGGTATCGTGCGTAAAGCACAATCCAACACTCTTAATATTTCTGAAGGTGTGAGAGCCGTTGTTGATAATCTCAAAAGTATTGTTCCTTCTTCTGTAAATATAGACGTTATTAATGACGATGCAATTTTTATTAAAAGCGCTCTTCATGAGGTTGAAGTTGCGTTGGGTATTGCTATTTTGAGCGTTATCTTGGTCATTTTTCTTTTTCTCAGAGACATTCGTGTAACGCTGATACCTGCTTTATCTCTTCCTGTCGCTTTGATTGGTACCATTGCGGCTATTTATCTTGTAGGGTTTTCATTGAATATTCTCACATTTTTAGGACTTGTTTTAGCAACAGGGCTTGTTGTGGATGATGCCATTGTTGTTCTTGAGAATATTGTTCGGTGGCGCAACATGGGATTAGGTTCCAGAGCAGCAGCGGTGATAGGAACACGTGAAGTATTTTTTGCTGTTTTAGCAACAACATTGACTTTAGTGGCTGTGTTTGTTCCTATTTCCTTTCTTCCTGGGCAAGTTGGAGGTCTTTTTAGAGAATTTGGTTTTGTTTTGGCAATTTCTATTTTGCTTTCTTCAGTTGTTGCCTTAACGCTTTGTCCAATGTTGGCTTCGCGTTTTCTCAAAGAACATATTGAGGAAAAAGAGGAAAAGTCCCATCATTTTGCTTTTTTATATAAATTAGGTACTTTTTTTCATAAGGCATATACTTACAGTTTGCATAAGTGTTTAGAAAAGCCTTGGGCTGTTGTTTTTGCTTCACTTATTTTTGCGGGTCTTTGTGTTGGAGGCTATACGAAGCTACAACAGGAATTAACGCCAGCAGAAGACAGAGCTGTGATCTTTTTGGTTATTAATGGACCACAAGGTATTTCAACACAATATTTGAACGAGCAAATAGAGCAAATTGAAGCAAGTCTACAGCCATTACGTGATGCAGGGGAGATTGCTAACAGTTACTCTATTGCGGGTGCTGGCGGTTCACCCAATACTGCTTTTTTGATTTTATTGCTTTCATCTTGGGATAAACGTTTACGGAGTCAGCAAGAAATCGTGAAAGATATTAATGCAAAGGTTAAACAGTTTCCCGCAGTTTTTGTGTTTGCTGCGCAGGGAAATTCTCTAGGTGTGAGCGGAACTGGGCAAGGGTTGCAATTTGCAATTCTTGGCAATGATTATGCAATATTACAACCCATTGCTGATAAGCTGGTAAGTGCTTTACAAGATGATCCGCGTTTTATTCGCCCACGCCTTACTGTTGATGCAACGCAACCGCAATTTTTTATTGAAATCAATCGAAAAAAAGCCTCCGATTTAGGGATTGATATCACCAATTTGGGCGATACATTACAAACAATGTTGGATGGTAAAAAGATTGGTTCCATTAACGTGGATGATCATTCTTACGATGTTAAATTGATATCGCGTACAAATTCTATGAAGAGTCCTAGCGATTTAGAAAATATTTTTTTAAAAACCAAAGACAATCGATATGTTCCTTTATCGGTTATTGCGCGTTTACATGAAAAAGCTATTGCTCCTCAATTAAAACGGGAAAAACGCATGAGTGCTGTTATTTTAAGCGCAAATCTTGCTCCAGATATCGCTTTAGGGGAAGCTTACCAAACTGTACAGAAAATTGCTTCTCCTTTGTTATCAAAAGGAACCTATTTGGTTCCCTTAGGGGAAGCCGAAACGCTTAATGAAACATCTTCCAATTTTATGATTGTTTTTGGCATTGCCTTTTTGATTATTTTATTGATTTTGGCTGCTCAGTTTGAAAGCTTTATTTCAGGATTCATTATCATGGCCACTGTCCCATTAGGGATTGGTTGTGCTGTAATTGCTATGCTATTAAGTGGTGTGAGTCTTAATATTTACAGCCAAATTGGATTAATTTTGTTAATTGGTGTTATGGCAAAAAATGGTATTCTCATTGTTGAATTTGCAGATCAATTACGTGATCAGGGAAGAAGCGTGCGTGAAGCCGTAGAAGAAGCAGCAAACATTCGCCTTCGTCCAGTTTGTATGACAATGATTTGTGCCATTTTAGGAGGTATTCCTTTGGTTTTAGCCAAAGGTGCTGGCGCAGAAGCTCGTATAGCTTTAGGTTGGGTTATCGTTGGTGGCTTAGGTTTAGCAACTATTTTTACGCTTTATGTTACACCGGTTGTTTATCTTTTTTTAGGGCGTTTTATAAGACCAAAAGCAGAAGAAGATTTACGTTTAACAAAAGAACTCAATCAAGTTAAATGATGTATATGATAGAAAAGATTTGAAAATTTATTCTTGTAAAAATATCATTTTCGGATCTTATCCTTTATATTTTGTATATTCCTTCATTTTTATGTGAGCAGTGAAAATAGCGAGCAATAAAAGAGATGCTTTCTGCTTTGTTATTGTTTGGGCATAGATTTCATTATCAATAACCGTATAGGATAAGCTTATGGGAGATAGCTTTTCGATTCGAAATGAAATGGCTTTTGAAGCCACATTAAAAGCTTTAAGAA
The DNA here is from genome assembly GCF_042196985.1 of Bartonella sp. AA97HXZ. NCBI lineage: Bacteria > Pseudomonadati > Pseudomonadota > Alphaproteobacteria > Hyphomicrobiales > Bartonellaceae > Bartonella > Bartonella sp. AA97HXZ. The sequence continues at coordinate 45,978 of NZ_JBHIRC010000002.1, read as the reverse complement.
ACCATGCCGCAAAGGATGGGGTCTATGATATTCGTCGGCATTTTGTAGAAGATGAACAGCGTTTTTCCCATTTTTCCCTCAGACTTGATGATCTTCTTTTCGATTTTTCAAAATGTGGTGTGACATTTAAAACATTGCAACTTCTAGATGATTTAGCGGTCGCAGCAGATGTGTTAGGCCGGCGTGATGCAATGTTTTCTGGTAAGGCGATTAATACAACTGAAAAACGCTCAGTTCTTCATATTGCATTACGTTTACCTGCTGATGAAATTTTCATGTTGGATGGTCATAATCTTATTCGCGATATTCAAGACGTCTTTGACGATATGGAAAGATTTTCTGAAAAGGTGCGTGATGGAAGCTATAAGGGAGGCAGTGGCGAGAGAATAAGTGATATTGTCAATATTGGTATTGGTGGTTCTGATCTTGGTCCTGCAATGGTCACGTATGCTTTAAAACCTTATCATGATGGTCCACAGTGTCATTTTGTTTCGAATGCTGACAGTGCCCATATTTCTGATACTCTCTCTATTTTGAATCCAGCAACAACGCTGTTTGTCATTGCTTCTAAAACTTTTACAACGGCTGAAACAATGGTCAATGCTCAAGTTGCACGTCAGTGGATTTGTTCACATTTAGGAGAAGAAGCCGTTTGTACGCATTTTGTTGCTGTTTCAAGTGCGCTTGATAAAGTGGCAGAATTTGGCATAGATTCCACAAGAGTTTTTAAATTTTGGAATTGGGTTGGAGGACGTTATTCAATTTGGTCAGCCATTGGACTTGTTGTTATGTTTGCAATAGGTGGTGGAAATTTTCGCCAATTTCTCAATGGTGCTTTGCAAATGGATCAACATTTTAAAACTATGCCTTTGCATAAAAATATTCCTATTCGTTTTGCTCTTTTAGGATTCTGGCATCGTGTTATTTGTGGTTATTCATCACGTTCGATCATTCCTTATGCACAGCGTTTAATACATTTTCCAGCTTATTTACAACAGCTTGATATGGAATCAAATGGTAAGCAAGTCTCGCTGGATGGAAAACCATTAAGTTTTTCAAGTGGTCCAATTGTTTGGGGGGATTCAGGAACAAATAGTCAACATGCTTTTTTTCAGCTTCTGCATCAAGGAACAGATATTATTCCTGTAGAATTTATTTTATTTATAAAAGGGCATGAGAAAAAATTACATTCTATGTATGAGATGTTGCTAGCAAACGGTTTAGCACAATCAAAAGCCTTGATGAAGGGGCGTAGTATTGAAGATGCTCGGCATATCTTGATAAAAAATGGAGTTGATGAGGGTGAAGCAGATCATTTAGCACGTCATAGAAGTTTTAAAGGAAACCGTCCCAGCATTACGCTGGTTCAAGATTCATTAACGCCTTTTGCACTCGGTCGTCTTATTGCGCTTTATGAACATCGCACTTTTGTTGAAGGGATTTTAATGAATATTAATTCATTTGATCAATGGGGTGTTGAACTTGGTAAAGAATTAGCAAACGAGTTACTACCAATTCTTCGTGGAGAAAGTAAAGCGGATAATCGCGATAGTTCAACATTAGGGTTGCTAGCACATATTCAAGCAAGACGTGCAAAATAAATATAATTTGACAGTAGGTTTTGTACTAACTAAGCAAAAGTAGAATGAGAGAGAAATATGAGATAATTCTTTAATTTTACTATGCTTTCTCTTGTTATCTGAACTAGATTTATGTAACAGAAAATCAAAAAAGTGCAAAAATTGTAAAAATGAGAATTTATTCGCAAAAACGATAAAGACCTTTGAAAGGTCTTTGAAGATCCTTTGAGAACCTCTTAAAAACTCTTTGAGAAAAAAATAAATTGGTACAAAACCTAGTGTCAAAATATACAAAACCCGCTGGCAAGCTACAGACAAGCTACAGGCAAGCTACGATTAAAGGCAGTTTTAATAATATCGCTTTATAAATTAATGGCGGAGAGAGAGGGATTTGAACCCCCGATAGAGTTGCCCCTATGCCGCATTTCGAGTGCGGTGCTTTCAACCACTCAGCCATCTCTCCATAATAAAGTGAAACAAAAATCGGCACTATTTGAGTGTATAAGGGGTAGATAACCTTCAATTGTTTTTGGTACAACCTTTTTTTCTTTTTTATGGGACTTTATTGACAGAGAATAGAAATTCCTTCATATATACAAAATATAAGCGTGGGGAAATCTGCGCATATTTGTGTTGAAGAAGGTTTTATCCTTCTTTGGGATCTATTACGACTGATAAAAAGCAGCCTATTTTCCCTTATTTCAAGGCAGAAATTAAATAAGAGCTGGAGTGAACGGAAGGATAAAAAATGTTCGCAGTCATTAAAACTGGTGGTAAGCAATACCGCATTGTTGCTAATCAAGTGGTAAAAGTTGAAAAAGTTAGTGGAAATGCGGGTGATGTGGTTGAATTCAATGACATATTAATGGTTGGGCAAGAAGGTAATGCGGTTATTGGTACCCCTGTCGTTGCTGATGCATTGGTGACAGCTGAGATTTTAGAACAGGCACGCGGGCGCAAGGTTATCGCATTTAAGAAGCGCCGTCGTCAAAATTCTAAACGCACGCGTGGCCATCGTCAAGAATTTACGAGGCTTCGTGTTTTAGAAATTTTAATGGGTGGTTCAAAACCTAAAAAAGTTGCTGCGAAACCTATAAAAGAAGAAGAAACTACACCAAAAGAAACAAAAGCTGCTGCTTCTGTTGAGAAGACGACTAAAAAAATGGTTGAAAAAAAGACTGCGTCGCAGAAGAAAGCATCTGTAGCATCAAAGAGTAAGAAAGATTAAAGGAGAGCGTCTATGGCACATAAAAAAGCTGGTGGTTCCTCGCGTAATGGTCGTGATTCAGAATCGAAACGTCTAGGCGTTAAAAAATTTGGTGGTGAAACCGTTATTGCCGGAAATATTATTATTCGCCAGCGTGGTACACGTTGGCATCCTGGAAACAATGTCGGCATTGGAAAAGACCATACGCTTTTTGCATTATCAAATGGAAAGGTTTCTTTTCAACGCAAAGCGGGTAATCGTTCCTATGTTTCAGTCATTCCTATGGTGGAGGCAGCAGAGTAATCTGTAACACTCTCTAGCCATCAACGGGATTTCATTGAATTGTAGTTGTGGTTTTATAAGTATTCAAAGGGAAAGATGAATCTCATCTTTCTCTTTTTGCGTTGGTACTATAATAAATGTAGAAGATAAAAAGGTAGAATCGGGGAAATGGCTTTTCTCAATGAGGGAAAAAGTTTGTGCGCTGTTATGTTAGTATTTAAGTACTGAACATATTGATATTATGATAGAGTTTGTTGATAAGTTTCTGTATAATAATCAGTGAGGAGAGACTTTCTTTTTATGTATGAAGAAGCGTCGAGTAATTTCTTATAAGAGAAGCAGTTTGTTTTCAGAAAATTATGAGAAATTTAATGAGAGCATTATTGATGTAATCATTTTGATAAAGATGGATCTTTTTATCGGCATTGTGGTATTGATGAGTTGTCATACTGTTTTTAGGTGGTAGTGTGGGTAGGTGGGGCTATTCATTTAAAAAGACATAGGGATAAAAAATCCATAAGAAGGTAGTCAAAACTACTTTGAAAGTGACGTGCATTAAGGAATTTTCGGTAAATCGAGAGTGAAATTATATTTTTAAGGAGTACGGTGTTTAAAGATATAAAAATAACCAACTTGCAATCAGCGCCCTTCAAGAATATTTTTTCTGATTTCACTATTATTGTGTATTGTTGAAAATAGACAAGCATAAGAGCTAGGGTTAAGGCAATAATTGCTTTTCATTTTTTACTTTATTTATCTTATTTGTAGAGTTTTTCTTGATTTTAGTAGTTGGTGATGGTGCTTGGGAGGGGATGTCGTACTTTGCAAATGTGCGACAGAGGGTATTGTGTATTTGCGATATTGATTGAAGTAAAGGTGTAGCTTAAAATATATAAATATTATATATCGAGAGTTTGATATCATAAGATGGGTAGCACGGAATTTTAAAGATGATAAGTTGCATGGAGCAATTTGTAATTATGTAATGAACTTATAAAGAGGGATAATAGGTTAAATAAACTTTGAGGAATCAATTAAAATATTAGCTGAAGTTACGGATGATTGGGAAGGATGCTTTCTTGTAGGGAGAATAGTGAAAAGTTATGTTGGATAACTTAGGATAATGAGAGCATTTTGAAAGCATAGTTTTTCAGGTGATTGGTGCTGTAAAAAACGGGGTTTTGTCTTTGTAAAGTAAAAGAGTAAGAGGCAGACTTGTTTATGATGGTTTTGAGCACTGAGGTGGATAATAATATCTAATTGTTTTATCGGTTATATTGAGGTATTTAAGCACCTCACTTAGCTATATTCTGTAAAATATAAAGAGAGCTGTGGTGGTATTTATAGCTTGTATTTTGGGAAATGCAGCTTTGAAAAGGAATGTATCAGAGATATTGGTGTTCAAATGTGAGGCAATTTGAATTCATGATGAGATATGAGAAAGCAGAAGCAATGAATGTAGATTTTACTGATGGTGAAATCTTGTCTATAAGATCTGTACAACTTGCAGCTGCTTTTGATCATAAAAATGATGCAATTTATGCTGCTGCTGAATTGCTTGTGCAGGTTGGTGCAGTTGATAAGTGTTATCTGGCAAGTATGCTTGCACGTGAAGAAACAACCAATACTTGGCTTGGAAATGGTATAGCCATTCCTCATGGTATGGCTGAAAATCGTGATTTAATTATCAAGGATGCTGTTGCTGTTATACAGGTGCCTGCTGGTGTTGAGTGGCAGGATGGCAAGAAAGCATATTTGGTTATTGCCATTGCAGCGTGTCCAGATCGCTATAGAGAAATTTGTAAAAAATTGACGTCTCTTTTATTTGATAAAAAACAGCTTGAAGTACTTGCAACAACTATGGACAAACAGCAAATTGTTACAACTTTGTTTGACCAAGAGATGAAGATAGAAAAAACTTTTATTGGTGACCTTTCGGTGTGTCAGGAATGGACTTTAGATTATCCAAGTGGTCTTCATGCACGACCAGCTTCTCTATGGGTTGATTTTGCGAAAAAGGCTCAAAACTCTATCAGAGTTCGCCATGGTCAATATACCGTTGAAATGAAAAATTTGGTTGGTTTATTGCAATTAGGAGCAAAAAACGGTGATGTTCTGATTTTTTCTACAGATGCTGCAGAAGGAGCACAACTTCTCAATGATGCCATTGCTATTGCAAAAAAAGTGAGTATTAGTGAAAAATGTCTGATGAGAGCAATGGAATCTCAAACAAAGGCTTTTCATGGTTGGTATCCACGCTCTATGCAAAAAGGCATTTCTGGTGTTGGAGCGAGTTCAGGATTAGCATTTGGTAAGATTTTTGTTTTAAGGCAAAATGATATTTCCATAATAGATCAGCCAATTGATTTTGCAGCTGGTGCAGCATGTCTTGAAAATGCTCTTACAAAAACAAAACATAAAATGGCATCTGTGATTTCTGATATTACAGTGCGTATGGGAGCAGATTCTGCTGCGATTTTTTCTGCGCAAATGGTTTTGCTTGAAGATGAAAATTTAATAGCTCAAGCTTGTCGTTTTATAGCGGAAGGTCATGGTGTCGCTTGGTCTTGGGATAGAGCGGTTCGTCAATTTTCAGATATGTTTTTTAAGGTAGATAATCCTTTGTTAGCAGCACGTGCTGTTAATTTAGTTGATGTTGGTCGACGTGTTTTAGGTGAAATCAATCCATCCTATAGATCGTTCTTTTTAAATGATATTCCACATGGTGTAATTCTGGTTACAAATGACCTTTCTCCTTCTGATGTAGCACAACTTGATTGTACAAGGGTAAAAGGATTAGCAACAGCATGGGGAGGTCCATTATCTCATACAGCTATTTTGGCGCGTACTCTTGGTATTCCAATGGTTGTTGCTGCAGGTGATGATATTTTAGCAATTCAGTCTGATATTCAGGCTATTATTGATGGCGATAACGGGTTTATTTACCTTAATCCTACGCTTGAAGACGTTGAAGATGCTCAAAGGCATATTGATACTGTTGCGCAAAAACGTGTCAGTGAAATAAATGCATGTAGATTACCAGCGCAAACGACAGATGGTCAAAGAATTCGTATCATGGCTAATGTCAATTACGCAAATCAGGTTCCTGTTGCGCTTGATTTAGGGGCTGAAGGTGTTGGACTCATGCGCACGGAATTTTTGTTTTTAGAGAATCCATATATTCCGGATGAAGAGCTACAATTTAATATATATCGGGCGATGATTACAGCTGTAGGAGATAAGCCATTAATTATTCGTGCACTTGATATTGGTGGAGATAAACAGGTTACGCATTTACATTTATCTAAAGAGGACAATCCTTTTTTAGGTGTTCGAGGAACGCGGCTTTTGTTACGTCGACGTGATCTTTTGGTGCCTCAATTACGTGCTTTATATCGAGCGGCAAAAGAGGGTGGAGATCTATGGATTGTGTTTCCGATGGTCATGTCTGTTTCAGAGATTGTCGCTATAAAAAAGATTGCAGAGGAAATCCGCAACGATGTTGATGCACCAAAATTAAAACTTGGTATTATGATCGAAGTTCCAGCAGCGGCCATTATGGCAGATGTATTAAGCGCCCATGTTGATTTTTTTTCAATTGGAACCAATGACCTAACACAGTATACAATGGCTGTTGATCGGCAAAATCCGTACCTTGTGTCTGAAGCTGATAGCCTTGATCCAGCAGTTTTGCGTATGATTTATCAGACTATACAGGGAGCTGCACAACATAAGTGTTGGGTGAGTGTATGTGGTGGTATGGCTGGAGATCCTTTTGGTGCAATGATTTTGACTGGATTGGGAATTAATGAGCTTTCTATGATATCTTGCGATATTTCTCCAGTAAAGGCGTGTTTACAGACTCATAGTTTTGAAGATATGAAAATTTTAGCACAAAAAGCATTACAATGTGAAACTGCACGAGCTGTACGTGCTCTAAGCAAGGATATAAGGTAATAAAGAACATTAAGGGGAAAGAACGAGCTCATTTTGCAGACTAATCAGATCTTTAGTGCTGTAAAACATTAATACAGTATATTAATTTATAATGGTAATTTATCGTTTTACATAATGAGAACCCTGAATATTGTAGGTTTTTTTCGTTTTAAATTTCTCTATATTTAATTAATAAAAATTACTCTTTTATACATTACAAGGAGGAGTAATGTATGGATAAAAACACTCTAAGAAAGAATAAATTCCTTTTATGCATTCTCTCAAATAGCAATAGATATTGTAACATTAGGCGACAAATAGCGTGATAGTACTTGGCTTTTACTTTTTATTTAAGGAAAGATGATGTTATCCAATAGATTTTATACCATTCATAGATACCGTATGAGGTAGATGTGGCAAGCTTTAAGAGATGTTTTTTTACAAACGTGTGGATGGGAAAGAAAATAGTATTTTTAGAGTATTCTGTTTTGTGATGAGACCATATCACGCTTAAAGAATGCGATAATCAAAAGTATAAAGTAATACGTAATTTTTTTAAATAATGGAGACTACTTTAGATATTTTGAAAACTGTAAAGCTGAATTTAAAAATATATGGTAAAAATGAAAACAGGTTTGCATTTTTATGATTTTGTATTTGATCAAAATGAGACTATTTTTTCATTTTAGAAAATAAAATATATTCATACATATTAAATTAAAAATGCAAAGTTTTTTTCTGAATTTTATTTTCTTTAGTATCAACTAAATATAGAAGTGTGAAATTGAATAGAGGATTTAGAATAGGGCTTATTATGTAATCCTATGAAAGAGAAAACTGATACCATCACACGATTTTACAGCTTTCAATGTTGCAAAAATTCGTGCTATTTAAGAAAATGCATAAGAGCCGCTTATCCTCTCTTAAAATGTTCTTCCCCCACATACCATCCCTTCCTATGACGTATAAGTAAGTGATTTTAATTATTTGGTTGTGTAAAACTATGGGCTGTATGCTAATTTTAAGAGAAGTATTTTTTTGTGAAGCAGAAAGTGCGTAAATGAGCATGAAAGTTTATAACTGGTGACAATCTTTTTATTCTCATTATTGTATTCTACAAACCTATCCACGAAAAAAGTTTTTTCTTAAAAAGAAGGGATGTGCTTGTTATTCAACAGATAAAAGCTCTTACTTTAATAAATGAATTTGTTTTTTGGGTTTTGAATGTATAGTTTAGACTTGCACGTTATTTCTTTCTGGGTATAGTGCGAACTTCTGGAGAGGTGGCCGAGTGGTTGAAGGCGCACGCCTGGAACGCGTGTATATGGGAAACCATATCGAGGGTTCGAATCCCTCTCTCTCCGCCATTAATTTAAAACGAACTTTCATATGCTTGATATGACATAGTTTAAAAAGCTCAGCATTTGCAGGATTTTTTATTGTTTGCAATTCACCAGTTCGCGTCGATCTATGCTTATCATTATGTACACCTAGAAATTGCTGTTGAATTTCCATGAATTTTATACTTTTTAAGCTCCTCTCCTCTCGATCTTAGATAACCTGATCTAGCATAAACGATCTCTTCAAATATCATTAAAGGATTTTTGCCATTATCACTAACTTCTGGTAGAGCTTTTAGAATTAATGGTGATCATAGTGCTATTTGCAATTTCGTTGATTAACGGGCTAAATGCGTTTTATCCACATGAGAGGTAACGAATACCTCAGCTTTTCTCACGCAATGTGTTTATTTAAAATTAATGTCATGAATATTTGTACAAAATTTTTATCTATACGATAATCAAAAAAAGGCTGACGTAATATAATAATTGAACATCATTCATGCGGCGCTTTCTTTTATCTCTAAGCTTTGTATGTAAATAGATAGTCCGTGCAAAATAAATAAAGGGGCGCAAAAGCCTATAAATACACACAGGACGTATAATATAGAAAATGAAAAAAATTTTCCTGCATATAAAAGCACAATAGAGAATAAAGCTGTTATGATGCGTACACTGGCATCGCCTGCCAAAATCACCTCGGCTAAATTTTCACTAGGTGTGATAGCTTGTCCAATTGTTATGCCCGATACCCTAAAATAAAATTGCCCAATACCTAATAAAAATCCCATAATATAAAGGGAATATTGAGTAAAATTTAAATATAAAACAAAAGAGATTGCGATCACGGCAAAAGCTGGTGCCCCCCATACAAAAAAACGAATTAAAGATGGAAATTTCCGTAAATAATAAGATGAGATAAGACCATTGATCACAAAACCCAGTGCTGACAAAGCAAAAATAGAATTTTGAATAGCTGTAAATTTTATATTATCTGATGTTATAGAAGCAAGAACAAGTGGCAATAAAACAATAGGCCCCGTATAGAGAGAATTATTCAAAATACGATTAATCGTTAAAAAACGCAACGCAGAAATCCGCCAAAGGCACCTGAACCCAACTCCATAAGCTTTTTGAGATGGCTTTTTTAATAGCTCTTTTGCTCTGTTTAGTTGTTGTATAGACTTTATACGAAACCATAAGCTGGCATTCAAAAGATAGATAAATACAATAAAGGCTATGGCTATTTTGTGCCCCAAATGCGCAATTATAAAATATATAAGCAATGGGGATATAATAACAAAAAACTGACAGCAACTAGTGTAAAATGCAAAAATTCCAGCTTTTTGTTTGGGAGCTGGAATCAGCTGATTCAAGGCACTATTGTTATTTGGGTTATCAGCCCCCATCAAGAGAGCAAGTAAAAAAAATACAAACAAAATAAGTACTGGATTGTTCATAAATAATAAGAAAGACAATAAACAAGCGCAAATAATTTGACTATAAAACCCAATTATAAAGCCTTGATAGTGCGCCAACACGTTTCCCAAACATAAGCCAGCAATTCCAATTGCGATTAAATTAACGACATTTAAAGTAGCAGACGCTTCTCCCGTTGTATCTTGGAATTGTAACAAAGAAAGGCCAATAGATAATACACCACTAGCACAAAAACTCGTCAAACAACCAATCATAATCATAAGAAAAACAGAATTACGCAATAGCCTCCTCCCTCTTAAACAGAGACTCAAGGCATTTTATGATTTTCTCCATTGTCGAATATGGTTCGGTACTAAATTCCAGTTTTTCATAAAAGTTTAGTTCAAATGCGTTATAGGCACTTATTTTTTGAAAGTCATCTGTCAGCATGAATTCTATACTTGGCAACCTTGTACCCATAGATTGAGACAAATAATAGGAAATTACTTTCCAATACATATAGGTACGCTCTCTTGCCAAATAATTTTCCAAGGCATATTTCAAGTGACAACCACTTAAAATATATTTCGGACAATGGTGTAACGGATAATAAATACAAATAGCACCGGCTTCATGTCCCAGACAAGAAGAAATATTAATATTTTTATCATTTCATAATATTATAAAAACGCTCAGTGAGCAGATCTTCCAAATTTAGTCTAGTCACAACAAGATTGGTTGCTAATTTTTGAGAAACATGAGACCAAGCCAATCTTACTACTAAAGTTCCAATAACCTTTAAGTCAGATTCTGGATAAGCTTTTTTTAAATTTTCCACCCATATGTCTCTGTGACATATAATAATTGGCTCATCTCGTCTGAATGAACAAGATGTAATTCTAAACCAATATTATCACAAAGTTTTGAGCTCTTGAATTCTCCGTATCCTAATCTGGTATTCTTAAATCATCATAGGAACTAAGAATTTTTAAGTATTCCAACTTTTATTAAACGTTGTAACAATCTATTAGAATCTCCCCTTCACTGACTTCGACAATTATTTTCTCACCACTACAAGAACAAAAAATTATCTTTGAATTTGCTTACTTTTAGAAAGAAAAATGAGCAATACTTTTCCTTAACTAAAAGAAACACGCTCTATACCTTTTTCTTTATGATTATCAAAAAACTATCCCGTTACAATTAACCATCAATTATTAGAATAATATTCTGCGTTTAGCCTAATAAACTGTTATAATCAATGTTTTTCTCTGTTCTAAAAATCAGTGCTTTTCATTCTAGAGATACTCGTAATTGCTGTAAAATCTTTCCTAAATAACACGATCATCCTGAGAAGTTTTATACATACACACTACATTATACGGAATGCTATGTATTTTTTAACTTACTCAACTAACAAACATCTTTTAATGGACAAAATAAATCACGAAATTTCTGTGCTGTCACAATTCGAAAAACAATCATATATCTCCTTCCAATGATAGACGATGTCATTAGAAGAAAGCTTTAATGATATTGGTAGAATAAATTAACCAGAAAAAATTGCAGCGCTGATGGAATAAATTCTATTTTATACCTTGTAATTCTATCTAAATTTTAATCATTTTTGTTAAAGGTTCTTATGCAATTTTTTCTACATTCAGCATCATTTTACCACTTGTTGGCAACAAAAGATTAATAGCTAAATTCACCTATGTCATAATAGTTCTTTTTTGGGTAAAATAGGACATCTTCAATTTCGATATATAAATATTTTAATTCTTTAATATATTCTCTTCACATGCTTTAGATTAACAACACAACAAAACCCAAAATAAAAATATTTATTTTAATTAAGTTATTGAATATTATTTAAAAAGTATGGAAATAAAGTGATGCAAGAGTTAAAAATTATTTAAAAATTCAAATCCATCTACATTTTAGAGCCATCACGCATGGTAATAGCAGTTTTCATTAGGTATACTAAATATGCTTGATAACTTTTCTGCTTCATGCTTGTAGGGAATTTCAGATAGAGATAATACCAGAATCCATTCGTGAATGCTCGACAATAAAGCTGTAAACAAAATTATTTCCTTTTTGTTTAATCCGTTAAGCTTGATCCATTTTTTTTCCTAAAGAATAACGTTCTATTTTGTACTGTAAAATGCGGTTTCTGAAAAGTTTCCACGTTGGTTTGGGTAGAGGACGTAAACTTCATAGCCTTATTTTCCGCAGAATCTATGGGCGCATTATGGGAGGCAGGAGTAAAAGAATAAAATCCTGTATGAGAAAGAATCCATTAAAGAGCGTGCGGTTACCCATCTCTAATATCTCCAATAGTGAGATTTTCTGTAGCAATTGCATATATGCATCCTACATCTGCCGCAATTGATTTGTGCCTTGTATTGGCAGGTAGATGTATAATATCTCCTGGTGTACAGGTTATATGTTTTTCGCTATAGAAAAAATCTAACTCACCCTCTATAATTAAGAGAGTTTCATCGACCTGGTGAATATGCCAATCGTGTATTTTTTTTGGAAAATCTTTTTGTATCTCTATTGATCCTTGCTCTGGAAGCATCATTTTGAATATATCATAGATATTTTTATTTAATTTAATTTTAGAAAATTTAGTCATTATCGTGCTCCATTATATGATATGGGCAAGGTGGGGATTCAATATTATTATCTTGCAGGAAGTATTGCGTCCATTCTCTATTTTGGGGTTCGCCATATTTTCCTAAAAAAGGAGATTTTGTGATAATATCAAAAGGTTCAGGCCTTTTTCCTACAATGAGAATACATTTTGTTCTGTAGAGAGAAGACTTAGAAAAAACACTTAAGCTGGAAAGTTAACATAAATATAGAACTTACTTAATTCTGTTTATATGAGACGGGATATTGCAAACTATAAACATAGGCTCGCCATGAAAGCAGAACTCCCATAAAGGATTGTCCATATTTTTTGGTATATGCTTAGGCCATTCTTGGTCATCAAGAGTTCGCAAATCTTTAAGTATAGACCAGAATTTTTCTCTATAAACTTCGATACTTTGTACGGGGGCAGGCTTCTCGAATGCAACAAAAGATGTGTTCTTTCCAAAACTTTTATAGTTATCGCAATAAGTTATCAGGTCTTCCATCATATTTTTTGCGGTCAATTTATTGTAGAACCCAAATCTAAGCATATTTTTTGAGTATCCATTTACACCGAATAGGCAGGGAAAAGGTCTAATTGTGTTATTCATGGTTGCATCGAATTCTTTAAAAACGACCTGCTTCCATTTTTCATATTTGTCTATATTTTCAATTATTTGCGCTGCTGAATCCATGTTTTCCTCCCAATTGTTGTATTTTATAAGAAATTGCTACGAATGACCCTCTCCAAAGCTGATAATTCATCATCACTGTGTCCCCAAATTGCTATAATGGCAGGGCAGGTATTTAAATCGATGGTTAGGGGGAGGGGCTCGTTTTCTTTAAAAAAGAGCGTAAAATGAACCACATTTTCCCAAGAATGAAGCTTTTGCCGCCATACGTTAACATCTTTTATAATATGACCGTCGATCTCGTTGATAAGGAAGATAATACGCCCTTTTTTCTTAAAGCGACTTGGGGTTTGCGAAAACACGCCTGCAATAAGGTTAACGGAGCTTTCAAGTAAATCATCTTCATAGCAATGTGCGAACAAGGTGGGTGCAATTCCTCCGTGGAGTCGGGCTCCTACTTCAATCATCACTGGACCACGAGCTGTTTGCATGATTTCCATATGCGCAGGTCCATATTCAATTCCCAGCACGCGAATGCATTGTTTTGCATAAGAGATAAGAGGGGCATAAGAGGGATCTTGAGAATCAAGTACATCAAGCGTTTCATAAACAAAAGTACTTCCATTATGAATACCTTTTTTATATCGTGACAAACTACATATTTTTATAGCCTCTCCCTTTACAACGGCATCGACGATGTATTCCTCTCCCTCCAATCTTTCTTGGAGCAAATAAGCCTCGTTAGGTGCGTCAAAAATATTTTTTTTCTTCCAGTCGATTTCAGAGGTCCACGTTACTACTTCCTCAAGATTAGAGAAAAATAAAACACCATCACTCCCTGCAGAATCATTTGGCTTTACCACATAGCCGCTGTGGCTTTCAAAACCATCGAAAGTACAATCGTTTTTTGTAAGAATCTTTGATCGGATGTAAGATAAACCATTTTCACAAAGGCGTTTTTGCATCGCTGCTTTTTTCCGTCGCCAATCGGTAGTCAAGGGGTTATTCCCAAGACAACCATAATAAGCCGCCAATTTCTCTGCACAATAGATACCTCTTTCGGCACCCGCTATTACAGCCTCTATCGTGCCGATAGGAAAGCGTTTCTTTATCTCATCGACACTATGAAGCTTCGCTTCTGCCATGCCCTTTCCCTGATAAGAAAGCATATAGTGTGAAAAAGGAGCTGCTTGAGAGACAACACCATAACAAGCATAGCCTAATTTTTGCAAAGCAGGGCCATAGAGGGCACCCGTGGAGAAAGGGTCGACAATAAGAATAGGTTTTCTCATACTTTGTTCCGCTGCGATAAAAGGAAAAGAACATAAATAAAGATTATCAACCCTATAAGGGGCAGAAGATAAACAGCTGCTTGAGGACCCATAAGGGCAGAGCTTGTAAGAAGACCAAGAATGACATAACCTGCCGATTGGGAGAGAGTATAAAGCATGCCGCTATAGCTTCCCACCAGCTCTGCTTGAGCCTCTGTTTTGGTCGCTTCAATCGTATGTTTGCGGGCATTAATTCGCATGGTATTCATTGAAAAGCCAATAAAAAAGCAAAAGACCACAGCCAAATAGGGCGATTGTGTGGTGCTAAAAATAAGATCAGCCATGCTCAACATAAGGGCTGGGAGAATAAATTCAAAACGAGGGATTTTGATAAAAGCAGCCAAAAAAGCGCCCACGCCTGCAACCGCACTGCAAAGCCCATAATATTCAGAGCCAAAATTTTTCACACTCTGAAAAAGAATAGTTGCCAGCGTATTATAAGCGCAAATATGAAAGCCAATAAGTCCTATGCAGACGCATAAAAGTTTAAGCTCATGGGAGAGCTCATCCACTTGCGGTGTAGGTGCTGGCTTCTTACCAGTTGCAAGTGCTGTGGTATCTGTAGCGTTGTATTCATCGCAAAAGATAATATATCCGGCTATAAGGCTTATAATGATGTCAAACAAACAAAGTGTCACAATCAAACCATTATAACCGATTTCAGCTGCTGCCCCTCGAGGGCTGGTCGCTTCTAAGAGATAACCACTCAGTGCTGCTCCCAAAAATGCGCCAATTTGCACCACTGTTTGCATAATGCGGGAAGCCTTTTGGGCGCTAATATAACCACTCAGTGCTAGTTTAGTATTATAAGTCTCGAGTGTGCTTAAGGTAATCAAAGAGAGATAGCCGATAGAGATAGAGACAGCAATAAAACCAAAGGGGGAATCAGCGTAATGGAAAAGAGCAATCAATAAAAGAAGGCTATAGATAATGATTCGCCTTTTGTATAAATCGACCAACCGCAGTGAGGCTTTAATGCGCACAAGACTGCTTTTTTTCAAAAGATAGGGCATAAGGGTGCCCAAAGCCATGGTTACGCCTAGAAAAACCGATGAGGATGTTATGCGATAAGCATTCCAAAGATTACTTAAAAATAAAACCATATCAGAAAGATACAGCAGGACAACAAGCCCATAAAACCGAAACATCAGTTGCTTGTGCACATTATCCCCCCATGTTAAATAGGCATGCTATAAATTATACACTTTTACAAAAAGCTAATATATATGTTGTTAGGCATGTCAAGTTTTTTCGATAGAAGCATGGTACAGATTTGAACGATAACGTTTATCATAGCGATAGCTAATTTTGGAGAAACTGAGAGCGGAGGCGGTTGGTATTTTTACTGTATCTCTTGTGAGGTGCTTTTCCAATGAGGAGTTTCTTCGCTAAATGACCAGTATAGCTATGTTCTTGGGAAGGCTGTGTTTGCACTCTCAAGATTGCCTCCATTTATACTCAAGGTTGAGGTTTTTCTATTGACCGTTGTTAGATGTTATTGTGACAATAAACTTCGTTATCTATCAGAAACATTTATGGCATTAGCGCTAAGGTATTGTATTAAAGCCTTTACATAGTAGTCTTTTTCAGAGAGAGGTATTATTGGTTCAGTTTTAGGAGGCTTTATTACGGCCGATTTGGGCGTCGTCGTTGTTTGAGGGCTTATTATAATATTCTTAGTTTCAGTTTATGAATATACCGAAAGATATATTGAAACATTTGATTCAAACGCTTTTGCAAGACATATTTCAATATCTCAGCGATGTTTTCTGAGAATTGCTCTGCTGCTTTTTGACGGAATTGAATATCAAATGCTTATAGTGTGAGCGGTGGTTTGAGAAAAGATAGAGCTGATTTCATTAGATTTCTATGTAGTGCAATCCAGTACTAGCTCTTAGGACAATAATATACTGAGATCGAACTCATTTCTATACATTTACACGACGCTATAGGAGTAATCCTCAGAAATCTACTAGAATTCGTTAGAAAATGGCAGGTTATGGAGTGTGAACAAAAAAATATATTTTTTACAAATACTTAATCTTATTTTAAGTTGTCTAAAATATAACCTTATCTTAAAACTAAGTCTATATACTGCCATTTATCATAAAGTTAATAAGTTATACAAAATGCGGGAGTATTGTGTTTTTCTGTTTAGAGACGAGTTAAAAAACATCTTATTGAACATTAAAAGATTTTAGACAAAAAACAATTTAACTTATGGAGGGTATATAGACAGAATGTATCTTGATAAAAAAGTTTATAACTCCATGCGGTCTTCAAAGAAATTTCTCGTCATTACTCAACAGAACAACATATAATACAAACTTTTAACACAGTTCTTAGTATAGAAATAATCCATAAATTAGAGATATTTAGATAAAGGAAAAGCAATTGATCCGTTGCTTTTAGCACTCTTAGCAAGACAGATAGACGCAAACATACGCTTGAAATTATTGAACCTTCCTTAGCTTCATTGCAAAATTTATTAATTAGCGATTGATCTGTTTATTCTAGTCTTGCTTATTTTTATGCTCGAGAGCTTTCTATTGAAAGTGTCGTTAAATTAAATCAATCTATTCCAAGACCCCATATTACATTTTATCTTCATTTACCGCCCACTACAGTACTGGAACGATTGCAGAAAAGGAATGGTTTAAACTTAAAATACGAAGAAAAACTCTCTTTTATTGAAAAAATTTATTTAGAAAACTAATTGTAATGGGCTTGTTTTAAAAGATTTAGAGAAGGGGAGTAGAAAAGTTAGCAATATTTATTGTGAGGATAATAGTATGTTTATTCTTTTAGAGACGAAGTGTGGTGATAGAAGAACGACATGGAGGAATATACTCGAGCATATTTTAGTGCACGGAATAATAAGGACAATAAAATGTGAGTGAAGCTTCCATACCGTAAAATTGTTTCACATATGTATAAAGGTGTAGCTTCTGAATAAAACGCACATAAAATATTAATTTTGTTTTTGTCCATAAATGTTCCGTTTTCATAGAAGAATTAATCATAAAACAGCACAAAGATTGTAAAAGCCTCAAAAAAGAAATTTTGCTTTCTTAAATTTAATGATCTAAAATGAAAATTGTCAGAATGCCTGTTTTTAAACAGGATGTATCGTGCATATCGACTGGTATTCATTTTAGAGGATAATTTATGTTCACTTCAAATTTGAAGGAACGCATTGCTTTATTTGAAAATAGAACTTTTCTCTATTTTACTTTGAGCGGCTTATTTGCTACATTTGGAAGTGGACTAAATTATATTACATTGTCATGGATCGCTTACAATCAGACGGGCTCAATCCGTAGTGTGGCGTTGATGATGCTTTTTCTTTGGACGCCTAGCATTATTTTTGCGCCTATTTTTGGCATATTGGCAGATAAATATAACCGTAAAACGCAGATTATTATTTCAAATCTTGTGAGAGGTTTGGTAATCGTGAGCTGGGTAATGCTTTGGCATTTTGGTATAGAAATTGAATTGATGGTCTTATCTGCTCTTTTGGGTATTTTTATCCCTTTTTATATGCCATCAGCTATTTCTTTAATTCAAAGTATTGTGCTGAAGGAACAGCTCATCAATGCAAATGCAACCATCGATATGGTTTATGAACTTGGCACTATCGTAGGTATGGGCTTAAGTGGATTTATACTGTCCTATGCAGGAACAAAAGGAACTCTTCTAATAGGTGGTATATTCTTTATCATTGCTGGTTTATTTAATTTTGCAATGAAGGTACCTAAAAACCGAAGATCTAAAAAACAAAACCAGCAAAATTGGTGGGAAAATTATACAGCATCCCTTCATTATTTTAAACAGAATCCGGCTCTTTTTGTACCTTATATAAGCCAGATGATTATTATGACTCTTTTGATGACCATTCCTGTTATTCTCGTTCCTTATATACAAGAGGTTTTACATGCGGATAACAGGACCTTTGCAATATTTGAGGTGCTTTATTCTATGGGTGTATTGACAGGTGCGTTTTTTTCACCACTTCTTTGTAAAGTTTTATCTATCAGGAAAGCATTAGCCATTTTATTAGCTTTTATGGCTATTGGCCTCGCTATTTTATCTGTTAATACACACAATTTTGTTGTTTTTCCTGTTTACTTTATGATTGGATTTGGACTTTCGAGTTGGGCTCTTTCGATTTCTTTATCACAACTCTCTTGTGATCCTGAATACCAAGGAAGATTGCAGGCAAGTTTTAATGGTATCTCTGGATGCTTGATCCTCGGAGTCTATCTCATCATGGCAAGCGATAACAGTAACATATCACCTCAATCGATATATTTTTTTCAAAGCATTGTTGCGTTTGTTGGAATACTCATAGTGCTGTTTTATAAACATGAAAAACAATAAATTACGTTTAAGAGTGGACAACATACGCTATTTTATAAATATTTACGCTGCAGTACATTTCACATTTTGCTTTTAAAGGAGAGTTGAGAAAATGTAAAAGTTGGTGCTTAATGAACAAAGCATAAATTGATGTATGCTAGAGAATACTCTCTATTTTTTGATAATGATCTAAAAGAATTGATGCGTTTCTTTAATTCATCTCACTGTTGTTAAGAAGACGAAAACGTAACACTTTAAATCTTCTTGAAAGTTTTTTGTCTAAGCGTAGCAGAAAGTAAAGCGATGAGGTAATATCGTATCATATGGGGAGAGTATTGTATTATTTTTGTTTTTCAAAATCCATATGAAAAATTGTATCAATTTCATCTTCATTGGAATGAGTATTTCTACGACGATGCAAGGTTTGCACAATCTCTTTTTTTAAAACAGCATCTGTTTCACTTAAACGGTGAATACTGAGTTCCAATTCAAGAGATAACGCCAAATCCACGCACAGTTTAAGCTCTTCTCCAATGTCGAAACCGCGTTGATAGTCGTCATAAAGACCAACCAGTGTATCAGATAATTCTTTATCGCATAAAGAGGTCATGCTTAATTCCTCAACGTTGCGGGTTTCCATGCAGCTTTTTTAAGTATCACTCCACTATCATCACTTAAAATTGCCATGTATACGAACCTCATGGTTTTGTCAATTTTCTGCAAAATACGCGCTTTTAAATCAAAGCCTATTAAAGATTTTATTACTCCAAGATTTTGAAGCGCCCAATTGTAAATATGGATGGCAATGTGTTTACTATAGAATTTATAGCATTTAAAATACATTGCCAAAAGGCTTTTAATATGCGTAGAGGAAGAGTATTCTGACGATAAACCAAACACCCTGAAATCTCTATTGCCAGTTACAGCTAAATCAGTGCTATTAATATATAAAATAAGCAAACAGGGTTTGTAAACGTCTAACTTTTTAATAACGAGTGATAATCTCATTTTTTGTAGAATACCAATTATTTTGCCTATTTTATATTGATTTTTAGACATTGATAAACTTTTTACCTTATAAAAACCTATGGGAAATGCATTAGCATATTTTTGTAATAAGATTTCAGTGGTATATTACACAGCATGAAATGAAGAGAATCGTATTAGGCTTTTTGCTTTTGAAAGAATATGACTGCAACTTTTGAGAAAGCAGTTGGCAAGAATTGGCTTGGCATGCAAACTGATAGAGTTGGCAGTGGCGCATTTAGTTTTTTCATTGGCCTGTGTCCAAATGTTTTTGACTCTGGAAAATAGCCTCTGATAGGCTTGAGTTTTTCCAAGGTTATATTACAGGGGCGCAGCTCAGAGAAATACCACGGCGATTGCATTTTTGTAATTGTCATAATTTTCGCTCCTGCTTGAATGGATGCTGTAACATCCGTTTTTGTGGGGTTATGTATGTGATAACTGCTCTTCTTAAGGGGCAGTAATGATAGATGTAAATCAATATAATTATTTAGTCAACAATTATATTGATTTTGGAGTGTTTTTTTTGGCTCGTCCGGAAGCAAAACCTAAAACTGAGTTGGCAAAACGTTTTCGTAAAGTGCGTCACGCTCTTGGTTTTACAGAGCGTAAGCAGTTTGCTGAACATCTTGGTATCACTGCTGGCTCTATAGGAACTTATGAAACTGGTATAAGTGAGCCTACAGCCTCTGCGCTCTCCAAATATCAAGAAATTTGTGGTGTTTCATTAGATTGGCTAGTAACGGGAAATGGCGAGATGTTTTCAGATGTGGCAAAGGCGAAAGCAGCTGGTTTTAAACCGCAGGCGATTCCTACTGGGCTGATGAAAAAGCTGGGACATTTAGTTTATACGACCTATCATGATGCAAAAATAACACTTTCTCCTGAAGATGTTGCGGAATTAGCAGCAGAGCTTTATGGAAGATTGCAAGAGCTTATTCAAAACCTCAATGATATAGAAGAAGTCGAAGCCACTTTGCCACTTTTAAAATTACATTTAAAGCGTAAAATCGAAACTGAAAAGCACATCTAGAATTTCATAAGATACGAATGAACAGCCTTTAAAAAAATAAAACTTTTTTGATTTTCTGCTGTATAACCAAGTTTGGAATGTGAAAATCTCACGATTTTCGAGTCTCTTATTCGATCTGAAAAACGAGAAACTATCATTATAAATCAATATATTTCTCTGATTAAAGATAAAATGGTTCATAAAAAGAATGACGAGTAGTGATACAAACAAAATTTCTTCAAAAAGAAGCTAATATAGTGCCATTCCTGAAATATTTGTTGGTTGAAGAAAAGATACGGACAACAGTGAAAATACAATGACGATGTTTTGTTCCTATAGAAGGGTAACAGATATATAAGAGAGAAGAACGAAAGACTATTTATAGGCGCGCTTTTGTCTTTTTATGAAGATGATAAGATGAGCACGTTAAAACTTTTTACAGAGCGTGCATCATTATATTTAAGACAGATTTCTTTCAAAGAGATGTATAATATATTGAAACAGTTTACCTCGCAACAAAAAGTGAGATTATCATGATAATCGTCATTATTACATTATGCTATAAGTTAAAAAATCATAAATTTGTGCTTATAAGAACAGCTAATTTATTGAGAAGTATTTTTATAAATTTATAAAAAATAATTTTTACACTCTTGCCATTCTTCTGATGCGCTTTATTTGAAAAGTAGAATTGCTCTTTAGTGAAACTATTTTTGTTAAGAGATAAATCGCAGTATTTTTGAATGGAGATAACAGTATATTTTCAAAGTTTTGTGTTTTTATTTATTTTTTAGCTTGAATCCCTCTAGCTAAAAGGGTTGGGGACTTTTCTAGATTCGATGTTGTTGCAGAGATTTTAGGTCGATGCCGGATAAGTATCGGTATCGTAGGGGGGAGTTTTGTCTTGATTTATTGGTTTTTGAAGTGCGCAAACTAAGGGTTTTGCCATGTGTGTTTTCGCGCGTTGTGATGATGTTGAACTCTGTAGGAGGAGATTCTTATGAAAAAAAAATATTCCACACCAAATTTAATTAAAGTTGTCTCTCTTAGTACGGTAATGGCCACACTCTTATCGAGTGTTTCTCCTGTTTTTGCGGCGAATCTTGCGATAGTAGGAGGGACGAGTCAAAGTACACCTGGTACTGGTGTTGCATATCCACACGGTAGTCATGGGAGTGTTGTTTTTGCTGGTGATGATGATTTCTGTGGTGTAGACAACGTTATTGGTCGTGGCGGCAAACAACAACAAGGAATTGCTGATAGTCAACGAATAACCGCAGAGCAACAATATGAGAGATTTATTGGTGAGAAAGTTTTTGGAGGTCGTAGTCCTTACGGCACGACC
Organism: Bartonella sp. AA97HXZ; assembly: GCF_042196985.1. NCBI lineage: Bacteria > Pseudomonadati > Pseudomonadota > Alphaproteobacteria > Hyphomicrobiales > Bartonellaceae > Bartonella > Bartonella sp. AA97HXZ. The sequence goes on along the minus strand of NZ_JBHIRC010000002.1, from coordinate 23,869 downwards.
ACTGAAAAGGTTACTTGGCAAGGCGCTGGGATTCTAACCAACAATGCTACTTATATGGGAACAAACACTAGTGGTATCATTAATGCTATGCCTGAGGCTTATGGTGTTTATTCTTTTGCAACGGGTTGTGGATCTGCAGCGACGGGTAATTATTCAACCGTATTTGGTGCAGGTGCGACAGCAAAGGCAGGGGGTGCACAAGCTTTTGGTGTTTCCGCACTTGCAAGTGGTATAGCAAGTGTTGCTATGGGTGTAGGCTCAGAAGCATCGGGCAAATCTTCAGTTTCTATTGGAGGGCTTGCAACTGCATTAGGTACAAATAGCATTGCTTTAGGTACAAAGGTAAAGGCAGAAAAGAGTTATACGATTGCTATAGGTACAGATGCTGAAGCTAAAGCTTCAGGTGCTATTGCAATAGGGGGCAGGCGCTCTGACAGAACCGAAGAAAATGATCCTAACAGAAAAGTAATCGCGAATGCTGAAAATGCGATTGCTATAGGTACGCAAGCTTATGCTGAAAAAGAAGATTCGGTTGCCATTGGTGTAAATTCGCAAGTGCTTGTTAGAGATGGTGTTGCTGTAGGTGGTGGGGCTATCTCTGATAGAGACAAGAATGTTGCTGGTTATGATCCTGTAACAGGTAAAGGGACAACAAAAACCAGTATAGCATGGAAGAGCACCACAGGCGCTTTTAGCGTTGGTGAAGTTGGCGGTCGTGGTAATGGTACGCTAACACGACAAATTACAGGGGTTGCAGCTGGAAGTGAAGATACTGATGCGGTAAACGTGGCGCAACTAAAAGCTATGAAAGATATCATAGCAGGGGGAGGGGGGTGGAAACTTTCTGCTAACGATACCGATCCGACAGATGTGAATTCAGGCAATACTGTAGATTTTTCAGTGAAAAGTGAAAAAGAAGCGGGAAAAGACAACTTAAAGATTGCAAAAAACACTGCAGATAATAAGCATAAAATTGAATTTACTTTAAATGATCGTCTTAAATTGACGCAAGTCACCACAGGCCAAAGCACGATGAGTGATGATGGCTTTTTTGTTAACGGTGAAAGCGGTTCACGCATGACTGTAGACGGCTTTTTTATTAATGGTAATGATGGTCCAAGCATGACTATTGATGGTATTGATGCAGCCAAGCAAAAGATCACAAACGTAGCAGATGGGTCTGAACCTAACGATGCAGTGAATTATAAACAGTTGCAAGAGGTGAAAAACGCGAACAAAACGAGTTGGCAGCTTGCTGTTAACGGTGGAAATGCTACGGCTATTGGTCCAAATGGTACAGTAAATTTTCAGTCAGCTGACAATAAAGGTACAAAAAATATCAAGATCGAAAAAGATAATGATCGCAATGTCACATTTGATCTAGCTGATGATATTCAGGTAATGACTGTCACAGCAGGAGACAGCATTATGGATGCTGCTGGCTTTAGATTTGACGGTGATGAGGGGCCGAGCATAACTGTTAATGGTATTCATGCTGGTAATAAAACGATTAAAGGAGTAGCGGCAGGGGAAGAAGATACTGATGCTGTAAATTATAAGCAGTTGACAGAGGTAAGAACACTTGCTGAAGCAGGCTGGAAACTTTCTGTTGATGGGAACAATGCTACAGATGTTAAAGCTGGGAGTACAGTAGATCTTGTTGCGGATGCGGGTGAGGACGGAAGCAAAAATATAAAAATTGCAAAAGACAGTAATAAAGTTACATTTTCTTTGAATGATAACCTTAAGCTTACGAGTGTCACGACAGGCAACAGCATTATGAGTGATGAGGGCTTTAAGTTTATTGATGGTAATGGACCAAGCATAACTTTGAATGGTATTAATGCTGGTGATAAAAAAATTACAGGAGTAGCTAAGGCAGAAGGCGATACTGATGCTGTAAATTATGAACAGCTGAAAGAGGTAAGGACACTTGCAGAAAATGGCTGGAAACTTTCTGTTGATGGTAACAATGCTACAGATGTTAAAGCTGGGAGTACAGTAGATCTTGTTGCGGATGCGGGTGAGGACGGAAGCAAAAATATAAAAATTGCAAAAGACAGTAATAAAGTTACATTTTCTCTGAATGATACTCTTAAGCTCACGAGTGTCACGACAGGCAACAGCATTATGAGCAACGATGGCTTTAAGTTTGTTGATGGTGGTCCAAGCATAACTGTGAATGGTATTGATGCTGGTGGCAAAAAGATTACAAAAGTGAAAGCTGGTACTGATGATACTGATGCAGTAAATTATAAACAGCTGAAAGACTTTACAGCGGGGATGGAAACGGGCTGGAAGCTTTCTGTTGATGGTGATAATGCTACAGATGTTGGGGCAGGAAGTACAGTAAAGTTTGTTGCAGTTAAGCAGAAGGACGATGATAATAATGAGAGTGAGAACACAAATATAAAAATTACCAGAGGTGATAACAATGAAGTGAAGTTTGATTTAAGCGAATATATTAAAGTTGGTCGTGTAGAAACAGGGGACAGCAGAATGAGTAATGCCGGTTTCATGATCAAAGATGGCCCAAGAATGACCAAGGGTGGTATTCATGCCGCCAATACAAAAATTACAGGAGTCGCAGATGGTAGCAATGAGCATGATGCTGTTAATCTTTCACAATTATATAAAATGAAGTTTGAGATAGAAGACAATAGTCTTGTTAAATGGAGTAAAAGTAAAAAAAATATTACCATTGGTGCTGAAAAAGAAGGTATCGAAATCAATATTGCGAACTCTGAAGGCAAGGATCGAATTATTTCTGGCGTTGCAGTTGGAAAAGTCAGTTCCGATTCAACAGAAGCAATAAATGGCCATCAACTGTTTAATTATATTACTAATATAGTGGATTTTTTTGGTGGTGAGGAGACAGATATACTTAATGGTATCAAACCAACTTTTATGGTTCAGAATACAAAACACGACAATGTAACGGATGCTTTCGCTGCTGTTGATACTTCTATCACAGATATTTATAGTCAGATTAATAATGTAACAGAAAATAGTCTTGTTAAATGGAAAGAAGATCAGAAGCTTATCACTATTGGTGCTGAAAAAGGCGGTACGAAAATTGATATTACAGGTACTGAGGGAGAGCGAACCATTGCAGGTGTAAAAAATGGTGAAATTTCCAAAGACTCCATGGAAGCTGTAAATGGTAGTCAAATTAATACAATCTCTGGAGATATTGCAAAATTCTTTGGTGGTGGTACTTCATTTGAAAATGGTGTGTTTGTTGGACCACAGTATAATTTATCTACCGTTTCTGCAGATGGTACAGTAGTACAGAAAACATTTGACAATGTTGGTGAGGCTCTTGAAGGACTTGATGTAAATGTCAAGAATGTGAATAAACATATACAATATGTAGACAAGAAATTTGATGATAAATTTGATAAATTTTCTCAAGACGCGTTACTTTGGAGTGAAGAGGAAAAAGCGTTTGTCGCACTGCGTGGACCAAATGGACAGAAGACAGATAGTAAGATTAAATTCCTTGCGGATGGTGATATTTCAGGAGATTCAACAGATGCAATAAATGGTTCTCAACTTTATAAGATGGGCGATAAGATTGCGAATTATTTTGGCGGTGGTGCTCGCTATGAGAATGGAGAGTGGATAGATCCTACTTTCAAAGTTTCTCAGCGTAATGAGGATGGCACTATTGTTGAGAAAAAGCATCATAATGTCGCTGATGCTTTTGAAGGTGTCAATAATTCTATTACGGATATCTATAATCAGATTAACAATGTAACAGAAAATAGCCTTGTAAAGCAGGAGGGAGAAGATGGTCTTATTACTGTGGGTAAAGCAACTGGTGGTACTGAAATCAGCCTTGTAAATAAAGATAATCAAGAAAGAACACTTTCCGGTGTGAAAGATGGAGAACTTTCTCAAACATCAACGCAAGCGGTAAATGGTTCACAGCTTTTTGCTACGGATAAGAAGGTTACAACTGTTACTGACAATCTTAAAACAGTCGCTCAAAATACATCGAAATATTTTGGGGGTAGTACAGATGTACTGAATGGTGTAGAACCAGCTTTCCTTATTCAGGGGAAGACCTATCATAATGTTACGGAAGCGTTTACAGGTGTTAATACTTCTATCACAAATATTGATAATAAGATTTCCGATGTGGTAAAAAATAGTCTTGTTAAGCAAGATGGAGGTGCATCAGGTATTATTACTATTGGTAAGGATACCGCTGGTACTGAGATCAATATTGCAGGTGTTGGTGGTTCAGGACGTAAAATTTCTGGCGTGCGGGAGGCAGAAAATGGTGATGAAGCTGTTAACAAAGACCAACTTGATAAAAGCATAGATAAGATTTCTAAAGATATTGAGACAGTAACTGCTGCTGCGGTTCTCTATGATAAGAATGACGATAATAGTGTTAATTATGGTAGTGTAACTTTGGGCGGCGATAAGAACAACGGAACAGTTGCTCTTCATAACGTAAAAGATGGTAGCATTTCTGAAAATTCCAACGATGCAATCAATGGTAGTCAGATTAATAAAATATCAGCAGATATTGCAAAGTTTTTTGGCGGTGGTGCAAAGTTCATTAACGGTGCTTTTGAAGGGCTGAAATATACTTTATCCGCTATTGTAGGTGGTGAAGTAGGGAAGGCTAATTTTTACAATGTTGGTGATGCTTTAACAGGTCTTGATAAAAATGTTCAAGATGTGAATCAACGCTTAACGAATGTATCCAATGAGTTTAATCAGAAAATTGAAAATTTCTCTAAAGATGCTTTACTGTGGGATGATGAGGAAGAAGCATTTGTAGCACGTCATGAAAAAGATGGCAAGAAAACAAACAGCAAATTGAAGTATCTTTTAGATGGTGAGATTGCTCAAGGTTCAACAGATGCCATTACGGGCAACCAACTTTATTCCATGAATAACCAACTTGCGAATTATTTCGGTGGCGGTGCCAAATATGAGAATGGCAAATGGACAGATCCTACTTTTAAGATTGTTCAAGTCAATGCTGATGGTACGACTGTTGAGACAGAGCACCATAATGTCGCTGATGCTTTTGGTGACGTCAATAAAAATATGTCAAATATTAATAACCGTATTGATGATGTCATCAACAAGGTCGATTCAGATGCTTTAAAGTGGAATGATAAAGAAAAGGCCTATGATGCTGGTCGCGATGGAAAGCCGAATAAAATTATCAATGTAGCTGATGGTAAAGTTGAAAAAGGCTCGAAAGATGCCGTCAATGGTGGGCAACTTTGGGAAACCAATGAACGTGTTACTGGTGTCGAAAAAGATGTGAAGCATCTTACCAACAGAGTTGATACCATTTCCAATACGATTGCTGATATTGGTGATACAGTTATCAATATTGATGCCAAAGTTGATAACATCAATAATAGAGTTGACGGCATTGAAGAGGATGCTGTTCGTTATGATAGAGATGAAAACGGCAAAAAAACCAATAAAATCACATTAGCGGGGGGGGATGCCAGTGAACCTGTTCTGATTGATAATGTAGCTGATGGTAAAATTGAAAAAGGCTCGAAAGAGGCTGTAAATGGTGGTCAACTTCATGATTATACTAAAGAACAGATGAAGATTATTCTTGATGAATCCAAGCAGTATACAGATCAACGGGTTAATAATATTGTGATTGATGCGATTGATGATGCTGTTGATCGGGCTAAGCAATATACAGATATGAAGTTTGATGTCTTAAACTATAGTATTGAGAGTGTGAAAAAAGAGGCTAGACAAGCAGCGGCTATTGGTCTTGCGGTGTCTAACTTACGCTACAATGATACACCTGGAAAATTAAGCGTTGGATTTGGTACTGGTTTATGGCGTAGTCAGTCTGCATTTGCCTTTGGTGCAGGTTACACCTCAGAAAATGGAAAATACCGCTCTAACATATCCGCAACAACTTCTGGAGGTCACTGGGGTGTAGGTGCGGGATTCAATATGACATTGAATTGATAATAAACAAAATACATAAAAATTCCTTCTCACCCCTGTCTCATGAGGCAGGGGTGAATTGTTGTTAGGTATGTAAAATATATATATATAAATTGATAAGCGCTAACGATAAATACAGGTTTAAAAAACAGAAAAACCGGACGCTTTCAACAAAATGAACTTCTTATTTCAAAATAAGATAATGAGTTTTTTCATAAATTATAAGTTTATTATTTTCTTCTTTAATTTTTAAATCTGAAAAATCTGTAGCACTCTACAGATAAAAAAACCTTTTGCTCTCTACAAATCTATTAAAAAGCTTTCTACTAAGACAAAAATCTCCATTCAAATGTATTTCAACTTTACTGGAAGAAGCTATAAAACAATACGCTAAATTAACTCTACCCCTTGCAAAAAACAACAAATAAGTTTAAAGGTTAAAAAAACCAATCACCACAAAAAAATTTACTTTCTTAGGAAATGTAAAAGAGCAAAACGCATTAACCATAAAATCTAAAACACAACGTCTCTATCTTTTCAGTCAGGTACTAAATTTTTGAATACGTTTAGAAAAACCAATTTTGGAGGACCTAATAGCGTTTAAATGTGTCTTTTTTGTGTTTATAGTTATTTCTTTCATTGGGGAGTTCATTATGAAAAAATTATATACAAAATTAGCAGGGAGCAATTTAAAATTTTCTCGTTTTCCTTTTATTAAAGTCCTATCCTTGACTTCAATAGCGGCACTTTTAGCCAGTGTTTCCCCTGTTTTTTCGAATGATTTGGATTCTTCTAGTTCATCACAGGAAAATTATTTAACAGCGCTGAATGTTGCTTTGACATTCAAGGTAAGTGCTGCTGATGACTATGAAAATTTTTTAACCAAAACTCTTACTGGTGTAAGTGATTATAGTCCTATAGTGAATGTTTTGGCAGAAACCAGCGATTCGATACGTTCAATTGATATGAATGCTGGAAGTAAAAAAATAACAAGAGCAGCTTTAACTCCAGGAGTTGTAAAGGGAGATCAGATAACTAGGGATGATTTGGGTAATCCTCTTGTCTATGGTGAACGAGCTCAGGGAGAAGCGCATGATGCTATTGTTTTCGGGCAAGTAGCGCAGACAAAGGCTGACCAAGGGATTGCTATCGGCTTAACTGCTTTAGCTGGTAGTAGTAGAAATACTAAAAATAGCATTGCAATCGGCTCTTCTCTAACCGATAGTTCTGATGAAAAAGAGAGAACAGTTTCATTTGGTGATTTTTCAATAGCCTTCGGTAGTAAAGCACATAGTTATGCAAATGAAGCGATTGCTATGGGGTACAATGCATATGCAAAGGAGCAGGCGACGCAGGGAATTGCTATAGGCGCTAGCTCTAATGTGACGGTTGCGGGAGGTGTTGCTCTAGGAAGCGATTCTATATCCGATAGGGCTGCTGGTGAGTTTGGCTACACTTCTTTGTTGCAGGGTCCTGCAACAAACATCGAGGCGCAATGGAAAAGTACGCGGGGCTCAGTTAGTGTTGGTGATTATAGTAAGGGTATAACCAGACAAATTACAGGCGTAGCTGCTGGTTCTAATGTTACCGATGCAGTGAACCTTAGACAGTTGCAGGACTTAGAAAAAGTTGTAAGACAAAACGGTTGGAAATTCTCTGTTGGAGATAAAAATGCTACCACTGTTCTTATGAATAGCGCGGTAGATTTTTCCGCTAGAAGTAGCAACCTAAATATTACAAAGGGCGAAGATGACAATAAAGTAAAATTTGATCTGGCGCAAGACATTGCACTGGAGAGCGTAAAGACAGGTACAAATACCTTCGATGCCACGGGCTTAGTAATTACTGATGGTCCGAAAATAACCACCGGTGGTATTGATGCTGGAAATAAAAAGGTAACGGGTGTTACATCTGGTGATCTTAGTGCAGATTCACAAGAGGTGGTAAATGGTAGTCAGTTGAATGTTGTAGCTACCCATATAGCTGGATATTTAGGCGGTGGTGTTAAATTTACGAATGGTCAATGGGATAATCCAGAGTTCAAAATTAAAACTTTAAATCCTGAGACGAATGAGATTGAAGAAGAAAGTTTTCCAAATGTAGCCAAAGCCTTTGAAGGTGTGGGTAAGTCTTATGTAAATCTTCACAATGAGATTAAAAAAGCTACCGATGATAGTATCTTTAAATGGCATGCCGAAACGGAGAGCATTACAATTGCTGCCAGTGAGGGAAAAGGTGGGCAAGAAAGTATTGCTATAGGTAAGCTTTCAAGTGCAACTGCCAACAATGGTATTGCATTAGGTGGTTCTGCAAATGTATCTGGTGAAAATAGTATCGCATTAGGTGGTTTTGCAAATGCATCTGGTGAAAATAGTATCGCATTAGGTGGACTTTCAGCTGCAACAGCTAAAAATAGTATGGCATTAGGTTCAAATGTACAAGTACTTCCTGAGGGTGGTGTTGCTGTGGGTTATAAATCTGTTTCTCGTAACTCAGTGTCCGCAGTTGGCTATGATCCTTCCATAGGGAGCCAGTCAACGGATGATGGTGTGATATGGAAGAGCACTCAAGGAGCTTTTAGTGTTGGTGATACTCCGAATAAGATAACACGACAGCTTACAGGTGTAGCAGCGGGTTATGCAGACACTGATGCCGTCAACATTGCACAGCTGAAAAAATTAAGAGAATTTGTAGCACAAGGGTGGACACTTTCTCTTAATGATAAGGCTGTTTCAAACTTTCAGCCGGGTGATATATTAAATTTGGTTTCTGGAAGCAAAAACTTTGAGATTAAAAATAGTGATACAACAGACAATAAAGACAAAAAAATAACATTTGATTTGGCACAAGATGTCACATTGAACAGTGTAAAATTAAAAGACGTCACTTTAGATAAAACGGGATTAACCATTGAAAATGGTCCCAAAGTAATAGCGGATGGTATTGATGCTGCAGGTAAAAAAATAACAGGTCTTGCGGGTGGAGATCTTAGCACAAATTCGACAGATGCCGTTAATGGTGGCCAGCTTCATGCAATCACTGAGGATTTATCAAAAATTTTAGGTGGAGATGTATCCTTTGATGGCAAAAACTTTAAAGTACCAGAGTATAAATTATCGAATATTGATGAAAAAGGTGTTGTAACAGATAAACCGCATACCGATGTTGGTTCTGCCTTTAAAGGACTTGATGACAATATCAAGAATGTGAATGCTCGCATTAAGGAAGTCTCAGAAGGAGTTGCACAAGATTCTTTATCTTGGAGCGATGCTGACAAAGCTTTTGTTGCCCAGCATGGGGAAGGTGATGACAGAAAGGCAAGTAAAATCACATCGCTTGCTGTAGGAGATATTACGAAAGAATCGATGGATGCCGTAAATGGTTCTCAACTTTATTCACTGGGCGATAAGGTTGCAAAATATTTTTCTGATGACGCTGAATATAAGGATGGGGAATTGAAAGTTCCTGATTTTAAGCTCAAAATTATCAATGATGATGGCACTGAAGCTGAATCAAGCTATAAGAATGTATCAGATGCATTTTCAGGTGTGGGTAAACTTTTCACAAAGGTTCAAACTGCGATCAGCGATGTAATCAGTAATTTGCTTGTTACGAAAAATGAAGATGTTATCAACATTGGTAAAGGAGTAGAAGGTAGTGAAATCAATATCGCAAACAAGGGTGGTAAGGATCGAACTCTTTCTGGTGTAAAGGCGGCAGAAAAAAACAATGAAGCCGTGAACAAAGAACAATTTGATAAAGGTTTGAAGGATCTTTCTGATACCCTTCTGTCTGATAGTTCTTCTGTTGTTCTTTACGATAAAACAACAGATAATCAAACTGATTATACAAATGTAACTTTTGGGAAAGGGAAGGATGCTACACCTGTTGCGCTCCATAATGTAGCCGCCGGATCGATTGCGGAAAACTCAACGGATGTTATCAATGGAGGACAGGTTCACATCCTTTCAATGGATATAGCAAAATTGTTGGGTGGAGATGCTGAATTTAAGGATGGTGCTTTTAAAGGGCCAACTTATAATTTATCCAGTATTGATAAAGGTGGCGAAGTAACAGATAAACCGCATACCGATGTTGGTTCTGCCTTTAAAGGGCTTGATGACAATATCAAGAATGTGAACGCTCGCATTAAGGAGGTCTCAGAGGGAATTGCACAAGATTCTTTATCTTGGAGCGATGGTGACAAAGCTTTTGTAGCTCTGCATGGGGAAGGTGAAGACAGAAAAGCAAGCAAGATCACATCACTTGCGGCTGGCTCTATAGTATCAGGCTCGAGTGATGCGGTTAATGGCGGACAGATTTATGATCTGAATCAGTCGCTAGCAAAGTATTTTGGTGGTGATGCTAAGTATGATGGTGATGGCTGGGCGCTTCCAGGTTTCAAGATAATGACTTTCCAAGAAGATGGAAGTTTTGAAGAGAAGGATTATGATAGCATTGCAGCCGCGTTTGCCGGTGTAAATAAGGTTTTCAAGAATCTTCATAATGAGATTTCAGGCAACATTGAGCAAAATGCGTTGTTGTGGAGTGATGATGCAGGTGCGTTTATAGCACAGCATGAGAAAGAAGGTAAAAAGGAAAACAGCAAGATCACGTTCCTTGCGAAAGGAAAGATATCAGAAGATTCGACTGATGCGATTAATGGTGGTCAGATTTATACACTTCAACAGACATTTGCCTCATATTTTGGTGGAGGAGCTGGTTATGATAAGGAAGGAAACTGGCAAGGACCAAAATTCACCGTTCAGGTCTTTAATAAGGATGGTACGAAAGGTGATAAAGAGGAGCGTAATAATGTCTCTGAAGCATTTGATGTTGTTAATGACAGCATGAGCACTATCAACGATCGTATAAAAGAAGTTGAAAAGAGTACCTCTTCGAATAGTCTGAATTGGAATGAAGAAAAAGGAAGCTATGATGCATCTCATGTTGATGCTCAGGGTGTTAAGAGTCCAAGTAAGATTATCAATGTAGAGGATGGCAAGGTAGACAGAGATTCAAAAGAAGCTGTGAATGGAGGACAGCTTTGGGAAACTCAGCAAATGATTACAGATCAGGTCAAGGATATTGAAAATAAAGTTACGGAGGGGTCTGTACAATACGATAAAGATAAAAAAACGGGCAAAAAGACCAATAAAGTTACATTAGTTGGTGGAGATGACAGTTCTCCAGTATTAATAGCCAATGTAGCCGATGGAAAGATTGAAAAGGATTCGAAAGAAGCGATTAATGGCGGTCAATTAAAAGATAAGATGGATTTTGTGCTTGAAAATGCCAATAAGTATACGGATGAGCAAGTTTCTCATCTTGTAAAAGATAGCGTTAGTGAGGCTAATTCGTATACGGATATGAAGTTTTCGACATTAAGTTATGCTGTTGAGGATGTTCGAAAAGAGGCAAGACAAGCAGCAGCTGTTGGTTTAGCGGTAGCTGGTTTACGCTATAGTGATATTCCTGGAAAATTAACAATCGCATTTGGTAGTGGTTTATGGCGTAGTCAATCTGCTTTTGCTTTTGGTGCAGGTTATACTTCAGAGAACGGTGATATTGGTTCCAACTTGTCAATTACCACTTCTGGAGGTCACTGGGGTATAAGTACAGGGGTTAATGTGATACTCAACTAATAAACGACTAAATCCATAAAATTGATTTGCCTTTTTCTTTCTTAATTGAAGAAAAGGGCAAATTTTTTACTTTCTTCCAGAGCTCTCTAAAGCTATTCTAAATGTATAAAACACCCGTAATTATATAAAATCCGAATATAAAAAGCCTATGACAACTTTTGTTGAGAATAAAAGACCTTAATGGTAAAGATTTAAAAAATTGATTGCTATTATTTTGATTTATTAAAATGCTTCAAGAAATGTAAATACGAATATACCCTTTATTAAAAGAAGACAGTTTTAGCTTTTATTTTCGTATAGTTTTAAACGTATGCTTTATAATGCAACGCTCTACAGATATGCAACGTACTCCAAACACAAGTATTGCTTTAGGGTAGTGGAGCGCAAACGGAAAAATAATGGAGCGTTTCTGTAGGCAATATGGCTTACGCTTTAGAGAAAAGCAGTATCGCAATAGGTAGTGAATATAATAAGAAGAGCGAATACGGGGAAAATGATTATACAACTTGCGAAGAGTGATTATTCAACAGTAGTGGGAGCTGTTTCTAAAGCTTTAGAATATGGTTCGATTTCACTTGGTCATTCCGTGCTATATGCATTTGCTCAAGAAGCTATTTCTATGGGCTTCTATTCAAAAGCAAATGGGGTTGGAAGTATCGCTTTAGGTTCTTATTCTAAAGTGACGGTTGATGGGGGGCTATTGGGAACAACTCTGTGTCCGGTAGGGCTGATGGCGTTTTTGGGTATACGTCTCTTCTGAAAGGACCGGCTAAAAACACTGAATCTCAATGGAAAAGTACGAAATTTGCAGTAAGTATTGGTGTTCCTAGTAAAAACATAACGCGACAAATTATAGGTGTAGCAGCTGGTAGCAAACCTGCCGATGCAGTGAACCTTAGATAGTTGCAGGGTTTATAAGAAGTCGTAAGAAAAAAAGGTTGGAAACTGTCTATTTATGGTGAGGCAGCTAAAGGTATGGGTGCTAGATAGTACAATAAATTTTTCATCGGGAGGAAGTAACTTCAGGGTTAAAAGAGATAAGGACGATGAAAATAAGCTCATATTTGGTTTGGCTAATGATATAGCATTGAAAAGCATAACATTAGGAGAGAAAAGAAAAGTCGATGCAACAGGCTTAGTAATTACTGATGTCCCGCAAATAACCACCGGTAATATTAATGCGGCAAGTAAAAAAGTAACAAATGTTGCAGAAGGAACTAGCAATACTGATGCAGTGAATTTTTCACAACTGAAGGGAATAAAAGAACAAGTAGCAGTGAGTATTTTTGTAAAATAGGATACAGCAACGAGACACATTACCATGAGTAAGGATATAGATGGGGCATTTTAGTAAAAAGCTTTCATAAATCCTCTAATGAAATAAAAGATCTTACTCACGAAAAATAAACTGATGCCTAAGCGGATGATCAATAGGCACAAAAATTATACCTTTTTCAAAGAGATCAAAGCTAAAAACGATACACAACCTTTGATAGAAAAATGAAATCCATTCTAATATTAAGTATTTTTTTACCTTCCTCAAATTGACTTTCACGAACCTACCCCTAGTTACCCTCTAAAGACACTGTAGAAACAACAGTTTATGTCTTAATTTTATTTATGTCCCAAAACACGCTGTAAAAGCAGGAACACGCAAGGGAAATAAGAAAGCTCTAGAACACACCTTTTTTGTGTTTTTAATCTATTGTTATGAGGGGGTATTATGAAAAAATATTCAACACCAAATTTGATTAAAGCTGTTTCATTGGGAACAGTTATAGCGACGCTCTTGTCGAGTGTTTCTCCTGTGGTTGCTGCAAATCTTGCGATAACAGGTGATAAATTTCAAAGTACAAGTGGTCCTAGCGTGTCTTATCAATACGCTAGCCATGGCAGTATTGTATTAGCTGGCGATAAGGATTACTGTGGCGTGTTTAATGTTGTTGATCGTGGTGGAAGCAATCAAGGTACTAATAACCAAATCACTGCAGAGGAACTATATGAAAGAGTTTCTATGAATAAAGAGATTAATGGCAAGCGTCCTTTTAACTGGGCGAAGGTTCAGCTTAATTGGGTTGATGATGGTCTGACCGGTAAGGGGGGATATATGGGAAAAGCAACCGGTGGTCTTTCAAATGTTCTGCCTGAAGCTTATGGTGTGTATTCTTTTGCAACTGGGTGTGGATCTTCCGCAACGGGGCATTATTCAACAGCATTTGGAGCGGGTGCAACTGCAAAGTTTGGGGGATCACAAGCTTTTGGTATTGCTGCACTTGCAGGTGGACAAGCAAGTATTGCTATAGGGGTTGCGTCTGAAGCAGTAGCAAGCAATACGATTGCTATTGGTGGGCGTGCAAAAGCAAAAGGCGTTGATAGTATTGCATTCGGTAACAAATCACTTGCAGGTGGACAAAAAGCAATTGCTATAGGTTATGGTGCTCAAGCTCAAACAGATCTTTCGATAGCGATTGGTTCAGATGCAAGAGCGACTGAGCATAAGGGTGTTGCTCTTGGGAGCGAGTCTGTGGCTGATGTTGCTGCTGGCGCTATCGGGTATAATTCTTTAACTAAAGGCCCTTCAGATTCTGACGACATGATATGGGCGAGTACGCTAGGTGCAGTGAGTGTTGGTGATGCTAAATCAAAAAAAACGCGCCAGATTGTAGGAGTGGCAGCTGGTAGTGGCGACACTGATGCCGTTAATGTTGCACAGTTAAAATCATTACAAAAATACGTAGACCAAGGTTGGACACTATCTGTTGGAGGTAAAAATGCTAAAGCTGTTGGTGTACAAGATACTGTAGATTTGTCGGCTGCAAGTGACAACCTTAAGATTACAAAAGGTGAGGAAAACAATAATGTAACATTTGATCTAGCTAATAATATTACAGTGGAACGAGTTACCGCTGGGAGAAGCTCTATCAGTGATGATGGCATTTTGTTTGCTGATGGGGCTAAAATAACTGTGGATGGTATTGATGCTGGCAATAAGCAGATTACAGGAGTGGCAGCTGGGGAAGAACCTGATGATGCAGTGAATTTTGCGCAGTTGGAGCAGGTTAATCGGGACGTTGCAAGTGTAAGTCAAAATACATCACAATATTTTGGTGGTGGTGCAGATGTATCTAATGGTAAAGCACCAACTTACACAATTCAGGGTA
>NZ_JBHIRC010000002.1:0-9011 GCF_042196985.1 Bartonella sp. AA97HXZ | reverse complement strand
ATGTTAAAGATGGGAAAATTGCTGAAGATTCGCATGATGCGATCAATGGGAACCAAATTAATAAAATATCTGGAGATGTAGCAAACATTTTGGGTGGGAATGCGGAATTTAGCGACGGTATTTTGTTCGGTCCGCTCTATCATTTATCGCGCATTTCTGAAGATGGCGTAGCAGTATCTAAAGACCATAATAATGTTGGTGACGCTTTGACAGGGCTTGATGACAATATCAACAATGTGAATAGCCGCTTAACACATGTAGCAAATGAATTTACTCAGAAAATTGAGGGTGTTTCTAAAGATTCTCTATTGTGGAGTAATGATGAGCAGGCATTTGTAGCACAGCATGGAGCAGACAAAGAAAATAGCAAAATTAAGTTTCTTGCCAATGGAGACATTTCTGCTAATTCAACCGATGCAGTGAATGGTTCGCAGCTCTTTGCTACTAATCAGAATGTTAACACTGTTACAAATAATCTGACAACAATTGCTAAAAATATATCAAAGTATTTTGGTGGTGGTGCAGATGTATCTAACGGTAAGGCTCCCACTTATACAATTCAGGGTAATTCTCATAATAATGTTGGTTCTGCTTTTAATGCTGTTGATACTTCTATCACGAATATCCAAAATCAAATCACTAATGCAGCAAAGAATAGCCTTGTTAAGCAGGAAGGAGATGCAGGTACTATTACCATAGGTAAGGAAACAGGAGGTTTTATAATTAATATTGCAAATAATGCAGGCAACGATAGGACAATTTCTGGTGTGAAGGCAGCTGTGAATGGTAATGAAGCTGTTAACAAAGCCCAGCTTGATAAAAGTATAGAGAAGATTTCTAATGATATTAATCTTACAAGTGCTGCTGCAGTTCTCTATGATAAAGAAAACGATACCGTTAATTATAATAGCATAACTTTGGGTGGTGATAAGACTACAGCACCAGTTTCCCTCCATAATGTTAAAGATGGGAAAATTGCTGAAGATTCGCATGATGCGATCAATGGGAACCAAATTAATAAAATATCTGGAGATGTAGCAAACATTTTGGGTGGGAATGCGGAATTTAGCGACGGTATTTTGTTCGGTCCGCTCTATCATTTATCGCGCATTTCTGAAGATGGCGTAGCAGTATCTAAAGACCATAATAATGTTGGTGACGCTTTGACAGGGCTTGATGACAATATCAACAATGTGAATAGCCGCTTAACACATGTAGCAAATGAATTTACTCAGAAAATTGAGGGCGTTTCTAAAGATTCTCTATTGTGGAGCAATGATGAGCAGGCATTTGTAGCACAGCATGGAGCAGACAAAGAAAATAGCAAAATTAAGTTTCTTGCTAATGGAGATATTTCTGCTAACTCAACCGATGCTATAAATGGTTCGCAACTTTATTTGATGAGTAATCAGCTTGCTGCATATTTTGGTGGTGGCGCTGGCTATAATAATGGAGAATGGACTGCTCCTACTTTCAAGATAGCACAATTCAAAGCTGACGGGAGCTCTGGTGAAAAGAAGGATTATCATAACGTTGCCAGTGCTTTTGACGGCGTAAGTGAGAGTATGTCTAAGATAAACGACCGTATTCAAAGTGTTGAAAACAATGTCTCGTCCAATGGTTTAAATTGGAATGAGCAGAAAAAAGCTTATGACGCTAGCCATGATGGTCAACCAAGTAAGATTATCAATGTAGCAGATGGTAAAATTGCAGAAGGTTCAAAAGATGCAGTCAATGGTGGACAGCTTTGGGAAACCAACGAACGTATCACTGGCGTTGAAAAAGATATTAGGCATATTGAAAACAGAGTCGACAATATTTCCACTACGGTTACGAATATTGGTGAAACGGTTTTCAATATTGAAGACAGAGTTGATAATATTGAGAACACGGTTAATAATCTTTCTGATGGTGCAGTTAACTATGATAAAGATGCTGATGGTAAAAAAACCAATAAGATCACTCTAAAAGGTGGCAACGAAAGTGAACCTGTTATGATTGATAATGTTGCCAATGGTCGCATTGAACAAGGTTCGAAAGAAGCTGTGAATGGTGGTCAACTGCATGATTACACTCAGCAACAGATGAAAATTGTTCTCGATGATGCAAAAAAATATACGGATAGTCGGGTGGATAATATTGTTATTAATGCCATTGATGATGCTGTTGATCGGTCTGACCGATATACAGATATGAAGTTTAATATTTTAAGTTATGATATTAAGAGCGTACGGAAAGAGGCAAGGCAAGCAGCCGCCGTTGGTCTAGCAGTATCCAACCTACGTTACTTCGACGAGCCAGGATCTTTGAGTGTCTCATTTGGTAGCGGCACATGGCGTGGACAATCCGCATTTGCTCTTGGTGCTGGTTATACATCTGAAAACGGAAAAATCCGCTCTAATCTCTCTGCCACGAGTGCTGGTGGTCATTGGGGCATAGGTGGTGCAATCACTCTGAAAATAAAATAATACGAACAACGAAAAGAAAACAAAACATCCACCCTTATTAATTGAAATAAGGGTGATTTTTTTTACAGACGCACAGTATTTACCCAGAGATAAGCATAATATTTGATGAGGCTATAGACTGTGAGGTTTTATAGAAGATTTTTCTATATTTTTGTTGAAAAAAGATCACAGTAGAATCCATATTGCTAAAAAGCTATATTTTTATGTTGCTATTTTCTTGAACAGTCTATAGCTATATGGAATTGTATATTAGTAAGACTCATTTTGATAAAATAACTTTCAAAGGGGAGGATAAGTAGTGCGTAAAGATAAAAGGTACATCACGAGACCACGCATATATCATTATATGATATATTAAAAAGAAAAAATCCAACTAAAAAGCCAGTTATCCAAGGAAAACTATATTCCGGACATATTACAATTTCTTTTTACTTTACTTATTATTAACAAAACCATGCTTTCTAATAAAAATAAAGTCTATAATTAGGAAAATACATACTAAAACCTAGTACAAAGGATTTTATAGTAACCGCTACCAAGTAAAAAGTAATATTAAATATAAAGACCCCTTTTTAGTTAAAAAAAACAGCACACTAAAACGATTAGACTCTAAATGTGTCATCTTTATGTCCACAAAACATAATCAAAAAACAAACATTTAGGTCTCAATAAAGAGAGCACAAACAAAACTAAAGACTCAAAATGTTCACACTCTAAGCAATGATCGTCTACTCTAAATTCCAAAGATATCGATAATGCTAAAATGTGTCTTTTTTATGTTTTGGAGGTGTTTCTAAGTTTTTTCATTGGAGAGTTTGTTATGAAAAAATTATATGCCCCACAAGCTGCGAGTGAATTAAAACGTTCTCGTTTTTCTTTTGTTAAAGTTCTTTCGTTGGCTACAGCGGCTACATTCTTATCGAATGTTACGCCTGTTTTTTCAGCAAATCCTGATTTTAGAAACACGTTTCTTGAAGGTGTAAAAAGTGCCGGTGTGTCTTATCCACAAAGCATTCTCTCTTTTGCTGGTTTGAATGATTCTGAAGACTATGCAAATTTTTTAACCAAAACTCTTACTAGTGTAAGTGATTATAGTCCTATAGTGAATGTTTTGGCAAAAACCAGCGATTCGATACGTTCAATTGATATGAATGCTGGAAGTAAAAAAATAACAAGAGCAGCTTTAACTCCAGGAGTTGTAACGGGCGGTCAAATGACTAGGGATGGGGTGTTGGGTAATCCTCTTGTCAATGGTGTACGGTCTGAGGGAAATTCTCATGATGCTATTGTGTACGGGCAAGTAGCGCAGACGAAGGCTGACCAAGGGATTGCTATCGGCTTAACTGCTTTAGCTGGTCGTAGTAGAAATACTAAAAATAGCATTGCAATCGGCTCTTCTCTAACCGATAGTTATGATGAAAAAGAGAGAACAGTTTCAGTTGGTGATTTTTCAATAGCTTTCGGTAGTAAAGCACATAGTTATGCAAATGAAGCGATTGCTATGGGGTACAATGCATATGCAAAGGAGCAGGCGTTGCAGGGAATTGCTATAGGCGCTAGCTCTAATGTGACGGTTGCGGGAGGTGTTGCTATAGGAAGTGATGCTATCGCTGATAGGGCTGCAGGTGTTTCAGGATATACTTCTTCGCTGCAGGGGGCAACAGAAAGCACTGAAGCGCAATGGAAAAGTAAGCAGGGTGCCGTTAGTATTGGTAATAAAAGTACGGGCATGACGCGGCAGATTACAGGTGTAGCAGCTGGTAGTGAGCCTACTGATGCAGTAAATGTTGTACAGTTAAAAGACTTAGAAAGTGTCGTAAGAAATGGTGGTTGGAAACTATCTGTTGGGGGTAAGGATGATACGACCGTTATCATGGACAGCGCGGTAGATTTTTCCGCTGGAAGTACAAATCTTCAAATTAGCAAAGGCAAAGATAATAATAATATAAAATTTGATCTAGCTAAGGAAATTGCAGTCAATAAAGTAACTGCAGGAAGCAGTACCCTAGATGCAACAGGCTTAGTGATTTCTGGTGGACCGAAAATAACCACCGAAGGTGTTTATGCTGGGGGTAAAAAGATTACAGGAGTGTCTGATGGCACTGGAGCGAACGATGCCGTTAATTTTTCACAGTTAAGCAAAACCAATGAGAGTCTTTCGTCCACATCGAGAAATCTGGAAACGGCTATGGCCAATACATCAAAATATTTTGGTGGAGGTGCAGGAGTTGCTGGTTCTGCTATGACGGGACCAACTTATAACTTATCCAAGATTGATACAAAGGGTAATATAACAGAGGGCTCTTTTAAAGATGTTGGTAGTGCATTTACTGGTCTTGATACAAATATCAAGAATGTGAATGCACGTATTAAAGAGGTTTCTGAAGGAGTAGCACAGGATTCTTTGTTATGGAATGATGAAGCCAATGCCTTTGTAGCGCGTCATGAGAAGAAGCAAGAAGAAAAAGGCAAAGCTGTAAGAACACAAGAAAACAGTAGAATTACGTTTCTAGCAAATGGTGAGATTAGCACTAAATCAACGGATGCTGTAACGGGTAGTCAGCTCTATACAATGGGTAACACGCTTGCAACCTATTTTGGTGGAGGTGCTGGATATGATGAAGTGGGCATATGGAGAGAACCGGATTTCAAGATCAAGCAGTTTAGTGAGGATGGTACTTCTTTTGACAAGAACTATACGAATGTAGCTGATGCACTTACAGGTGTTGGAAGTTCTATCACGAATGTTCAGAATAAATTGACTGAACAGGTTAATAATGTGATTACCAAAGTGGAAAGCGAAAGCTTTGTTCAGCAAGATAAGACAACGAGTCGTCTCACTATTGGTGCAAAAGTAGGTGGCACAGAAATCAATATTGCAAATGAAAGCGGTGCGGATCGGATAATTTCTGGTGTTGGGGAAGCAAAGAACAATAATGACGCTGTTAACAAAAGCCAGCTTGATAGCAATATCAAGAATGTCAATAATAATGTAACAAATAAGTTTAACGAACTTACTAAAAACATAACGAATATTACTCAGCAAGTTAAAGGTGATGCTTTGTTATGGAATGATGAAGCCAATGCCTTTGTAGCACGTCATGAAAAGAGCAAAGAAGAAAAAGGCAGAGCTGTAGCCACTCAAGATAACAGCAAAATTACGTTTCTTTTAGATGGTGATGTTTCTTAGGGGTAGCAGCTGGTTCTGAACTGACTGATGCAGTAAATGTTGCGCAGATAAAGTCATTACAAAATTACGTAGATAAAGGTTGGCAGCTGTCTGTTGGTGGTGCAGATGCTACAACTATCGGTATAGAGAGCAAGATCGATTTATCAGCGGCAAGTGAAAATCTTCAAATTAGCAAAGGCAAAGATGACAATAATATAAAATTTGATCTAGCTAAGGATATTGCAGTCAATAAAGTAAATGCAGGAAGCAGTACCTTAGATGCAACAGGCTTAGTGATTACAGGTGGACCGAAAATAATCATTTCTGGGATAGATGCTGGGGGTAAAAAGATTACAGGAGTGTCTGATGGCACTGGAGCGAACGATGCAGTTAATTTTTCACAGTTAAGCAAAACCAATGAGAGTCTTTCGTCCACATCGAGAAATCTGGAAACGGCTATGGCCAATACATCAAAATATTTTGGTGGAGGTGCAGGAGTTGCTGGTTCTGCTATGACGGGACCAACTTATAACTTATCCAAGATTGATACAAAGGGTAATATAACAGAGGGCTCTTTTAAAGATGTTGGTAGTGCATTTACTGGTCTTGATACAAATATCAAGAATGTGAATGCACGTATTAAAGAGGTTTCTGAAGGAGTAGCACAGGATTCTTTGTTATGGAATGATGAAGCCAATGCCTTTGTAGCGCGTCATGAGAAGAAGCAAGAAGAAAAAGGCAAAGCTGTAAGAACACAAGAAAACAGTAGAATTACGTTTCTAGCAAATGGTGAGATTAGCACTAAATCAACGGATGCTGTAACGGGTAGTCAGCTCTATACAATGGGTAACACGCTTGCAACCTATTTTGGTGGAGGTGCTGGATATGATGAAGTGGGCATATGGAGAGAACCGGATTTCAAGATCAAGCAGTTTAGTGAGGATGGTACTTCTTTTGACAAGAACTATACGAATGTAGCTGATGCACTTACAGGTGTTGGAAGTTCTATCACGAATGTTCAGAATAAATTGACTGAACAGGTTAATAATGTGATTACCAAAGTGGAAAGCGAAAGCTTTGTTCAGCAAGATAAGACAACGAGTCGTCTCACTATTGGTGCAAAAGTAGGTGGCACAGAAATCAATATTGCAAATGAAAGCGGTGCGGATCGGATAATTTCTGGTGTTGGGGAAGCAAAGAACAATAATGACGCTGTTAACAAAAGCCAGCTTGATAGCAATATCAAGAATGTCAATAATAATGTAACAAATAAGTTTAACGAACTTACTAAAAACATAACGAATATTACTCAGCAAGTTAAAGGTGATGCTTTGTTATGGAATGATGAAGCCAATGCCTTTGTAGCACGTCATGAAAAGAGCAAAGAAGAAAAAGGCAGAGCTGTAGCCACTCAAGATAACAGCAAAATTACGTTTCTTTTAGATGGTGATGTTTCTAAAGATTCAACGGATGCTGTCACGGGTGGACAGCTTTATTCGCTGAACGAACAACTTGCAACCTATTTTGGTGGAGGTGCAGGTTATGATGAGCAAGGACAATGGAAAGCTCCAAGTTTTAAGGTTAAGACAGTTAAGGATGATGGTAAATCTGAAGAGATAGACTATAGCAATGTGGCGGATGCTTTGGCTGGAGTTGGTAATTCTGTTACGAATGTAAAAAATGAGATCAGCAAAGAGATTACGAATGTAGTGAGTGATAGCCTTGTCAAGCAGGATAGGATGGATCTTATTACTATTGGTGCGGAAAGAGGCGGCAATAAAATCAATATTTTAAATCGGGATGGTGATGCTCGAATTCTTTCTGGTGTTAAGGCAGCGCAAAATGGGGACGAGGCAGTCAATAAAGCGCAGCTTGATGCAAGTCTGAAGGATCTTTCCAGCAGTCTTCAGTCAGAAGATTCAGCAGTGGTTCTCTACGATAAAAAAGAGGGTGAGAATGGCGGCATTGATTACACGAGTGTGACTTTAGGTAAAGGTAAGGATAAGGCGGCTGTTGGTCTTCATAATGTTGCTGATGGTCAGATTGCCAAGGATTCACGTGATGCAATCACGGGTGGACAGGTTAACAAAATCGGTGAGGATTTAGCTAAGTTTCTTGGTGGAGAAGCATCCTTTAAAGAGGGTGTTTTTACAGTTCCGACTTATAAAATCTCTAATGTTTCTGACGATGGTACAGTAACGACTAATTCACATAACGATGTTGGTAGCGCCTTTGCGGGTCTTGATACGAGTGTCAAGAATGTGAACACTCATCTGTCTAATGAGGTCAAAAAGTTTGATGAAAAACTAAGTAATATTACGCAAGCAGTTCAAGGCGATGCATTGTTATGGGGCAAGACTAAAGGTGCGTTTGTAGCGACGCATGGGGACAATAAAGAGAACAGCAAGCTTACATCACTTGCAGCTGGCTCTATAGTATCAGGCTCGAGTGATGCGATTACGGGTGGACAGATTTATGATCTGCAAAAACAGTTTGCGACGTATTTTGGTGGAGGAGCAGGTTATAATGAAAAGGGAGAATGGGTTGCACCTACCTTCAAGCTTAAAACTGTCAATTCTGATGGTAGTGCTGGTGAGGAAAAGGTTTACAATAGTGTATCGGAAGCATTTGCTGGAGTTGCGAGTTCTATCACGAATGTTCATAATGATGTGACCAATGTTGTCAGTGATAGCCTTGCCAAGCAGGATGATAATACGAAGGTTATCACTATTGGTAAAGAAGTAGAAGGTACAGAACTCAATATTGCCAACAGTAAGAAAGAAGACCGGATACTTTCAGGTGTTGGTGAAGCAACAAAGGATAATGAAGCTGTTAACAAGGGGCAGCTTGATAAAGGTTTGAAGGATCTTTCTAGCAGCCTTCAATCAGATGACTCGGCTGTTGTTCATTACGATAAAACAGGTGATGAAACTGATTATACGAGTGTGACTTTAGGCAAAGGTAAGGATAAGGCGGCTGTAGGTTTGCATAATGTTGCTGATGGTCAGATTGCCAAGGATTCACGTGATGCAATCACGGGTGGACAGGTTAACAAAATCGGTGAGGATGTAGCTAAGTTTTTAGGTGGAGAAGCATCCTTTAAAGATGGAGCTCTTACACAGCCAACGTATAAATTATCTTACATTGCTAAAGATGGAGTTGTAACAGAGAGTGACTTTCAAGGTGTTGGAACCGCTTTTGCAGGCCTTGATGCAAATATCAAGAATGTGAATGCACGGATTAAAGAAGTTTCTGAAGGAGTAGCACAGGATTCTTTGTTATGGAGCAAGGAAGCCGATGCCTTTGTAGCGCGTCATGAGAAGAAGCAAGAAGAACAAGGCAGAGCTGTAAGGACACAAGAAAACAGTAGAATT